>JALHOU010000025.1 GCA_022842825.1 Rubrivivax sp.
GCGCATGGTCGATCCAGCGCTGCAGCACGCGCTCGTCCTCGGGCCGCTGCAGTTGCCACTCGCAGCCGAGGCGGGCGCCGTTCGCGCCGTTGGGGGCGCGCGCGGAGAGCGATTCGCCGCCGGCCGCCCGGCCCGCCGCGCCGGCGCCCTGGCCCAGATGCGTGACGTGCTGCAGCGTGAGCACGACGCGCAGGCGCGTGTTCAGGTCGAGCTCGATCGTCACACCGTCGATGCGCGTGCCCGGCTCGACGGCCGGCACGTCGTCGGGCAGGCGCAGTGCGCAGCCGCCGAGGCTGAGGTCGAGCACGCGCAGCGCGAGCGACATGTCGGGGATGGACGGATGTCGCAGGTAGGCCACGGGGGCCGACACCGGCGGGCAGACGCGGTAGGCCTCGCGGCGCTGCAAGCGCAGCAGTTCGTCCGGCAGGCCGCACTGCAGCACCGCGCTGGCCGTACCGCGCACCAGGACGAGCCCGTGCAGGTCGAACTGCAGCTTCGCCTGGCCGGGATGGGCGACCGCGGTCACCTCGTCGGCCTCGAGAAGCGGCGCGAGATGCGGCGAGGGCAGGTCGGCGGCGGCAACGGCGAAGGCCAGGCGCGCGGCGGACGCGTCAACCACCCACAGCGTCGTGCGCAGCGACGCGCCACACGGGGCGTGCATGAGCACCGGTGCGGCGCTGTCGCGCAGCTGCAGCAACAGTGCCAGCCGCTCGCTGGTGTCGGCGACGCGGAACTCGTCGAACGCGGGTGCACCCGTGGAGGTCGCGCGCTGGGCTTCGGCCGGCATGACCCGCTCGCTTCAGTGCAACGTACGGCGGCGCCCTTCGAGGGCCTCGTCGAGCGTCTGCAGCCAGGGCTCGGCGAGCTGGCGGATCTCGGCGTCGTTGACGAGGATGCGCTGCATGATGCGCGACTTCAACTTGGCGGCCTCGAGCGCCGCCGCTTCGGCGGCGGTATCGACGGCGGCAGGTTTCGGCTCCTGGGCCGCGTGCTTGAGCTGGCTGATAAGCAGCACGCAGGCGCCTTCGAGCTTGACCACCTCGTCCCAGTTGCCGTCGCGGGCGGCGTTGAGCATGTCGGCGCTGGCGCGCTCGATGGCTTCGTAGTAGTTGAGCAGTTGCGGGTCCATCGGGCGGGGCGCTGGTGCGGTCGGTTGGAGGGGAGGAAGGGCAGGGTCGGGTTCAGCGTTGGCGCGGCATCGCGGTCTCGGCCTCTTCGGCGATGGCCAGCCAGGCCTCGTGCAGAGGCCGCATCAGGCGTTGGCACTCCTCGAGCGCCGCCTCGTCGTTGCGCAGGTTCGCGAGCGTCAGGCGCATCGCGAGGTAGCTGTAGAGCTCGTCCAGGTCGCGTGCCAGCGTGCCACCGGCACGGCGGTCGAGCCCTGCACGCAGGCCCTCCTCGATGATGCGCACGGCGCGTCCGATGGCCGCGCCCTTGATCTCGAGCCGCTGCTCGCGCATGGCGCCGCGTGCCTGCGCCACAGCCTCCATGAAGCCTTCGAACAGCATCGTCACGAGCTCGTGCGGCGAGGCGCCGTCGACCTTCGATTCGACGCGGACCTGCTGGTACAGGCCGCCGAGGGCCAGGCGGGCTCCTGGGCCGGCGAAGTTGGCGAAGGGCTGGGCGGTGGCGTACATCCTGGTGTGCTCGCTGCGCGTTGGATGCACTCTTTATCGGCCCCCGCCGAGGCCACTTGAGCGGGAGAGGTCAGCCGCTGCCGTTGTTGGCGAGCCCGGCCAGTTGCTGCGTGACGTAGCTGTTGAGCGCGTTGAGCCGCGCAAGGTTGGAGTCCATCGCGGTGAACTGCTGCACCAGGCGCGCCTGGAAGCGCTCGACACGGTCCTCGAGGCGGCTTTGCTTCTCGCTGTTCTGCGTGATGAGCTTGCGCAGCCCCTCGGTGCGCGTGGTGAGGCTGCCGTCCACCGCCAGCAGCTCGGTGGCCAGCGTGGCAAACCGGCGCGCGAAGCCGTCGTTGGCAGGCGCCAGCGGATCGGAGTGGGCGAAGGCCCTCCTGACCGCATCGAGGTTGCCCAGCGCCTTGTCCAGCTTGGCGCTGTCGACGCCGAGCGTGCCGTCGCGCTGGAGCTCGAGGCCGATGTCCGACAGGCGCGCGAAGGCCGCCGAGGCGCCCGACGTGTTGTTGATCACGCTGCGCAGGCGCGAGAGCACGTTGCCGACGGCGCTGTCGCCCTGGAGCGGCCCGCCGACCTTGGCGGTGGGGTCGTATTTCGTCTGCTCGCCGATGTACTTGGCGAGGTCGCTGTAGGCGACGGCCAGGCCCTTCACGGCCTCGGTGATGGCCTCCCGATCGGGGCTCACGTCGATGTCCACCGGCGTCGCGCTCTGGCCGCGCAGACGCAGCGTGAGGCCCTCGATGACGCCGCTCACTTCGTTGGTGGCGGAGTCGATGGCCACGCCGTTGACGTTGGCCACCGCGTTGGTGCCGGCCTGCGCGAACAGCATGCCCGTGGTGCCACCGGGCGGGTCGTAGGCGATGCGCGAGAGGCCCGTGTCGTTCGTGGGGGTGCCGTCGTCGTCGGCGGCGGTGATGCGAAAGCCGTTGGCGGCGCCGGTGGCCGACGAGCGCAGCGCGAGGCGGCTGCCGTTGGCGTCGCTGACGATGCTGGCGGTGACACCCGCGCCCAGCGCGTTGATCTTCTCGCGCAGCGTGGTCAGGGTGTCGGTGGCGGTGACGTTGATCGTGGCCGCCGTCGTGCCGGGCTTGGCCGTGAAGGCGGTGCGGCCGGCGTTCCACGCGCCTGTCTCGAGAGTCAGCGTGCCGGCGCCGACCAGGGCGCTGCCGTCGACGAAAGGCGTGGCGGACGATACGGTCTGTGCGGCGGCGAGCGAGGTCACCGAGACGGCGTAGCTGCCGGACGCGGCCGAGCTGCCGCCCACGGCGGTGACGACCTGCTCGTTGGCGCTCCTGGCCACCGACTGTGTCCACAGCCCCGTGCCGGCCGTGCCTTTGAGCTTGTTCGCGGCGTCCTGGATGCGCGAGACGAGGCTCTGGATCTGGCCGAAGCTGCTGACCTTGGTCTGCAGCTTGCTGGCCTCGGACTGCATCTGCTCGAGCGGCTTGCGCTCGAGCGCCACCAGCTGCGTGAGCATGGTGTTGAGGTCGACGCCACTGCCGATGCCAAGTGAGGTGAGCGCGGGCATGGGATTCTCCCGGGGCGGCGCCGTGATCCACGACGCCGAATGGCCAAGGGGCTCGTCAGGGGTGGCCGTGGCGCTGCTTCGCGCTTGCCGCCCCCTTGGAGCCCCTTATCGACCGGCTGAAGCTTGTCTTGAGCCAGCGAGCGAAGATCTTGTCACCGGGCGTTGCGGCCGGGCGTACATTTGCGCCGGCCGGTCGGCCGTCACGGCGCCAAGACGCTCAGCGTTGCAGCAGCGACAGCACCTGCTGAGGCAGCTGGTTCGCCTGCGCCACCATGGCGTTGCCGGCCTGCTGCAGGATCTGCGCGCGGCTGAGCGCGGCGGTCTCGGCGGCGTAGTCGGCGTCCATGATGCGGCTGCGCGCGGCCGCCTGGTTCTCCGACGAGACCATGAGGTTGGCGATCACGTTCTCGAAGCGGTTCTGCACCGCGCCGAAGGCCGCACGTTGCGCGTTGATGCTGTCGATGGCCAGGTCGATGCCGGCGATGGCCGCCAGCGCAAAGCTGCCGTCGCTGCCGGCGATGATGGTCGTCGGGTCGGTGCCGACGTCGGCGCCGACGGCGGTGGTGATGGTGGCACTCTGCGTCCAGTCGAACGCACTGACGCTGATCTGGTCCAGCGTTGCCGAGGTGTTGGCCCCGACCTGGAACGTCGAGGTCAGCGTCGTGGCGAGGATGCTCTGGCCGTTGAACTGCGTGCCGCCGAGCGTGCGCTGTGCCTCGCGCGCCAGTTGCAGGAACTCGTCATTCAGGCTGTTGCGGTCGGTCGCGGTGTTGGTGCCGTTCGCGGCCTGCACGGCGAGCTCGCGCATGCGCTGCAGCATGTCGCTGATCTTGCCGAGTGCGCCTTCGCCCACCTGCGCCATGGAGATGCCGTCGTTGGCGTTGCGCATGGCGACGTTCATGCCGCGCATCTGCGTGTTCATGCGCTCGGCAATCGCCAGGCCGGCCGCATCGTCCTTGGCGCTGTTGACGCGCAGGCCCGAACTCAGGCGCTGCATCGCCGTGGCGAGCGACGTCTGGCTCGTGCTCAGGTTGCGCTGCGCATTGAGTGAGACGAGGTTGGTGTTGATGGTCTGGGGCACGGGCTGACTCCTTGGCGGTGGCGCTTCGAGCGTCGACGGATCGGGTGTGGATGGGGGCGATGGATATCGCCCCGAATCCCCGACGGTCGGAACCGAAGCGCTGTGCCCTCAGATTAAGGCCCGTGCCTGCCCGTGGGTCGCGCAATAAGCGGGACGAACGACCGCCATATCGCAGCAAGAACGGGGGCCTGCCGGATGACCGGCAGGCCCCTGGGGCAGGAAGGCTCGTCCGAGAGTCAGCGAGGCAAACGCCGGGCGCCGGCGCCTGGCGGCGCCTTCGCCCGGGCCTTCAGCGCAGCAGCGCCAGCACCTGCTGGGGCAGCTGATTGGCCTGCGCGACCATCGCGTTGCCGGCCTGCTGAAGGATGCTGGCGCGCGACAGGTTGGCGGTTTCCGTCGCGTAGTCGGCGTCCATGATGCGGCTGCGGGCGGCGGTCTGGTTCTCCACCGAGACCATCAGCGACGAGACCACGTTGTCGAATCGGTTCTGCACCGCACCGAACGTGGCCCGCTGGCTGTTCACGCTGTCGATGGCAGCATCGATGGCCGTGATGGAGGCGAGTGCGAAGCTGCCGTCCGAGCCAGCGACGACGGTCGTCGGGTCGGTGCCCACGGCCGAGCCGATGGCCGTCGTGATGGCGGCGACGGTCGTCCAGTTGAAGGCGGTGACCGAGATCTGGTCCAGCGCCGCATCGGTGTTGGCGCCGACCTGGAAGGTCGAGTTCGACGTCGTCGCGAGGATGCTCTGGCCGTTGAACTGCGTGCCACCGAGCGTGCGCGCGGCTTCCCGCGAAAGCTGCAGGTACTCGTCGTTCAGGCTCGTGCGGTCCGTGCCCGTGTTGGTGCCGTTGGCGGCCTGCACGGCGAGTTCGCGCATGCGCTGCAGCATGTCACCGACCTTGCCCAGGGCGCCTTCCGCAGTCTGCGACAGCGAGATCGCGTCATTGGCATTTCGGATGGCGACGTTCATGCCGCGCACCTTGGTCTGCATGCGCTCGGCGATGGCAAGGCCTGCGGCGTCGTCCTTGGCGCTGTTGACGCGCAGGCCCGAGGACAGGCGCTGCATCGAGAGGGCCAGCGAGCTCTGGCTCGAGCCGAGGTTGCGCTGGGCGTTCAGCGAGACGAGGTTGGTGTTGATCGACTGGGGCATTTGGGAAGACTCCAATAGGGGTGATGGACCACAGGCAGTTCAGCGGATTGGGGCATGAGGTCCCCTCTCTCCTTTCGGGACCGCGCACCTTTCACCTGCCGTCCCCTCGGCCGCGTGCGAGCACGCCGCTTCGGGAACACGCCCGGGCAACCCGTCGCCGTGGAAGCTGCCCCTGGATAGGCTGATGCAACCGCGGCCCGTTCCGCTCCGGACCCGTGCCCGTTTTTGCGAGCACGTTGAGCCAGTTTTCGGCGAGCCCGATCGGAGCTTTAGCGGCTTTTTCGACGCCTTGTTCTGCCGCCCTCGCCGGCTCGCCTTTTGAGAAGGCCTGGCGAACCCCGTCATTTCGGCGCCAGCTGCGCACACTTGAACCCGATCATTCGCGGGCGTGCGGGTCACGTCCGTTCCCATTTCCTTCCCCCGCATGCCGCTGCGATGAACTCCATCAGACGACTGCATATCGGTGGCACCGAGGCCCGCGAGGGCTGGGAGGTGCTGGACGTGCGCGAAGGCGCGCATGTGGACCACCTGGGCGACGCGCTCGACCTCTCGCGCTTCGCCGACGGCACCTTCGCCGAGGTCTACGCCTCGCACGTGCTCGAGCACTTCGACTACGTGCACGAGCTGCCGCGCGTGCTGGCCGAGTGGTTCCGCGTGCTCGCGCCGGGCGGCGTGCTGCGCCTGTCGGTGCCCGACATCGACATCCTTGCGCACCTGCTGCTGCAGCGGCACGTGCTGGACGTGAACCAGCGCTTCCAGGTCATGCGCATGATCTTCGGCGGCCAGACGCACGCGCACGATCTGCATCGCGTCGGGTTGAACCAGGACTTCATGGCCGCCTTCCTCGACCGCGCCGGCTTCGTGAACCTGCAGCGCGTCGGCCGCCACGGCCTCTTTGCCGACACCAGCGAGACGGTCGTGCTCGGCACGCCGATCAGCCTGAACATCAATGCCCACAAGCCCGCCGCGAGGCCGCCTGTGCCAGCGGCCGGGTCTGCGGGCGCCACCCGATCACACGCCCCGGAGATGTCCCCATGAGCATGCCTTCCCTTCAGGCCGCCACGACAGCCCGGGCGGGCCGCGGCCGTCAGTACTGGGAGCAGGGCCTCGCGCATGTCGGCCAGCGCAACTGGATCGGCGCGGCGCGCGCCTTCCGACGTGCCGTGCGGGCCGAGCCGGCCGATGCGCTGTACTGGATCAATCTTGCCAATGCCTACCGACACGCGGGCGACCACGCGCGTGCGCTGGCCGCCGTGCAGCGTGCGCTGGCGCTGGACCCCTCGCAGCCGCTGGCGCTGCGGCTGCAAGGCGAGGCGCTGGCCGCGTTGCACCGCTATGCCGAGGCGGTGGCCGCCTTCGAGCGCCTGGAGGCCGGTGGCACACGCGAGCCCGATGCGATGCTGCAGCACGGCGCCATGCTGCAGGCGCTGCGCCGACCCAAGGAGTCGATCGACATCCTGATGCAGGCCGCCGCCATCGCGCCCTCGATGATGTCGCTGCACGCGATGATGGCCACCGCCTTCCGCGACATGGCCCTGGAGAAGGAGGCGATCGAGTGCCTGAAGACGGTGCTGGCGCTGGACCCCGGCAATCTGCAGGCGATGGCGCACCTGTCGTACGAGAAGCGGCATGTCTGCGACTGGTCCGATCTCGACCACGAGGTCGCGCGGCTGGAGCAGGCGCTGGCCACCACGCCCGCCGGCATGGCGCGGCTGGCAAGTGCCTTCAGCCTGCTCTCGTTGCCCATCGATCCGGCGCTGCAGCTGGCCGCCGCGCGCGGCGAGGCGCTGGCCGCGACCGTCGGCGCGCGAGAGCTGCCGGCGTTGACGGCCACCGAACGGCAGGCGCGCGCAGCACGCCGCCCGCGCATCGGTCTGCTCTCCTACGACTTCCACGAGCACCCGGTGGCGCAGCTCATCGTCGAGATGATCGAGCGCTTCGACCGCCGGCGCTTCGAGGTCCTGCTCTACTCCACCGGCCGCGACGACGGCTCGGCCATCCGCCAGCGGCTGACGAAGGCCGCCGACGCCTTCGTCGACCTGCGGGGCACCAGCGACGCACAGGCCGCCGAGCGCATCCGCGCCGACGGCATCGACATCCTCGTCGACCTGCAGGGCCACACGCGCGGGCACCGCAACGCCGTGCTGGCCCGCCGGCCGGCGCCGCTGCAGGTGGCCTACCTCGGCTACCCGGGCAGCACGGGGGCGCCCTACATCGACTACCTCGTCGGCGACCCGCTCGTCACGCCGGTGCAGCTGGCGCACCTCTACAGCGAGAAGCTGGCCCAGATGCCGGTGACCTTTCAACCCAACGGACGCTGGCGCCCGCTGCCCGATGCCACGCGGCCGATGAGCCGCGCCGACGCCGGGCTGCCCGAAGAAGGTTTCGTGCTCTGTGCCTTCAATCACACCTACAAGATCCTGCCCGAAGCCTTCGACGTGTGGTGCAGCGTGATGCGCGAGGTGCCGGGCTCGGTGCTCTGGCTGAAGGAGACCAACGGCCAGCTGCACGACAACGTGCGCCGCGAGGCCGAGGCGCGCGGCGTCGGCGGCGAGCGCATCGTCTTCGCCAAGGCCGTGTCGTACGCAGAGCACTTCGCGCGGCTGGCGCTGGCCGACCTCTTCGTCGACACCTGGCCCTACAACGCCCACACCACGGCCGCCGATGCGCTGTGGGCGGGCGTGCCAGTGGTCACGCTCTACCGCAACGGCTTCGCCTCGCGCGTGGCGGCCAGCGTGCTGCATGCCGCCGGCCTGGGCGAGCTGGCGCAGAACAGCGTCGAGGACTACCGGCTGGCCATCCTGGCGCTGATGCGCGAGCCCGAGGTGCTCGCCGGCTATCGCGAACACCTCGCCGTG
This sequence comes from Rubrivivax sp., assembly GCA_022842825.1. Classification (GTDB taxonomy): domain Bacteria; phylum Pseudomonadota; class Gammaproteobacteria; order Burkholderiales; family Burkholderiaceae_C; genus Rubrivivax. The sequence continues at coordinate 8,252 of JALHOU010000025.1, forward strand.
CGGCGGCACGAACTGCCGCTTTTCGACTGCGAGCTCTACACGCAGGAGTTCGAGACGCTGCTCACGCGCATGTGGCAGCGCTGGCTGGCGGGCGAGCCGCCGGAGCACCTGCTGGCGGGCTGAGAACGGGCGCGATTGCGGCGCGCCCACGGCGCGATCATGGCGCGAGCCAGCCTGCGCCTTCGCGCGTGATGCCGCGCAGGAACGACTCGCACCGCGCGAGTTGTTCCAGGCTCACGAACTCGTCCGCCTGGTGTGCCTGGCCGATCGAGCCCGGCCCGCAGACGACGGTGGAGATGCCGGCGCGCTGGAACAGGCCGGCCTCGGTGCCGAAGGCGACGTTGGTCGTTCTCGTGGCGCCGACCAGGCGCAGCGCCAGCGCCACGGCCGGCTCGTCGGGCCGTGCCTTGAACGACGGCATCTCGGTGATGCTCTCGAAGCGGATGCCGGTGGCGGGGTCCACCGCCTTCATGGCCGGCTCCAGCGCGCGCGCACGTTCGACAACGCGCGCATGCAGCGCCTCGGCGTCCACGCCGGGCAGGTTGCGGAACTCGTAGTGGAAGCGGCAGTCCTCGGGCACCACGTTGTCTGCGATGCCGCCCTGCACCACACAGACGGCCGCGGTGGTGTAAGGCACGTCGAAGCCGGCCTCGCGTTGGCCGCTTTCGCGCAGCTCGTCACCGATGCCGGCGATGTGCGCAATGACGCGCGCCGCCGCCTCGACGGCGTTCACCGCATGCGGCGTCAGCGAGCTGTGCGCTGCGTGCCCCTTGACGCTGCAGCGCCAGCGATAGACCCCCTTGTGCGCAACGGCCGGGACCATCTCGGTGGGCTCGCCGATGATGCACAGGCGCGGCGCCAGGCCGGCGTCGCGCAGGTCCGCGAGCAGCCGGCGCGCGCCGAAGGCGCCAACCTCCTCGTCGTAGCTGAAGGCGTAGTGCAGGGCAAAGGGCAGGTCGGCCTCGAGCCAGTGCCTCGTCTGCGCCACGACGGCGCCGATGTAGCCCTTCATGTCGGCGCTGCCGCGGCCGTAGAGCCGGCCGTCGCGCACCTCGGCGGCCAGCGGGTCGGTTGTCCACGCCTGGCCGTCCCAGGGGACCGTGTCGGTGTGGCCGGAGAGCACGAGGCCGGCCGGCTTGCCCTCGCCGAGCGTGGCGAAGAGGTTGGCCTTCTTGCGCTCGTCGTCGTAGGTGAGGCGCAGCGGCACCCCGATCGTGCGCAACTCGTCGGCGATGGTCTCGATGAGCGCCAGGTTGGACCGGTCGCTCACCGTGTGCAGGCGTACGAGGCGCCGGGCCCACTCGAGCGTGGCGGCGCCGAAAGCGAAGCTAGGGGTGTGGCTGCGGGTGTCGTCCATGAGCAACTGTACCGCCCGACCCCCGGCGCTAGCATGGCGCATGAACGATGCTGCCGCGCCTGGGGCCCTGCTGCCTGCCGCACTCGCCGCCGAGGCCCAGCCTGCCGGCGGCCACGATGAAGGCGCGCCCGAGTGGGTCGTGCACGAAGGGCAGGTCACACCGGCCATCATCCGCGCGGCCATGGAGCGCATCCGCGGCGACGTGCGCCGCACGCCGCTGTGGAAGCTGCCGGGCGCAGCGCTTGGCCTCGGCTGTGCCGAGGTGTGGCTGAAGCTCGAGCAGCTCCAGGTGTCCGGCAGCTTCAAGGCGCGCGGCATGTTCAACCGGCTGCGCTCGCAGCAGTCGCTGCCGGCCGCGGGGGTGGTCATCGCCTCGGGTGGCAATGCCGGCATTGCCGCCGCGCTCGCGGCGCGCGCGCTCGGCGTGCGCTGCGAGGTCTTCGTGCCGGAGACGACGCCGCCTTCTAAGCGGAACCGCCTCGTCGTCGCCGGCGCGACGATGACGGTGGGCGGCGCCAGCTATGCCGAGGCGTTCGAGGCCTGCCTGGCACGCCAGCGCAGCAGCGGCGCCTTGCTCATGCATGCGTACGACCAGCCCGAGGTGCTGGCCGGCGCCGGCACGCTGGCCATGGAGATCGAGGCCGAGGCCGGCGTGCCCGACCGCGTGCTCGTGAGCGTCGGCGGCGGCGGCCTCATCGCCGGCATCGCGGCCTGGTTCGAGGGCTGCACGCGCGTGGAGTCGATGGAGCCGCAGAACGCGCCCACGCTGCACGCGTCGCTGGCGCGTGGCGAACCGGTGTCGGTGGAGGTGTCGGGCATCGCCGCCGATTCGTTGGGCGCACGCCGCCTCGGCAGCCTGGCCTGGCCGATCTGCCGCCGGCATGTGGCGGCCAGCTACCTGCTGCCCGACGACCTCATCGCCGCGGCGCAGGGCCGCATGTGGGCCGACCTGCGCCTGGCCGTGGAGCCGGCCGCCGCGCTGCCGCTGGCGGCGCTGTGGGCCGGCGCCGTGCAACCGGCGCCGGACGAAAAGGTGGCCGTGATCGTCTGCGGCGCCAACTTCGACCCCGCGGCGCTGGGCTGAGGCAGCCGAGCGCGTGCCGCGTCGCCGATGCGGCGGTGCCTCAGCGCGTGCCGGGTGTCGGCAGGCCGGCGGCGCCAGCGGGCGCGCTCCCGGAGCCCGGGCGCTTGCGGAAGAAGGCGAGCGGCGCCGCAGCCGCCTGCTTCAGCACGCTCTTCTTGATCCGCCCCACCACGTGCATCTCGCAGGGCTTGCAGTCGAAGCGCAGCATGAAGCGCTCCTGGCCCTGCACCAGCGTCAGTGGGTCGGCACGCACGGTGCCCTGCACGCCCGTTACGCCCTTGGCCTGCTTGGGGCACAGGGAAAGCGACCAGCGCACGCAGTGCTTGGTGATCATGAGGCTCACGTCGCCGAGCGCCTCGTGGCTCTCGTACGCGGCATCGATGATCTTCACGCCGTGGCGGGCGTAGAAGGCGGCGGCACGCCGGTTGTAGACGTTGGCGAGGTAGGTGAGCGTGTCCTCGGGGTAGGGCACGGGGGGCGCCACCGGCGTGCCCGGCGCGAGCGGCTCGAAGGCGGCGGCGCGCGCTTCCTCGAGCGCCTGGACGGCGGCGCGGCGCAAGGCGTTGAGCGCGCTCGGCGGCACGAAGCGAGGCTCGCGCCAGTGGATCTCGATGTCGGCGGGCGAGCGCACCTCGAACAGCGTGCCGCCGAGGCGGGCCAGATGCTCGCGCGCGGCCGCTTCGGCGCGGGCCGGCTCGCGCGCCGGTTCGTGTTGCGCCGCAGCCTCGATGCCGGCGCGGCGGCCGTGCTCGTCGGTGGCTTCGAGGCGCCAGCCGCGGCGGGTCTCGATCAGGCGCAGCTTGACGCCGATCGTGCGATCGGCGCTCTTCTTCTCGAGCACGCGTTCCCAGGCCATGTCGCGGTTGCGTGCGATCTCGCAGCCCTTGCGCAGGCCGTGCTCGCGTGCCAGCGTCTCCATCGGCGCGTTCGGCTGCAGCCGCCATGCACGCCCGCCGGAGCCGGGCAATGGCGTGGCGACGTTGACCGGCACGCCCTGCAGCCCGCCCTGCAGGTCGGTCCAGGTGAGCGCGTCGCCGTTGTGCAGTGAGGTGGCGGGCGCGCTCACCTCGAGGTCGAAGTGATCGGCGCCCAGGCGCAGCACGTGGCCCACCGGCGTGCCCACGTGCTTGGGCGTGTCGAAGGCGCCGATGTCGCCCAGCTCGGGCGGCCGGCGGCCGTTGACGAAGTAGTCGGTGGCACCGCGGTGGAAGGCGCGGTCGGGGTCGGGCTGGAAGGTGTAGCGGCAGCGGCCGTCGGACGAAGGCGTGAACTCGGGCCGCCGCTCCAGCAGCGCGTCGACGAGCTGCCGGTAGTGCGCGGTGACGTTCTTCACCGTCGCCATGTCCTTGTAGCGGCCCTCGATCTTGAAGGCGCGGATGCCGGCGTCGACCAGCGCCTCGAGATTGGCACTCTGGTTGTTGTCCTTGAGGCTCAGTACGTGCTTCTCGTGCGCGACGATGCGGTTGGCGCCGTCGAGCACGGTGTAGGGCTGGCGGCACTCCTGCGAACAGCCGCCGCGGTTGGCGCTTCGCCCGTTGATGGCATGGCTGATGTAGCACTGGCCGCTGTAGGCCACGCACAGCGCGCCGTGGATGAAGAATTCGAGCACGGCTGGCGGGCGCAAAGGGTCTTCGGCGGCGCCGCCGCGCAGCGCCGCCTCGATGGCGCGCACCTGCGCCAGCGTCAGCTCGCGCGCCAGCACCATCTGGCGGATGCCCACGTCCTGCAGGAAGCGCGCCTTCTCGGGCGTGCGGATGTCGGTCTGCGTGCTCGCGTGCAGCTGGATCGGCGGCAACTCGCCCGCCGCGGCGAGGTCGAGCAGAGCCATGTCCTGCACGATCAGCGCGTCGGCGCCGGCGCCGTGCAGCGCGTGGATCAGGCGACGCGCGGGCTCGACCTCGTCGTCGCGCAGGATGGTGTTGACGGTGACGAAGACTCGCGCGCCGTACCGGTGTGCGTGGCGGGTCAGGCGCTCGATGTCGGCCACCGAGTTGCTCGCCTTGTCGCGCGCGCCGAAACCCGGGCCGCCGATGTAGATGGCATCGGCGCCGTGGTTCACGGCCTCGATGCCGATGTCGGCATTGCGCGCCGGGGCCAGCAGTTCGAGTTCGCGGCGGGGCATGGCGCTGCCGAAGTGCGCACGGTCAGGCGGCGAGCAGCCGCGCGGCCGCGGCATCGATGCTCACCCGCAGCTCGGCGAGGCTGGTGTTCACCGGGTACTGCGGGAACTGCGTGACGATGCCCGCCGGCGGGTGGATGAAGAAGCCGGCATCGGCCGCGCCGAGCATGCCGGTGTCGTTGAAAGAGTCGCCGGCGGCGATGACCTGGTAGTTCAGGCCCTTCAGCGCGTTGACCGCGTGGCGCTTCTGGTCGGGCTGGCGCAGCTTGTAGTCGGCGACGAAGCCGTCGGCATCGACCACCAGCTTGTGGCAGAAGAGCGTGGGGCGGCCGAGCTGGCGCATCAGCGGGTCGGCGAACTCGTAGAACGTGTCCGACAGGATGATCACCTGGTAGCGGCTGCGAAGGTCATCGAGGAACTCACGCGCGCCGGCCATCGGCGCCATGCCGGCGATGACGCCCTGGATGTCGGCGAGTTTCAGGCCGTGCTGGCGCAGCAGGCCCAGGCGCCAGCGCATCAGCTTGTCGTAGTCGGGCTCGTCGCGCGTGGTGCGGCGGAAGTCGGCGATGCCGGTGCGTTCGGCGAAGGCGATCCAGATCTCGGGCACGAGCACGCCTTCGAGATCGAGGCAGACGATTTGCATGGAGGTGGAGGGCGCACCGCCGGCGGCGGCGGGGCCGTGAACGATCACTGGCGGGATCGTAGCGCAGGGTTGGGGTGGTGCTGCGTGGCTGGCTGTTGCGCTCCGGCGGGCGACTGGCTTCAGTCGAACCAGGCCGGGTCTCGGCCCGCCGGGGCGAGACCCGGCACGCGTCGAGTCCGCCGACTCGCCCGGAAGCAACCGCATCCCGCACCCGCATCCCGCACGCCGCACGCCGCACGCCGCACGCCGCACGCCGCACGCCGCAGAAGAGAGATCAAATCACCGTGTCCCACGGCGCCGACAACCGCACCGCCCCATTGATGATCCCCACCATCGAGTACGTCTGCGGAAAGTTCCCCCACAGCTCGCCGGTGGCCGGTGCCAGGTCCTCGCTGAGCAGGCCGAGCGAATTGCGGCGCGCCAGCAAGGCCTCGAAGGCGGCGCGTGCCTCCTCGTGGCGGCCGATGCGCGCCAGCGCATCCACGCGCCAGAACGAGCAGACGTTGAAGGCCACCTCGGGCTTGCCGAAGTCGTCTGCCGCCTCGTATCGGCGCATGAAGGGGCCATCCATCAGCGTCGATTCCATGGCCGCGACGGTGCTCACGAAGCGGGGGTCGCGCGGTTCGACGAAGCCGACCTCGGCCATGAGCAGCACGCTGGCGTCGAGGTGCTCGCCGTCCAGGCTTTCGACGAAGGCCTGGCGCTTCGGATTCCAGGCTCGTGCCAGGATCAGTTCGCGGATCTTCTGCGCCCGGCCGCGCCACAGCGCGGCCCGCTCGGGCAGCGCCAGCGCCAGCGCGGCGTGCGCGAGGCGGTCGCAGGCGGCCCAGCACATCAGCACCGACGACGTGTGCACGCGCGCGCGCGTGCGCAACTCCCAGATGCCGGCATCGGGCTGGTCGTGCAGGCGCCAGGCGTGTTCGCCCATGCGCTCGAGCGCGGCGAAGTCCGAGGCGTCGGGGCGCTGCAGCAGCCGGTGGTCGTGAAAGGCCTGCGCCGCGCCGAGCACGATGCCGCCGTAGACGTCGTGCTGGAAGTGCTCCTGCGCCTGGTTGCCCACGCGCACCGGCCCCATGCCGCGGTAGCCGGCGGCGCTCTCGACGATGCGCTCGGGCAGCGCCCGCTCCAGGCCGATGCCATAGAGAGGCTGCACGTGGCCTTCGCCCGCGCCGCGCACGACGTCGTACAACCAGTGCAGGTAGCTCTCCATCGTGCCTACTTCCGACAGGCTGTTCAGCGCCCTCACTACGAAGAAGGCGTCGCGCAGCCAGCAGTAGCGGTAGTCCCAGTTGCGGCCGCTGTTTGGCGCCTCGGGGATGCTGGTGGTGAGCGCGGCGACGATGGCGCCGGTGTCCTCGTACTGGCAGAGCTTGAGCGTGATGGCCGCGCGGATGACCGCGTCCTGCCATTCGAGTGGCAGCGCCAGGCGGCGCGTCCAGTGGCGCCAGTACAGCGACGTGTGTTCCTCGAACTCGCGCGCCGTCTCGTCGATGCCGCCGGCCATGGTTTCGTCGGGGCCGAACAGCAGGCTCACCGGCGACTGCAGCACGAACCAGGTGCTGTCGTGCAGGTACGTGAGCGGCGCGCTCGTGTTCAGTCGCCAGGTGCCCTCGGGCAGCACGTAGCGCAGGTGATGGCTGCCGCGCGTGACCTCGGGCAGCGTCGCGCCCCAGGCACCGCGCGGCCGTACCGTGATGCGGATGCGCGGGTGCCCGGCCAGCGCCTTGAGCCTGCGTACGAGCTGCGCCGGGCGGAAGATGCGGTCGCGGTGGATGAAGCGCGGCGCGAAGTCGGTGATCTCGACACCCTGGCCCTGGTCGTCCCACAGGCGCGTGCGCACGATGGCCGTGCCGGGGTCGTAGGCCTGCTCGTGGCGCGCGAGGCCTTCGAGCTCGACCGTCATCGCGCCGTTCAGCGGCAGGCCCTGGGCGCTGTGCAGCAAGGCGTCGAACACCGGTGGGCTGTCGAAGCGTGGCATGCAGCACCAGACGATGCTGCCGCGGCGCTCGATCAGCGCGCCGATGGTGCAGTTGCCGACGAGCGCCAGGTCGAGGCTGGCCTCAGGGCGCGGGGGATCGGGGCGGTCGTTGTTCAATCGGAAATCGGCCAGTGGGTCTGCGGCAATGGTGGCCGCTCGCCCGTGGATGCGCAAGCAGGCGTGACCTTCGGTTGCACTGGGTTATTTTCCCCCGTCCGAGCAGCCGTGGAGTTATGGTCGACCACATGCTGAAAGCGATCAAGCTTCAGTTGAAGTCGATCCGCCTGCAACTGCGCTTTCTCGCGCCGCTGGTGGTGACGCTGATCGCCGCAGCCTATCTGGCGGTGCCCTTGATGGACCAGGTGACGTTGCGGTGGTTCAGCCGCGACCTCAACAGCCGCGGCGTGTTGGTGGCCAACGCGCTCTCGGACTCGCTCGACGCCGCGCTTGCCGAGGGCCGAAGCGCGCGCCTGCTGCCGCTGCTGCAGCGCACGGCGCGCGACGAACGGTTGTACGCGATTGCGCTGTGCAGCCCGCGCGGACGGCGGCTGCAGCAGACCGACCGCTACCCCGAGAGCCTCGACTGCGCCAAGGCGGCCGAGGTGGCGCGCCTGGCCGAACCGCGCTTCGAGCTGGCCGACGGACCCGTGCACGTGGGTGTGCACCCGGTGTGGGCCACGCCGGCGACAACGACCGCACCGGGCGGGGCCGCCGGCCCGGCGTCGGAAGGCGCGGCACCTTCCGGGCCCGCCAGTGCCGGCTTGGCGGGTTCGGGCACGAGTGCGGCCATCGAGTCGGTCGCAGGCGCTTCCGGCACGGCGGAGCCGCTGCTGCTGGGCCGCCTCGTCCTGCTGCACGACCTGAGCTTCATCGAGCGGCGCAGCCAGGACACGCGGCGCTACCTGATGGGGCTTATCGCCGGGCTCGGGTTCATCATCGCGCTCATCACCATGGTCGTGGCGCAGGTCAGCTGGTACGGCTGGGTGAAGGGCGTGCGAGGCATCATGCGTGGCGAGGGGTTGCTGACACCGCTCGGTTCAGCGCCCGAGCTGCAACCCTTCGCGGCCGACCTGCGCTCGCGTCTGCGCGACCTCGAGGACGAGTACCGCCGCTCGCAAGGCCCTGACACCGAGTGGACGGCGACGCGGCTGCGCGCCTTGCTGCGCAGCCAGCTGGCCGGGGACCAGGTGATCGCGCTCTCGAACCGCGAACCCTACATCCACGAGCGTGTTTCGGCGCAAGGCAGCGAGGAGAGCCATATCGTCGTGCGCCGCCCGGCCAGCGGCCTCGTCACGGCGCTCGAGCCGGTGATGCGCGCCTGCTCGGGCACCTGGATCGCGCATGGCAGCGGCAGTGCCGACCGCGAGACCGTCGACGCCGCCGATCGGGTCTCGGTGCCGCCCGGTGAGCGCGCGGAGGCTTCGTACTGGCTGCGGCGCGTCTGGCTCACGCCCGAGGAGGAGCAGGGCTACTACTACGGTTTCGCCAACGAAGGCATGTGGCCGCTGTGCCACGTGGCGCACGTGCGGCCGGTGTTCCGCGAATCGGACTGGGTGGCCTACCGCGCCATCAACCAGCGCTTCGCCGACGCCGTGGTGGCCGAGGCGCGCAGCGAGGACCCGGTGGTGCTGGTGCAGGACTACCATTTCGCGCTCGTGCCGGCGATGATCCGCGAGCAGTTGCCGCAGGCGACCATCCTCACGTTCTGGCACATCCCCTGGCCCAACCCCGAGTCGTTCGGCATCTGCCCGTGGCGCAGCGAGATCCTGCAGGGCCTGCTCGGCAGCACCATCCTCGGCTTCCACACACGTTTCCACTGCAAGAACTTCATCGAGACGGTCGACCGCTACCTGGAGGCGCGCATCGAGCACGAACACTCGACCATCACCTACCGCGAGAAGGAGACCCTGATCGAGAGCTACCCGATCTCCATCGCCTGGCCCGAGCACCCGGAGCACTGGCCGAAGCCGGCCGATTGCCGCGCACGCGTCTTCGAGCGACTCGGGCTGCCCGCGGACACCGTGCTGGCGCTCGGTGTCGACCGCTACGACTACACCAAGGGCATCCTCGAGCGGCTCAACGCCGTCGAGCGGCTGCTCGAGAAACATCCGCAGTGGCTGGAGCGCTTCGTCTTCGTGCAGGTGGCGGCGCCGACGCGCAGCGACCTCGACGAGTACCGCAGCTTCCAGGAGCGCGTGTCGCGCTTGGCCGAACGCATCAACCAGCGCTTCGGCCGGCCGGGCTACAAGCCCGTGCGGCTGCTCGCGCAGCATCACGACCACGAGGCGCTGAACGAGCTCTACCGCGCCGCCGACGTGTGCGTGGTGACGAGCCTGCACGACGGCATGAACCTCGTGTGCAAGGAGTTCGTTGCCGCGCGTGACGACCTGCGCGGCGTGCTCGTGCTCAGCCGCTTCGCCGGCGCCGCGCGTGAGCTGAACGAGGCGCTCATCGTCAACCCCTACCACGTCGAGGAAACGGCCGACGCCCTGCACCGCGCCGCCACCATGCCGGCGGCCGAGCAGCGCGAGCGCATGGCGAGCCTGCGCACCACCGTGCGCGAGTTCAATGTCTACCGTTGGGCCGGGCGCATGCTCGCCGACGCCGGGCGGTGGCGTCTGCGCACGCGCATCGAAGCGCGCGTGCAGCGGCACCAGATCGTCTGAGACGGCGCGGCAGGATGCGGCACGTGTTCACCCCCGAGGGCGAGGCGGCGCTGTCCGACGTGATGCGCCGGCGCCCGGTGCTGGGCTTCGACTTCGACGGCACGCTCGCACCCATCGTGCCGCACCCTGACGACGCGCGCATCCCGGGGCCGGTGGCCGAGCGGCTGCAGGCGCTGGCGGCGCTATGCCCCATCGTCGTGGTGAGCGGGCGCTCGGTGGACGACCTGCGCGGCCGGCTCGGCTTCGTGCCCCTGCACGTGGTCGGCAGCCATGGCGCCGAGGACCCGGCCGGCCTGGAAGCCGTCGCCGCCGCGTCCGCACACGCGGCGGCGCTGGAGCCGCTGCGCGAGCACCTGCACCGCCATGCGGCTGACCTGGCCGCCAGCGGCATCACACTCGAGGACAAGCGCGCCTCCATCGCGCTGCACTACCGGCGCGCGCGTTCGCCGGCACTGGCGCGGGCGCTGCTGCAGCGCCTGCTCGACCCGGCACCGGCGGGGGTGCGCATCTTCGGTGGCAAGCGGGTCTTCAACGCCACGGCGCGCGACGCGCCGGACAAGGCGCGTTCGATGCGTGAACTGGTGCAACGCTGCGGCGCAGACTGCGCGCTGTTCGCGGGCGACGACGTCAACGACGAGCCCGTGTTCGAGAGCGCGCCGGAAGACTGGCTGACCGTGCGCGTCGGCCGCGGGCGCGGCGGCTCGCGCGCCCGCTACTACATCGACGGGCCGCAGCAGATGCGCGAGTTGCTGGAGCGCACGCTGCAGGCGCTGCGCCCGGGCGCCTAGGCTAGCGGCCGCCACGCGCGGCGGTGCGCTCCCGCTCGTCGCGCCCATACCTTTGCGCCAGCACCAGCCCCAGCGTCGTCACGGCGATCATCAGCGTGGAGATCGCCGCGATGGTCGGGTCGATCTGGTCGCGCAGGGCGTTGAACATGTTGCGCGTGAGCGTGGAGTTGCTGCCGCCGGCGATGAAGAGTGCGAGGATCACCTCGTCGAAGCTGGTGAGGAAGCTCAGCAGCGCCGCGCTCACGAGCGAGAAGCGGATCTGCGGCAGCGTCACGGTGAAGAAGGCGCGCGGCCGCGAGGCACCCAGGCTGCGCGCCACCATCTCCTGGTTCATGTCGAAGCCCTTCAGCGCCGAGCCGACAATGAGCATCACGAGCGGCAGCGCGAGCATGCTGTGCGCCAGCACGATGCCGGCGAGCGAGTTGACGAGCTTGAGCTTGACGTAGACATAGAAGACGCCGATGGCGACCAGGATCACCGGCACGATGATGGGCGTGAGCATGAGCGTGTGGATGAACCGCGCGCTTTTCAGGCGCGAGACGAAGAGGCCGTAGGCCGCCAGCGTGCCCAGCGGCGTGGCCACCAGCGTGGTGAGTACGCCGGCCAGCAGCGAGGTGGTGGTGGCCTGCATCCACGCCGCCGAGGCGAAGTAGTTGCGGTACCAGCGCAGCGACCACTCGCGCGGCGGGAACTCCAGGTACTGCGAGGCCGAGAACGACATCGGCACGACGATGAGCGTGGGCAGCGCCAGGAAGGCCAGCACGAGCGCCGCCAGCACGTAGAGCCACAGCCGCTGGCCGTGCGTGACCTGCGTGTCGGAGGCGGCGCGGCTCAGCCAGCCCCGCTTCACGACGTGCTCCCGAGCACGCGCTCCAGCCGCATCAGCCGCGTCGCCAGCCACAGCAGTGCCAGCGTCAGCACCAGCAGCACCACGCCCAGCGCGCTGGCCGCGCCCCAGTTGAAGAAGAGCTCGATGTCGTTGGCGATGTGGTTGGAGACCATGATCACCTTGCCGCCGCCCAGCACCGCAGGCGTGACGTAGAAGCCCAGGCAGAGGATGAAGACGATGAGCGTGCCGGCCAGCAGCCCCGGCATCGACAGCGGCAGGAAGACGGTGCGGAAGGCGTGCGCCGGGCTGGCGCCGAGGTTGGCGGCGGCCTTGAGGAAGTCGCCATCGATGCTGCGCATGGCTGCCAGCACCGGCAGCACGAGGAAGGGCAGCATGATGTGCACCATGCCGATCAGCGTGCCGGTGAGGTTGTGCACCAGCGCCAGCGGCTCGTCCCACCAGCCCAGGCGCATGCCCCAGTCGTTGACGAGCCCCTTGCGCTGCAGCAGCACCAGCCAGGCATAGGTGCGCACGAGCAGGGAGGTCCAGAACGGCAGCAGCACCGCCACCATGCACAGGTTGGCCGCGCGCCGCGGCATCTGCGAAAGGGCATAGGCGAGCGGATAGCCGAGCACGATGCAGATGGCGGTGGTGAGCGCGCTCACCTTGAAGGTCATCCAGAAGGTGCGGCCGTAGGACGGCTGCTCGAGCATGCGCCGGTAGTGCTCCAGGCTCAGGCTGCCGTCGTCGGCCAGGAACGACAGGCCGAAGAGCCAGCCCACCGGCAGCACCATCGTCACCATGACGAGCAGCAGCGCGGGCAGCCCGAGGCCGAGCAGGGCCAGCCGTTCGCGGCGCTCGTCCTGGCGCAGGCCGGCGGCGTTGGGGGCAGCGTCGGGCTCGACGATGGCCGCGTTGCGCTCGGCCGCCGCGGCGGTGGCCTTGCTGGGGTCCGACTCAGCCGCCATCGTCTGCCAGCAGCACGGTGTCGTCGACGCCGAAGCCCAGGCGCACGGGCTCTCCCACCGCAGGCAGGCGGTTGAGCACCGCGGCGTGCGCGATGCCGCGCGCGCTGACGGCGCTGCCGTCGGCCAGCCGCGCCTGCAGCAGGAAGCTGTCGCCCTGGTAGACCACGGCGCTCACGCGGGCCGGCAGCACGTTGAGGTGCTCGCCGCCTTGCTGGCCTAGCACCTGCACGCGCTCGGGCCGCAGCATGAGCAGTGCGCGCGTGCCGGCCGGCACCGTGCCCGCGTGCCGCAGCGGCTGGCCGGCGCAGCGCCAGCCGTCGCCGTCGCGCTCGGCCTTCAGCAGGCTCGATTCGCCGATGAACTCGGCCACGAAGCGGTTGGCCGGCTTCTCGTAGAGCGCGCGCGGCGTGTCCAGCTGCATGATGCGCCCGCCGTTGACCACCGCCACGCGGTCGGAGAGCGTCAGCGCCTCGCGCTGGTCATGGGTGACGTAGATGGTGGTGGTGCCGAGCTGCTCGTGCAGTTGCCGCAGCTCGATCTGCATGTGCTCGCGCAGCTGCTTGTCCAGCGCCGAGAGCGGCTCGTCCATGAGCACGATGCGCGGCTCGAAGACGATGGCGCGCGCCAGCGCCACCCGCTGGCGCTGGCCGCCGGAGAGCTGGTCGACGCGGCGCGCGCCATAGCCCGCCAGCTGCACGGTTTGCAGCGCTGCCTCCACGCGCCGCTCCCGCTCGGCCGGCGCCACACCGCGCAGCGCCAGCGGGTAGGCGATGTTGGCCGCCACGTCCATGTGCGGAAAGAGCGCGTAGTTCTGGAACACCATGCCGATGTCGCGCTTGTGCGGCGCCAGGCGCGTGACGTCGTCCTCGCCGAAGCGCAGCACGCCCTGGTCGGGCCGGATGAAGCCGGCCAGCACCATGAGCAGCGTCGTCTTGCCCGAGCCCGAGGGGCCGAGCAGCGTGAGGAACTCGCCGTTCGCCACGTCGAGGTCGACATCGTCCAGGGCCCGCACCGGGCCGTAGGTCTTGCGCAGGCCGCGCAGGGTGATCGGGACGGCCTGGCGCGTCATGAGGCGTCCGGGGGCACCGCCTCGCCGTCCGCCCCGGCCCTCACTCGGTGAGCATGTTCTGGTAGGCGGCCGCGGCCTGCGCCTCGAACTTGGCGTACCAGTCGAGGTTGATGGGCAGCTGCCTGGCGGCGTTGTCGGGGTGCGAGGGCAGGCGCCGCGCGTAGGCCGCGTCGATGGTGCCGAGCTCGTAGGCCTTCTTGTTCGTCGGCCCGTAGGTGATGTACTTGGTGAACTCGGCCTGGTAGCTGGGCTTGACGATCTCGGCCAGGAACTTCATCGCCAGGTCCTTGTTTGGCGCGCCCTTGGGGATGGCGTAGCAGTCGTAGTCGAGCAGGGCCTGGTTGAAGGTGTAGGCGACCTTGCCGCCGTCCTTGGCCACCACATCGAAGCGGCCGTTCCAGCCGGTGACCATGTCGACCTCGCCGTCCTTCATGAGCTGGGCGTGCTGCGCGCCGGAGCTCCACCACACCGCGATGTGCGGCTTGAGCTCCTTGATTTTCTTGATCGCGCGCTCGATGCCGCCGGGCGCCGCGAGCACCTCGTAGACCTTGTTGGCGGGCACGCCGTCGGCCATGAGCGCCGGCTCCAGCGCGCCGGCCACGCCCTTGCGGTAGGCGCGCTTGCCGGGAAACTTCTTCACGTCCCAGAAGTCGGCCCAGCTCTGCGGGCCCTTGTCGCCGTAGGTCTTGGTGTTCCAGGCGAGCACGGTGGAGAACACGTCGCCGCCCACGCAGTACTCGGTGGCCAGGCCGGGCGCGAAGTTGCTGATGTCGATGACCTTGTAGTCGAGCTTCTCGAGAATGCCCTCGGCGCCCGCGCGCGCCGCGCTGCCCGAACCGCTGGCCACCACGTCCCAGGTGACGGCGCCGGCCTTCACCTTCAGGCGCAGGTCGGCGATGCCGGTGTAGGTTTCTTCCTTCACCGTGATCTTCAGGGCGCCGGCCGCGGGCTGGAAGAGCGCCTTGCTCTGCCCATCCTGATACGCGCCGCCGAACGACACCACGGTGAGCTGCTGCGCCCAGGCCGCCGGCGCGGCCAGGGCCGCGGCCAGGGCCAGCGCGCGCAGGGCGGCCGATGGCTTGCGGATGGAGGGCTCGCTGGGCTGGGCTCGACGCATGGTTGGAACTCCTGTGCTTGTAGGGCAATGCCGGGCCGGGCTGCAACGCGCGCACTCGGGCAAGGTGGAACGAGTGTGTGCAGGGGTGGCCCGGCACGACAGGGCCATTCTGAACTGCAGGGCAGTCCGCTTTGCACCGGGTTGAACCCCTGCCTGCCCACGTGCGCCGCGGCCTAGCATGCGGCGCGACGGCACCGGGCCCGCGCATCCGCCCCCGGCGATTCCACTTTCGCGCTCGCGTCCACCCGCCATGACCCCATGACCCCATGACCTCCTCCCGCCACGCCGTTGTCGTGGGCGCCGGCATCGTCGGCATCTGCACCGCCATCGAGCTGCGCCGCCACGGGCTGGCCGTCACCGTGCTCGACCGGCTGGAGCCGGGGCAGGGCTGCTCGTTCGGCAATGCCGGCATCCTGGCTGCGCACGCGGTGGTGCCCATCGGCCTGCCGGGCGCCGGCGGCCAGTTGCCGCGCATGCTGATCGACGCCGAGAGCCCGCTGGCGCTGCGCTGGGGCTCGCTGCCGCGCACGCTGCCGTGGCTCATGCGCATGCGGCGCGAGTCGACGCCGGCGCGCGTGCAGGAGATTGCCGATGCGATGAGGGCGCTGTACCGCAGCACGCTGGAGCTGCACCGGGCGCTGGCGCAGGAGGCGGGCGTTCCCGAGCTCGTGTTGCCCACGCCCGGCCTCTACGTGCACCGCAGCCCCCAGGGCATCGACCTCGAGCAGGGTCTCGCCTGGCGCTTGCGGCGCGAGCGTGGCGCGCACATCGAGGTGCTCGAAGGCGCGGCGCTGCGCCAGGCCGAGCCGGCGCTCTCGCCCGAGTACACGCGCGGCGTGCGCATGGGCCCGATGGGTTGCACGGTGAACCCGCTGCGCCTGGTGCAGGCCTATGCCGCGCTGCTGGTGCGCATGGGTGGGCAGGTGCGGCGCGTCGAGGTGAGCCGCGTGCAGGTGAACCACTCGCGGCCGCGCGAAGGCGGCGGCATCACTGTGCACACCAGCGCCGGACCGGTGCCCGCCGACGCGGCCGTGGTGGCCGCGGGGGCGTGGAGCGCGGAGCTGCTCAAGCCGCTCGGCCTCTCGCTGCCGCTGATCGCCGAGCGCGGCTACCACGTCACCTTCGCCGACCCGGGCCTGCGCCTGAACCACGTCGTCACCGAGATCGAGGCGCACTTTGCCTGCACCTCCATGGAGGTGGGCCTGCGCGTGGCCGGCACCGAAGAGCTCGGCAGCCCCGACGATGCGCCGCGCTGGCGGCGCGCCGAGGTGTTGCAGCGCCAGGCGCGGCGGCTGTTTCCGGCGGCGCGGCTGGAGCAAGCCAGCCGCTGGATGGGGCCGCGGCCGGGGTTGCCCGACAGCCTGCCGGCCATCGGCGCGGTGCCCGGGCACCCGAGCGTGTACGTGGCCGCGGGGCACGGGCACCTGGGCCTGACCGGTGCGCCGCACACGGGGCAACTGGTGGCGGGGCTGGTGGTTGGCAAACCGCCGGCGCTGTCGCTCGATGTCTATGCGCCGGGGCGGTTTAGCGGCTGAGGCGGGTGCTCAGGCGCCGTTGGACCTGAGCTCGGTTCAGTTGCGTGATGCAAGGTCGTGCTCTTGCCGGCCTTGCCATCGCCCATGCACGAGAAGGTGGCTTGCAGCGAACGCTCACGATGAACAATCCCCCAATTCCGATCGACGGTTCTCCCTCTGCACTTCGCGCCTTGGCGCTGGCCATCAAGGCCAGCCCATGGAGCACATTCGCGGGTGGGTTGAGCGCACTCGGGCTGATCGCGACCGGTGACGCGAGTGCCGGAACTGGTGGTGACGCTGTCGGTACTGCGACTGGGCGCCGTCTTGCGGGTCCATGCGCACAACGCCTTTGGCTGTTCCGCCGCCATGGCGCCTAGCGAGCTGGAGGCCCAGCCTTCAGCGTGGCCCGGTTCGCAGTTTCCTGGACTCAAACCATGAAGATCCTCATCGCCGTCGATGGCTCCGAGCCGGCGCTCGACGCCTTACGCCACGCCCTGCAACTGCTGCAATCAGGTCTGCAAGCCAGCTTCGTACTGGCGACTGTGCAGGAGCCGGTCAATCTGTACGAAGGGGTGCTCCCCCCCCCCCGATGCGGAGGTACTCGACCGGGTAACCGGCGCGGTGTGGCAGAGCGTTGGCCAGCGCCGAGGCCATGCTCGACGCCTTGGGCGTGCCCTACGAACGCGAGATCGCATCGGGCAAGCCGGCGCAGGCGCAGATCGACATGGCCCATCGCCACGGCTGCGACGCGAGCATCATGGGCGCACGCGGCAGAGGTGCCCTGCGCAGCGCGCAGCTCGGCTCCGTGTCGCAGCACGTCGTGCAGAACGCCGCGGTGCCGGTGACGATCGTCAAGCATGGCCGAGCCGAATTCGCACATGCCGACGGCTGAGCGCGGCGCGTCGGTGCAACTGCGACAGCGACGATCGATGGTCCGAGCCTCTCGCAGTGGGGCAGGGGCGCAAGCGCGGGCGTGAGAACAGCGCCGCCGCCCCACAAGGGGGTTCACTCGAGTGCCGCAACCACCAGCCAGGCAAGGCCGCCGCTGACGCCCAATTGAATGCCATAGCGCTCCCACGTAGACGGTAGGTCGCCAGCGACTGCGATGACCGGGACCGTGGTCAATTCGAGCACCTTGGTGGTGACGGACCCCTCGATGGTTCGAATGAGCGAGTTCTTGCGCGCGGTGCCGATGACGATGTGGTCGCAACCCAACCGTCGAGCGAAATCCGCGATCGAGCTTGCCTTCCCCCCAACCGCGCGGTGCACGGAATAGGGTACACAGACTTCGTCGAGCATCTGCCTGGTCGGCCGCAACGCCTGCTCCGATGCTTCGACGTGCGCCTCGTTGATCGTCTTGCGGTCGATCCATCTGGTGACGTAACTGGAGAACGGCGGCTGAACGTTGAGCAGATGGATGTCGATCGCCGGGTTGCGCCGGAACTCGATCAGGACATGCCGCACGGCATGCAGGGAGTTGCTGGAACCGTCGACGGGAACGAGCACTTTCAGCATGCCACCTTCTCCTTTGGCGCCGCGGGTGCACGCACGACGAGCACGGCTCCATGAGCGTTGTAGATGATCTGCTGCGCTACGGAGCCAATCAGCAGGCCTTCGACGGCCGAGAGTCCGCGTGCGCCGACCACGATGCCGCGAGCGCCGAGCACCTGGGTCAACTCGACGAGGCGTGGGGCGGGTTCGCCCATTCGCACATGCAGCCGCCATGCGAACCCGCGCGCATCAAGCAAGGCGCGCGCGTCCGCGCTCGTGGCCAAGCCGCGACACCCCAGTTCCTTCTCGGCGGCTTCGAGGCTCAGCCAGTGATGCACGGTGCCGAGATCGAGCGTGCGCACGCCGCTCTCGGTCGCCAGCCGCATGGCCTCGGTCAGCGCATGCATCGAGTGGCGCGAGCCGTCAAGGGCGACGCACCAGCAATCCGCGGGTGGCGCAATGGGGCGCACGAGGGTGGAGTCGAAGGTCAACGCGATGCGCCGACCATGCTCGTCGCGCCGCTCGCCCGTAGGCACGACATGCGCATCTGCGTCGAGCATTGGGGCCGCGGTGGTCGCTGGCGTTGACATGACAGGGCCCCTTCAGATGTGGGCATCGTTGGGGCGGACACGCGCACCCGCCATCTGCCCCTGTTGCACAGCGTGTCGGTCAGGAACAGCGGCCCGACGCAGCCCACCCACGTGACGATGTGCGGGCCGCGCTCGGCGCGCGCGCAAGGCCGGCTTGGGTTCGAATCCCGGTGCGTGGCCGTCGATCGGCATCGTCTGCACTCCTATGGAGATCGTTTCTCCTCATGAGTGTGGTGGATCTCAATGCATCGAGCAACTCGAATATGATGTCGACTTGGAGCGAAAAATTGGATGTATCGATCGGGCGATGGTCACGCTCAACTACAAGCACCTGCGCTACTTCTGGATGGTGGCCAAGGCTGGCAGCATTGCTCGGGCCAGCGAGCAGCTTCACCTGAGCCCGCAATCGATCAGTGGCCAGCTGACGACGCTGGAAGCGGTGCTGGGCGTCACGTTGTTCCAGCGTGCTGGGCGCCAGCTCGAACTGACCGAGACCGGGCGGCGCACCCTCACTTACGCCGATGAAATCTTCACGCTCGGCGACGAGTTGTTGGACATGCTGCGCGACCCGCTCGCGCACCAGGCCCTCATGTTCAAGGTGGGCGTGGCCGACGTCGTGCCCAAGTCAGTGGCGTATCGGTTGGTGGAGCCCGCCCTGCGCATCGAAGAACCGGTCCGATTGGTGTGTCGCGAGGGGCGGTTGGACTCACTGCTCGCCGACCTGGCGGTGAACCGTCTGGACATGGTCATCGCCGACCGCCCGATGCCAGCGGGACTGAACGTGCGCGGCTACAACCACTTTCTCGGTGCAAGCAGCTTGTCGGTATTTGCAGCAGCCAGCCTGGCGGCCACATTGACGGGGGACTTTCCCGCATGCCTCGACCATGCGCCGTTCTTGCTGCCCGGGGAGGATGTGGCGACCCGGCCCGGGCTCATGCAATGGTTCGACGAGCTGCGCATCCGGCCTCGCGTCATCGGCGAGTTCGACGACAGCGCCTTGCTGAAGGCCTTCGGGCAGGCCGCATCCGGCGTCTTCGTGGCTCCCTCGGCCACAGCCGCCTTTGTCTGTAAGCAGTACGGCGTGCAGGTGCTCGGAGCCATCGACTCGGTGCGCGAGCAGCTTTACGCCATCACCACCCAACGGCGCTTGATCCATCCGGCCGTGATCGCGATCTGCCACGTGGCGCGCGAAGAGGTGTTTGGCCGAGCCGCGCAGTCTTGATCCACTGCGTCGCGCGCGCGGCTGGCGGCTGACCCTGGCGCTTGCTGTGCTGGCGCATGGACCGGCCCTGTCGACCAACGCGCTTCGAGCACGACTGGCGTTCTTCTTGCCGATCGGCAGGCCGTACCCGGAGCCACACAGACGCAGCCGCCGGAGAGCATCAAGCCTCCCGCACACCATTCTCGCGGTCGTCCTTGGGCAGGGCGCCCAGGTCGCAGGTCAGTGGTGCGGCGACAGCGGTGCCCGCGCCGCACAGGTCGCAGAACACACCGAGCAGTGCCACGTCGCGCTTCTCGTTGCCCAGGCGCCAGACGTGGACGGTGACTCCGGCCAGCGTGGCGGTTAGGATGGCGATTAGAAACGTGCTGGTGTCCCTGGCCGACACCGCACTCGTGATGAGCGACCGCCAGGGCGTCGAGATCGACTACTGCCCGAAGTGCCGCGGAGTGTGGATCGACCGCGGCGAACTGACAAGCTGATCGAGCGCTCAGCGTCGATCGCGGCAGCCCCGGCCGACAGCCCGGCTGCGCGATCACAATCCCAGTCCGCGGACTCCGACTACGAGCACGGCCGAGGCAACCGCAAGAAGTCCTGGCTGAGCAACATCTTCGACTGACCCGCGACCGAAAGCGCGCGAGGAAGACCCATCATGCGCAGCTGTCCCGCGAACAGCCCACAGGCGGCCGCCCGCATCGTCGCACTGACGGTGGTCGCCGACGGCGACATCGGCGAAGCCGGGATCGAGTGGCTCGACCGCCTGGCCGTGCATGACCAGCTGGGCCTGGCGCGGCATGAGTTGCATGCGCTGCTGGACATCTTCCGCGAAGACTTGCTTTCGAGCGACCGGTTGAAGCGGGCCGACGCCTGCCCGGTGGATGAGCGTACGTTGGCGGACCTGATGGGCGAGATACGAGACCCCGCGATGCGGCGGAAGTTGCTGCACTTGTGCGTCACACTTGCTGAGTCCGACGCGCATGTCCCGGAGGGCGAATCGATCGTGCTCGGCGTCGCCGTCGAGCACTTCGGCTTGCACCGTGAGATGCTTCGATCGTCGTCCAGGAACTGATCAGCTCCCTGCAAATCACTCCAAAGAGACAGGCAGTCATGCAATCCATCGGTTCTCCACTCATGTGGTCCTTGTTCGCGGCGTTCGTGCTCGTGGCGCTGCTTGTCGACTTCTTTGCGATGAGCAAGCAGGGCGCGCACCGCGTCAGCACGCGCGAGGCTGCCATCTGGTCGCTCGTCTGGGTCGGCGTGTCTCTTGCCTTCATGGGCTGGCTGTGGTGGCACCTCGGCGGCGCCGGCAGAGATGAGGCCGCACGCTCGCTGGCCAATACCAAGTCGCTGGAGTTCCTGACCGGCTACCTGATCGAGAAGGCGCTTGCGGTCGACAACATCTTCGTGTTCCTGATGTTGTTTACCTACTTCGCGGTGCCGGCCGAGTTCCAGAAACGCGTGCTGATGATCGGCATCCTGGGAGCGCTCGTGCTGCGCGCTGTGATGATCCTGGTGGGCGCCTGGCTCATCGCGCAGTTCCACTGGATCCTGTACCTGTTCGGCGCCTTCCTGCTGTTCACCGGCATCAAGATGTGGTGGGCCGCCGGTCAGGAGCCTGATCTGGAGAACAACCCCGCCCTCAAGTGGATTCGCAGCCGCTTCAGGATCGCGCCTGACTACGACGGCGAGAAGTTCTTCACCGTGATTGGTGGCGTCAAGATGGCGACGCCCCTGCTGGTGGTGATCATTCTCATCGGCATCGTCGACATCGTGTTCGCGGTCGACTCGATCCCGGCCATCTTCGCGATCACGACCGACCCGTTCATCGTGCTCACCTCCAACGTGTTCGCGATACTCGGCCTGCGCGCGATGTACTTCCTGCTGGCCAACATGCACGAGCGCTTTCACCTGCTCAGCTACGGTCTGGCGATCGTCCTGGTGTTCATCGGCGCAAAGATGCTGCTGATCGACCTCTACAAGATTCCGGTGATGTTTTCGCTCGGCTTTACCGCAGTCACGCTGGCGGTGACGATGATCCTATCTCTCAAGATCCCGCCCAAGGGCACGCTTGGCGGCGCCTATCCGTTCGGTGCAAAGAAGCGGGACGAGCGAACATAGGAAGTCCAAACGAGCCCGTAAGGGTCGGCACACGGCCTCGGCCGAAAGCGGGCGCCGAGACATGCCTGCGGCCAGCTGGCCGCTGAAGGCGATGCGCTGCGACGCGCTGCGGCGCGCGCAGCAGCTCGACGCCGCCGCAGCCGAAGCGTGCGAGATCTGTGCCATCTTCGCCGAGCGCCCGCCGGCTTGGATCCGCGAGCTGGCGCTGCCCAATGTCCCGCCACCGTTGCGCGACAGCTTCCTGCACCGCCGCTTCAACGCGTCGATCCTGGCCGCCTGGGCGAGGGCGCGACTGTGACGTCCCGGCTGGCTCTGGCGTCCCCGGCGCCTGCATGCGACCCGCCTCGATGAGCGCCACGGCCTTGTCGACGTTGATCTTCGGCCACACACTGCGCGCGCGCCGCGGCGTGAAGCGCTGGAGAAAGGGCTGGTCGTCGAGGCCCTGCTTCTGGCCGTCGATCCAGCCCCAGCAGAGCGCGATCGCCACCGCCTCCGGGTACGTGACGCTGGGTTCATGGGAGCCCCGCGTGGCGATCTTGAGCCACACAAAGCGCACCTCGATGCCGTCGGCGCGACGCCGGTTCATGGTCGCCCGCCCACGGCATGGGTCGGGGGCCGCAGGCCCGCGCGGTTCAGGCTCGCCAGCAGCGGCGGCAAGTGGGCCCGCGCACTGCGCTCGCCCGTGGTGCGCGCGTACTCGAAGTAGCTTGGCAACGGCGAAGCCCCGAATTCGAGATCGGCATGGATCAGGTAGTCGGCCAGCGCGGCTTCAGGCGCGATGCGGGCAACTCGCCGGGCCACGCGCTCGCGTTGCGCCTGCGAGGTGCCTTCAGGTGCGGTCTCCGGGCGTGGCGTGACGTCGACCGCGATCACGAACCGCGCCCCCGCCTGGCGGGCGGCGCGCACGGCCAGCGGCAGCGACTCGTCACCATCTTCGTACTCGGTGCCCTCGATGCCCACGGGCGAGAGGATGCCCGGCACGGCGCTCGATGCGCGCACCGCCACGCCGGCATTTCCGCTGGTGAAGAACACCGCTGCCTTGTCGTTGCGCCGCGTGGCACCCACCACCAGCCGCCGCGGCATCTGTTCGATGTTGCGATGGACGAGGCGCGCGTTGACGTAGTCCTGCAGGCGCTGGCCGTGGATCCAGCCGCGGTCGGCAAAGGGCGACAGGTCGAACAGGGCGAGCGGCCCGCCGTCCTTCGACAGCGCGTCGATCTCGGCGGCGCTGCGCCCGTCGGCCCAGAACGCGCCAAGCAGCGACCCCACGCTGGTGCCCACCACCAGGTCGATCTCGACGCCGGCCTCTTCCAGCACCCGCATGACGCCGATGTGGGCGTAGCCGCGGGGGCCGCCGCTGCTGAGCACCAGCGCCACGCGCGGCCGTGGGTCCAGGGTCTGCAGGGCCGGCCGCGCGATGGGGCTGTCGGGGCCGGTGTGGTTGAAGGGTGCGCAGCCGGCCAGTGCGGTGGCTGCCGCGGCGGCGCTCAGGAGGAAGCCCAGGCGTGGGCGCATGGCGTCGGCGTTCAGGTGGCTTGCGGTTCGTGGGCGGCAGGCGACGCGGCCGCCGCAGGCTGGCGGCTGCATCGGCAGCGCGCTGGCGTGTTGACAGTGTCTACTATTGTTCCTGCACACGTAGACACTGTCAACCGTTCACCTCGGGTCGCTTGGCTCGCGCCGACGCCAAGCGCGTGGACACCCCCGGCTTGATCGGCCCGCCCAAACCGCAGTGCAGCGTCTCCGACAACGCCGCTTCCAGTGTCAAGGTGGCGTTGCGCCTGTGGTAGCTTTGGCCGCGCCTCCCGCCACGCTCCGATGTCGCATGCCTGCCAAGAAGACCCGCTCTGCGCCACCGCTCGAACTGCGCGACGCCTGCATCGTGGCGGCGCAGGAAGTGATTGCCGAGCGTGGCATCGAGAACCTGAGCCTGCGCGAGGTGGCGCGCAAGCTGGGCGTGTCGCACCAGGCGCCCTACAAGCACTACCCGAGTCGCGATCACCTCCTGGCCGAGGTGATGCGCCGTTGCTTCCAGCGCTTCGCAGCACACCTGGACGCGCGGCCCCGCCATGAGGACCCCGAGCAGGACCTGCAATCGCTGGGGCTGCAGTACCTGGCCTATGCCCGTGAGAATCCGCTGGAGTACCGGCTGATGTTCAGCACCACGTGGCCCGCGTCGGCGGACCAGGCCGAATTGGTGCGCGATGCCACGCATGCCTTCGATGTGCTGCGCGGCGTGCTCCGTCGCATGCACGGAGACTCGCCCGAGGTGCGGGAGACCGTGGAACTCGATGCGCTGTACATCTGGTCGACGGTGCATGGCCTGGCGGGGGTGATGAATGGCCAGTGCATCGACAGCCTCGACCTGAAGGCCAAGGTACTGAAGCAGGCCGTCCGCCACGCCATGGATCGCATGGGCATCGGCTTGGCCGGTACGCTCTGACGAGCCCGAGCACGCGGCGAAACCGGTCCGCAGCGCACGCGGCAAGCGACGCTACAGCCGCGCCGCCACGCTTTTCACCCGGCAGTAGCTGCGCACCGCCTCCAGCCCCTTCTCGCGCCCGAAGCCCGAGCAGCGGTTGCCGCCGAAGGGCACTTCGATGCCGCCGGCGAAGTACTCGTTGATGTAGGCCTGCCCGGCGTCGATCTCGCGCGCCAGCCGGTGCGCGAGGCTGAAGTCCTTGGTGAATACGCCGGCCACCAGCGCATAGCGCGTGCCGTTGGCCAGCGCCACAGCCTCCTCGGGCGTGTCGAACACCTGCACCGCCAGCACCGGGCCGAAGATCTCTTCCTGCACGCACTCGTCCTGCGGCGCGAGGCGGTCGAGTACCGTGGGCTCGAAGAAGAAGCCGCCCTCCAGCCCCGGCGCCACCGCGGGCTGGCCGCCGCAACGCATGGCCACGCCGCGATCGCGCGCACGTTGTACGAAGCCCGCCACGCGCTGCAGTTGCGCGGTGGAGTTGAGCGGGCCCATGCCGGCATCGCGCAGGCCATGCGCCAGCGGCAGCGCGGCGATCTTGTCGAGCAGCCGCGCGAGGAAGGCTTCGTGGATGCCGCGCGCGAGCAGCAGACGCGAGCCGGCCGAGCAGATCTGCCCGGCGTTCTCGAAGATGGCGCCGAAGGCGTTGTCCACGGCGGATGCGATATCGGCATCGGGCAGCACCACCACGGGTGACTTGCCGCCCAGCTCGAGGACGACGCGCGTCACATGCGTGGCCGCGGCGCGCATCACCGCCTGGCCAGTGGCCACCGAACCCGTGAAGGTGATGTGGGCTATGCCCACATGCGCCACGAGCGGCGCGCCTGCCGCGGCGCCGGTGCCGGTGACGACGTTGCAGGCGCCGGCGGGCAGGCCCGCCTCGTGCAGCAGCGCCGCGAGCATCAGCGCGGTGAGCGGCGTCTGCTCGGCCGGCTTCAGCACCACGGCACAGCCTGCGGCCAGCGCCGGCGCCAGGCCGCGCGCGGCGGTGGAGATGGGGTAGTTCCACGGCACGATCTGCGCGGCCACGCCGGCGGGCTCGTGCACGGTGTAGGCGAGGTGGTCGGGGCCGAGCGGGATCGTCTCGCCCTGCAGCTTGTCGCAAGCGCCGGCGTAGTACTCGAAGCAGCGCGCCGCGCCGAGCACGTCGCCGAGCGCCTCGCTCAGTCGCTTGCCGGAGTCGAGCGACTCCACCACCGCCAGGCGTTCGGCCCCGGCGCGGATGCGCTCGGCCGCGCGCTGCAGCACGCGGCCGCGCTCGGCCGGCAGCGCACGACGCCAGGCAC
>JALHOU010000026.1:0-30745 GCA_022842825.1 Rubrivivax sp.
GCAGCCCCTACGGCGGTGGCGGCCGCAGCCCCTACGGCGGCGGTGGAAGCGGCGGCGGCGGCGGCGGTCGCGGCGGCTACGGTGGCGGCGGTGGCAACCGCGGCGGTGGCGGCGGGCAAGGCGGCTACTGAGATCCTTCCGGCTCGACAATCGCCGGCAGCGCGAGTTGCCGGCGATTTGCCTTCCTGGCCTGACTCACATTCGAGAGGCTGGGCCGACTTGCGGCACTGCGCGGTGTTGCACGCTCGTTGCCTGCCGTCGGGCGTGGGTCTCGATTGCGGCCGCCCACGCCTAGTACCGCTCGGGCCGCAGCACCGAGACCTCGCTGAACCAGAGCGTGACGCCGAAGTTTCCGGCGTAGGCCGCCATCACGTGCCTGGCAATCGCATCGGCCACCGGCGCGTCGGACACGACCCTCAGCTCGATCGTCCGGTCGGCTTCCCACGCGCCTTCGCGCACGCCACCGCGGCCGCCGCCGCGCACGTCGCTGATCGTCCAGCCGTGCGCGCCGTGCGCCAGCACGTCGCGCGCCAGGTCTTTCTCCAGCGCAGCCTCGGCAACGATGGTCAACAACACCTTCGGGTGCTTGCGGGTTTGGTCGGTGCTCATGCGGTCACCCATTGCGCCAGCGTGATGTACAGGGGGATGCCCACGACGATGTTGAAGGGAAACGTGATGCCGAGCGCCGCGGTGATCGACAGCGCTGCGTTCGCCTCGGGCACGGCGATGCGCATGGCCGTCGGCGCGGCGATGTAGCTCGCGCTGGCCGCCAGCGTGGCAAGCAGCGCCACGCCGCCGGTGCTGAGGCCCAGCGCCACGCCGGCAGCGAGCCCCGCCAGGGCCAGCAGTGGCGGCGCCCCGAGGCCGACCACCAGCACCGCGACACCGAAGCGCCGCACCTCGCCCAGCCGAGCCCCCGCCACCAGACCCAGCTCCAGCAGGAAGAGCGCCAGCACACCCTTGAAGGGATCCACGAACACGGCCTGGATCGGCGCCGTGCCCGCCTCGCCGGCCAGGGCGCCGATGGCCAGCCCGCCCAGCAGCAGCAGCACGCTCTTGCCGACGAGCACGTCGTGCGCCAGCGCCCGCCAGCGGCCTGGGCCCCGCCGGGCCCGCTGCGCCCGGCGTGCGAGCAGGATGCCTGCCACGAGGCCCGGCGCTTCCATCACCGCCACCCAGAGCGCGGCGTGGCTCTCGTAGGCGATGCCCTCGCGCGTGAGGGTCGCGGTGGCGACGGCGAAGGTCACGACACTCACCGAGCCGTAGTGCGCCGCCAGCGCCGCCGCGTCCACGCCGGCCAAACGCAGCGCCCGCAGTGCCGGGTAGAGCAGGAACGGGATCGCGAAGCCCAGCGCGACGCACACCAGCACCTGCGGCGCGAGCGCCGCGATCGGCTGCTTGCTCAACTCGACGCCACCCTTCAGGCCGATGGCCAGCAGCAGGTAGATCGACAGGGTCTCGTACAGCGCCTCGGGAAGGCGCAGGTCGCTCTTGGCCAGCCGCGCCAGCACACCGAGCAGGAAGAAGAGGACGACGACGTCGAGCATCTTGCGCCGGCGTTCAGGCGCCGCTGCGCCGCGGCTTGCGCTTGCGGCCCTTGAAGAGCCGGTCGTACAGCGCATTGGGCAGGTTGCGCATGAGCGGCGCGACCCATGCCATCTGCCACGGGATGACGCGTTGGCTCGCGCCGGCGCCGATGGCGCGCTCGGCCCGCTCGGCGAAGGTGGCCGCGTCGATGAGGAAGGGCATCGAGTACGGGTTGCGTGCCGTCAGCGGCGTGGCGACGTAGCCCGGCAGCAGCGTCACCACACGCACGCCGCTGGCGCGGCACTCGACGCGCAGGCTCTCGCAGTAGGCCACCACGCCAGCCTTGCTGGCGCAGTAGGCGCCGTGCCCGGGCAGGCCGCGCAGCGCCGCCATGCTGGCCACGCCGACAAGCCGCCCCGAACCGCGTGCGCGCATGCCGGCCACGAAGGGGTGGAACGTGGCGGCCACGCCGAGCACGTTGAGCGCCAGCATGTCGCTCATCATGTCGAGGTCTTCGCGCTCGGCCGTGTCCATGCCGATGCTGATGCCCGCATTCGCGATCACGACATCGGGCAGCCCCTGGCGCGTGATGCAGGCCTCGCCCGCGGCCACGATGCCGGGCACCTGGGCCACGTCGGCCGCATAGGCAACGCAACGGTCGGCCCCGAGCCCCGCGGCGCGCGCCCACTCCTGGAGCACGCCTTCGCGCCGCGCCACCAGCGCCAGCCGCCAGCCGAGCGCCGCATAACGCGCCGCCAGCGCCTGGCCGATGCCGCTGGAGGCGCCGGTGATGAAGGCCAGCGGCGCCGCGGCGGTCGTGCCTGGAGCGGCGCCCCCCGTCATGGCCGCTGCCCCTTCGCGCGCGGCGCGAACTCCGCGTGCACGGGCCCGCGGAACTCGAGCTTGCGCGTCGCGTTGTCGTAGTCGATGCCGCCGGCCGACAACTCCGCGCCGCCGAAGCGCGCCAGCACCGGCAGGTGCGTGCGCACGCGCTCGGTGACGAGGAAGGCGTGCAGGAACTCGCTGCGGATGAACACGGGCTGGCCTGCCGCGTCGCGGCTGGTCACCTCGGCGCCGCCGAGCAGCTGGATCTCGCTGCCGTCGCCATTGCCCAGCGCCCGCCTGGCCGTCGCCAGCGTCTCGCGCCCGTCGACGCCGAAAGCGTGGATGCGTGCGCCTTCGATCTCGACCCGGTCGGTGTCCGGGAAGTGGCGCAGCCAGTCGCCCTCGATGCGCATCTTGAGCCGGCCGTCGGTGTCGAATCGCTCCAGCGCAAAGCCGCGCATCGAGTAGTCGGGTTCGCTGCGCGCCGCACGCGCCAGCGCCGCCGGCTCGGGCACCGGCGTCTGCTTCACCAGCCACCACGTGGCCAGCGCGATCAGCAGCATCAGCAGCAGCGGCAGGTAGGCCGACAGCGCTTCGCGCAGGCGCAGGTGCCAGGGCAGCGACACGCGGCGTGACGCCGCCGCGGGCCCGGTGAGCGCAGGCGCGTTGGCTGCCGGGCCGAGCGAGATCGGCACCTCGGGCAGGTCGGGCAGATGCAGCTCGACGGACATGGTCGAACCGGCGACCTACCGCGCGTCCAGCGTCGATGCGCGGCCGCCCTGGCCGGCGAAGGACTCCAGCAGCGCGGCATAGCGCCCCGCCGCCATCAGCAGCAGGTCGCAGAACTCGCGCGCCGCCCCCTCGCCGCCCCGCGAGCGCGTCACGTGGTGCACGGCGGCGCGCACTTCAGCATGCGCATTGGGCGGCGCCGCGGCGAAGCCGGCGCGGGCGAGCAGCGGCAGGTCGGGCCAGTCGTCGCCGATCACGGCCACGTCGGCCCATGCGACACCCAGATCGGCCAGCTGCAACTCGGCCGCGGCCAGCTTGTCGCCCGCGCCGTACACGGCGCGCTGCAGCCCGAGGTCGGCCATCCGGCAGCGCACGGCGGCGCTGTCGCGGCCGGTGATGATCAGCGGCTCGATGCCGCCGGCGCGCAGCAGCTTCAGGCCGTGACCGTCGAGCACGCTGAAGGGCTTCATCAGCTCGCCGTCCGCGCCGACGAACAGGGTGCCGTCGGTGAGCACGCCGTCGACATCGAAGATGGCCGCCTTCATGCCCAGGCCGCTGCCCTGCGCCTGCAGCAGCAGTTCAGGCGGGAAGGTCAGCGCCGGCGCACGCATCGCTCGGGATGCTCGCACGTCAGATGACCTTGGCGCGCATCAGGTCGTTGGAGTTGAGCGCGCCGACGAGGTGCCCGGCGGCATCGACCACCAGCACACTCGTCACGCGGTGCTGCTCCATCACGCCGGCGGCGTCGACGGCCAGCGCGTCCTCGCGCACCAGGCGCGGCCCGCCGTGCATGACCTGTCCGGCGCTCAGCTGCGCCAGGTGGCGCAGGTCGCCTTCACCGCGCTCGATGAGCCGGCGCAGGTCGCCGTCGGTGAAGATGCCCAGGGGCCGCCCGGCCCCGTCGACGACGGCCGTGAAGCCCAGGCCCTTGCCTGTCATCTCGCGCAGCAGCTGGTTGAAGTCCGCCTCCGGCGCCACGCGCGGCACCGCCTCGCCGCTGCGCATGAGGTCGCGCACGTGCATCAGCAGCTTGCGCCCGAGGCTGCCGCCGGGGTGCGAGCGGGCGAAGTCCTCTTCGCGAAAACCGCGCGCGTCCAGCAGCGCCACGGCGAGCGCGTCGCCGAGCGCCATCTGCGCCGTCGTGCTGGCCGTGGGCGCGAGGTTGAGCGGGCAGGCCTCCTCGGCCACCGCGCTGGCGATGACGATCTCGGCGTGCTGCGCCAATGTCGACTCGGCGTTGCCGGTCATGGCCAGCAGCCGCGCGCCAAGGCGCCGGATGGCCGGCAGGATGGCCGCGAGTTCGTCGCTTTCGCCGCTGTTGGACAGCGCCAGCACGATGTCGCCCGACTGCACCATGCCGAGGTCGCCGTGGCTCGCCTCGGCCGGGTGCACGAAGAAGGCCGGCGTGCCTGTCGAGGCGAGCGTGGCGGCGATCTTGCGCCCCACGTGGCCGCTCTTGCCCATGCCCATCACAACGACACGGCCGCGGCATTCGAGGATGGCACGCACAGCGGCCGCAAAGCCTTCGTCGGCATGACGGCCGAGTTGAGCGGCCAAGCCCTGCAGCGCACGCGCCTCGATCTCGAAGGTGCGCGCCGCCATCGCGAGCGCGCGCTTGGCATCGAAGGACGGGGGCGGGCTCATTCGCGCGTGGATCGAGGCGGGCTGGGCGTGGCGGGGGCCGCGGGCTTCGCCGGCCGGTGCAGGTGGCGCGCGGCAGCACATGCCTCGCATACGATAGCGGCGCATTCTAGGCATCGGCTCGCCCCCCGCCCGGGGTGGCCGCCCGCCGGGCCGTTTCGTCGCCTTTCCCCCGATCCGTCGCGCCCGGGCTGCGCCACCCACTCCCTTGGCCACCACCCTCGAACTCGTCCTTCTCTACCTGGTCGCCGCGGTGCTGGGTGTCGTGGCCTGCCGCTCGTTGAAGCTGCCGCCGATGCTCGGCTATCTCGTCGTCGGCGTGCTGATCGGGCCGCACACGCTGGCCTTTGCGCAGGACAGCGCCGCCGTCAAGTACCTCGCCGAATTCGGTGTCGTCTTCCTGATGTTCGTCATCGGGCTCGAGTTCAACCTGCCCAAGCTGCGCAGCATGCGCACGCTCGTCTTCGGGCTCGGTCTGCTGCAGGTGCTGCTCACGGTGCTGGGCACACTCGCCGGACACGCGCTGCTGGTGTATGGCTGGCACTTGATCACCGGCCAGACGTGGGAGATGTCCTGGCGCGGCGCCATCGTTCTGGGCGGCGCCATGGCGATGAGTTCCACCGCCATCCTCGTCAAGTTGATGGCCGACCGGCTCGAGCTCGAGAGCGAGCATGGTCGCCGCGTGATGGGCGTGTTGCTGTTCCAGGACCTGGCCGTCGTGCCGCTGCTGGTGCTGATCCCGGCCCTCAACTCGCCGCCCGAGCAGCTGATCGCCTCGCTCGGCCTGGCCCTTGCGAAGGCCGCCGCCCTGCTGACTGTGCTGCTCGTGGGCGGCCAGAAGGTGATGCGCTGGTGGCTCACGCTCGTGGCCCGGCGCAAGAGCGAGGAGCTGTTCGTCCTGAACCTGCTGCTCATCACGCTCGGCCTGGCCTGGGTCACCGAGCACGCCGGCCTGTCGCTGGCGCTCGGTGCCTTCGTCGCCGGCATGCTTGTCGCCGAGACCGAATACAAGCACCAGGTGGAGACCGACATCCGGCCCTTCCACGACGTGTTGCTGGGCCTGTTCTTCATCACCATCGGCATGAAGCTGGACTGGCGCCCGGTGCTCGACCAGTGGCTGCTCGTGCTGCTGCTGACCACGGCACCCGTGCTGGCCAAGGCAGCGCTGGTCGCCGCGCTGGCCTACGCCTTCCGCGCCGCGCCCGGCGTGGCGCTGCGCACCGGCCTGTACTTGGCACAGGCCGGCGAATTCGGCTTCGTGCTGCTGACGCTGGGCACCGACAACGGGCTCGTGGCGCCGCAATGGATGAGCCCGGTGCTCGCCAGCATGGTGCTGTCGATGCTGGCAACGCCGTTCCTGGTGATGTACAGCAACCGCATCGTCAACCGGCTCAGCTCGAGCGACTGGCTGATGCAGTCGGTGGCGCTGACCAGCATCGCCAAGAAATCGATGGCCACCGAGCGCCACGTCATCATCTGCGGCTACGGCCGCAGCGGCCAGAACCTGGCCCGCCTGCTGGCCAAGGAGCGCATCCCCTACATGGCGCTCGACCTCGACCCCGACCGCGTGCGTCAGGCCGCCGCCGCCGGGCAGAGCGTGGTCTTCGGTGATGCGGCGCGCCTGCAAAGCCTGATGGCCGCCGGCCTGGCGCGCGCGGCAGCGGTGGTGGTGAGCTACCACGACACCGCTTCGGCGCTGAAGATTCTGGCCCTGGTGCAAAGCCATGCCCCCAAGGTGCCGGTGGTGGTGCGCACGGTGGACGACACCGACATCGACCGCCTCAAGGCAGCCGGCGCCACCGAGGTGGTGCCCGAGGCGGTGGAGGGCTCGCTGATGCTCGCCGGCCACGCGCTGGCGCTGGTGGGCGTGCCGATGGCGCGCGTCGTCCGCATCACGCGCGACGCGCGCGATGCACGCTACAGCCTGCTGCGCGGCTACTTCCACGGTGCCGACGACGACACCGTGGCCGAGCTGGAACAGGCGCGGCTGCAGAGCGTCACGCTACCCGAGGCGGCCACCTGCATCGGGCGCACGCTCGACCATCTGGCGCTGCACGCCATTGGCGTGAGCGTGGTCTCGGTGCGGCGGGCCGCCGGCGGCGTGATCCCGGCCGAAGGCTCGCTCGTGCTCGGCGGCGGCGACACCCTGGTGCTGAGCGGGCTGCCCGAGCCGCTGGCGCTGGCAGAGGCCAAGCTGCTCGGCACCCGATGAGCCCCGGCGCTTCGCATTCGGGTGGCGCGCCGCCCCGGGGACGGTGTGCCACCAACCCCACGCAAGGCGCGGACAAGTCCGGGCGCGCTACGCTGCCCCCATGAAGCCCGCCGAGCGCGCCGCCGCCCTGATGCGTGCCCGCCTGCCGCGGCGCGCCATCGTCACGGCCGCGGGCCTGGTGGCGCTGCTGCCCGCCGCGCGCGCCAGTGACACCGTGCGCGACCTGCTGCGCCGCGGCGGTGTCGTGCTGGCGATGCGCCACGCGCTCGCCCCCGGCACCTTCGACCCGGAGGGCTTCCGCCTCGACGACTGCAGTACGCAGCGCAACCTCAACGACGAGGGGCGCGAGCAGGCGCGACGCATCGGCGGCTGGTTGCGCGCCCAGGGCCTGCAGCCGGCGCGTGTGCGCTCGAGCCCCTGGTGCCGCTGCATGGAGACGGCGATGCTGGCCTTCGGCCGCAGCGAGCGCTGGATGGCGCTGGCCTCGCCCGCCCGCAGCGACGCGCAGGAACGCGCGCAGCGCCTGCAGGAACTGCGGCGCGCATTGGCCGCGGTGCCGGCCGGCCGCTTCGAAGCCTGGATGACACACCAGTTCGTGCTGCAGGATCTGGCCGCCAGCAGCGTCGCTTCGGCCGAGGCCCTGGTACTGCAGGCGTCCGCCCGCGGCGGCAGCGGGAGCGACGGCGGTGTGACCTTGCTCGCACGCGCCATCCTGTACTGAGCTTCTATGATCTCCGCATGACCGGCGACGCGCACCCGCTGCTTCTTCAGGACCCCGCCGCCTACATCAAGGCACACATCCGCACCGTGCCCGACTGGCCGGACAAGGGCGTGATGTTCCGCGACATCACGCCGCTGCTGGCCAACCCGCGCGTCTTCCGCGTCCTCATCGACCAGTTCGTGCACCGCTACTTCAGCCCGCGGCCCGATGCCATCGCCGGGCTCGACGCGCGCGGCTTCATCATCGGCAGCGTCGTCGCCTACGAGCTCGGCGTGGGCTTCGTGCCGATCCGCAAGAAGGGCAAGCTGCCGTTCACCACCGTCGAAGAGACCTACGAGCTCGAGTACGGCAGCGCCACGGTGGAGATGCACACCGATGCCGTGAAGCCCGGCGACCGCGTCGTGCTCATCGACGACCTCGTGGCCACCGGCGGCACGATGATGGCCGGGCGCAGGCTGCTGGAACGCCTCGGCGCCCAGGTGATCGAGGGCGCGGCCATCGTCGACCTGCCCGAGCTCGGTGGCTCGCGCAAGCTGCGCGACAGCGGGCTGGCGCTGTTCACGCTGGTGGACTTCGCTGGCCACTGACGGCCACTGTCGCACCTGCGACCGCCCTCGTCGCAACGCACCTGATTCGCACGCAACCCGCACCCGGGCGGCGCGGCTGGCGCCTGGACGCGGGTTCACCCGTCATGCAACGGTCTTGCGGGCCGGGCATGATCGGGCCGCACGCCAATGCGCGACAACCCGATGTTCACCCTACTGGAGACCGACCGATGATCCTCGGCCGCCGGCTGATGCCGCTTGCTCTCGCCCTGCTGCTGCCCGTCGCCCCGGTGTTGGCTCAGGACTGGCCGAACAAGCCCGTGCGCGTGATCGTGCCCTTCCCTCCGGGGGGCGGCACCGACACCGTGGCGCGCCCGCTCACGGCCAAGCTCGCGCAGCTCGCCGGCCAGCAGTTCAACATCGACAACCGCGGCGGCGCCGGCGGCACCATCGGTGCAGCCATGGCCGCCAAGTCGCCGGCCGACGGCTACACCGTGCTGCTCGCGCCGGTGCACCTGGCTGTCGCCGTGTCGGCCTACAAGGCCCTGCCCTATGAGCTGGAAAGGGACCTCGTGCCCGTGACAACGGTGGCCGTCTTCCCCGACGTGTTGGTGGCCGCCACGCGCGTCCCGGCCAAGACGCTGCCCGAGCTCATCACCTACGCCAAGGCGAACGTGGGCAAGATCAACTGCGGCTCGGCGGGCAACGGCACGACACGCCATCTGTCGTGCGAGATGTTCAACAGCGCCGCCGGCGTAAAGGCACAACACGTGCCCTACAAGGGCACCGGCCCGGCGACCACGGCGCTGCTCGGCGGTGAGATCGACTACATCTTCGAAGCTTTGGGCAGCGCCGCGCAGCACATCCGCAGCGGCAAGCTGCAGGCTATCGCCGTCACCTCGGCGAAGCGTTCGCCTTCGTTCCCGGAGATCCCTACCGCCAGCGAGTCGGGGCTGCCGGGCTTCGAGGTGACCTCGTGGTATGGCTTGTGGGTACCTGCCGGTACTCCAGCGGCCGTGGTGCAGCGGCTGCATGCCCTCGTCAACAAGGCCTTCGAGGACCGCGAGATGCGAGAGTTGTGGTTCAAGCTCGGCGCAGAGACAGGCGGCGCCTCGCCCGAGGCCTTCGCTGCTTTCGTGCGCACGGAGGTCCAGAAGTGGGGCAAGCTGGTTCGCGACGCGGGGGTGACGATCGAGTGACATGAGGCGCCAGGGCGCCTGAGTCGCCCTGGGCGATCTAATGCACGCGATCGAAGGCAGCCGCGGCTTCGCGATGGGCGGCGCGATGCCGTCACTTCCCGATGCAGAAGCGCCCGAAGATCTCGCCCAGCAGGTCTTCGCTCGTGAACTCTCCCGTGATCTCGCCCAGCGCCTGGTGTGCCAGGCGCAGCTCCTCGGCGAGCAGGTCGAGTGCGGCGTCGCGCGCGGCGGCATGCATGCGCGCGTGGCCGAGGTGCTCGCGCGCGCGCTGCAATGCTCCGACGTGGCGCGTGCGCGCGATCACCGTACCCTCAGGGGCCGCCAGCCAGCCGGCCTGCGCCAGCAGGGCGTGGCGCAACGCGTCCAGGCCCACGCCGGTGCGTGCCGAGAGGGCGAGCCCGCCCAACGGCACGGGGGCGGCCGCCTCGTCCAGCGCATCAGCCTTGTTGTGGACCTCCAGCCGCGGCACGCCGGCCGGCAGCCGGGCGGCGATGTCACGGTCGCCGGCTTCGTAGGCCGGCTCACCCCGCCGCGTGAGGTCGTGCAGGAAGACCACGGCATCGGCCTCGGCGATCGCCTGCCAGGTGCGCGCGATGCCGATGCGCTCCACCTCGTCGGCGGCGTGCTCGTCGTGGCGCAGGCCGGCGGTGTCCATGACGTGCAGCGGCACGCCTTCGATCTGGATCGTTTCGCGCAGCCGGTCGCGCGTCGTGCCGGGGATCGGCGTGACGATGGCGAGCTCGGCGCCGGCCAGCGCATTGAGCAGCGAGCTCTTGCCCACGTTGGGCTGGCCGGCGAGCACCACGTGCAGGCCCTCGCGCAGCAAGGCGCCGCGCCGCGCGCTCGCAAGCGCCTTGTCCACCGCCGCGACGATGGCGTCAAGCTGCGCGCGCGCACCGGCCTTCTCGAGGAAGTCGATCTCCTCCTCGGGGAAGTCGAGCGTGGCCTCGACCAGCAAGCGCAGCTGCACGATGCGCCCGGCGAGCGCGCGCACTTCGGTCGAGAAGGCGCCGGCGAGCGAGCGTGCCGCCGAGCGCGCCGCGGCCTCGGTGCTGGCCTCGATGAGGTCGGCCACGGCCTCGGCCTGCGCAAGGTCGAGCTTGTCGTTGAGGAAGGCGCGCTGCGTGAACTCGCCCGGCTCGGCCAGGCGCGCGCCGGGGAACGCTGCCTGCAGCACCTGCAGGCAGCGCGCCAGCAGCAGCTGCAGCAGCACCGGGCCGCCGTGCGCCTGCAGCTCGAGCACGTCCTCACCGGTGTACGAGTGCGGCGCCGGGAAGTGGATGGCCAGGCCCCGGTCGAGCACCTCGCCGACGGCGTCAATGAAGGGCAGCAGCGTCGCCTGGCGCGGCACCAGCGCGCGGCCGCAAACGGCCGCGATGAGCGGCCCGAGGTCGCGACCCGAAGCCCGCACGATGCCCACGGCCCCGCGCCCCGCGGCCGTGGCGATGGCGACGATGGGATCTTGCTGGCGGGCGAGCAGTTCGGTGGCACGCATGGCACGGACGTGGAGTGGCGGGTCCAGCGCCGTTTCGGTCTGCCGGCGGGACCCGGCTGCGATTCTGGCCCGCCGAGTGCAAGGGCTCGGCGCCACGTCGGCTGGCCCAGGCGACTACCGGCTCAATGCGGCTGAAGGGCTGAGAGGCCCAAGGGCTGCGGCACCAGGCCGGGGGGCAAGCCGGCCCCAAGTGCTGCGGCCCGGTCGATGCAATCATCGAGCCGGGCCGCTGGGCGTGTATGGCGCGGGTGGAGAAGTGTCCGGCTTTTGGGGCCTCGCGCCTGGATCTCCTGAGCCGGTTCGACTTGAACCGGGTCAACCCGCATGAAGTCCATCTTCGGCAGATCGAGCCCCGTTCTCAACCCTCACCTGAGGGATGGAACGTGCGAAGCCTCACGCGGGCCGTGCCGCACTCAGTGATTTACGCCGAGTTGCTTGTTGATCCACCACTGCTGAGCGATCGACAGGATGTTGTTGGTGAGCCAGTAGAGCACGAGGCCGGCGGGGAAGAAGAAGAACATGAAGCCGAAGATGAGCGGCATCATCCACATCATCTTGGCCTGCATCGGGTCGGGCGGCGTGGGGTTGAGCCAGACCTGGAACAACGAGCTGGCCGTCATCAGGACCGGCAGGATGTACCAGGGGTCCATCGCCGACAGGTCCTTGATCCAGCCGATCCAGGGCGCGCCGCGCATCTCGACGCTGGACAGCAGCACCCAGTACAGCGCGATGAAGAACGGCATCTGCGCCAGGATAGGCAGGCAGCCCCCGAGCGGGTTGACCTTCTCCTCGCGGTAGATCCGCATCATCTCCTGCTGCATCTGCTGCGGCTTGTCCTTGTAGCGCTCGCGCAGCTCGGTGACGCGCGGCGCCACGGCCTTCATCTTGGCCATGCTGCGGTAGGCGCTGGCGTTGAGCCAGTAGAAGGCGATCTTCAGCAGCACCACGAGCGCCACGATGGCCCAGCCCCAGTTGCCGAGCACGCCGTAGAGCTTGTCGAGCAGCCAGAACAGCGGCTTGGAGAGGACGGTGAACCAGCCGTAGTCCTTCACGAGGTCGAGGCCGGGCGCCAGCGCGGCGAGCTTGTGCTCCTCCTGCGGCCCGACGAAGAGCGTCGCCTCGTGCGCCTTGCTGGCGCCGGGAGCCACCTCGCCGAGCGGCAGCACCATCGCCACCGTGTAGTGCTCGAGCGCACTCCCGCCCGCGTTGCCCGGCACCTTGGCCGTGCGGAACTCGCGCGCCCCGTTGCCGGGTACCAGCCAGGCACTGGCGAAGTAGTGCTGCACCATCGCCACCCAGCCGTCGTTGCCGCTCTTGTCGTGGCCAGCGCTGCCCTTGGCGATGTCCTTGAAGTCGACCTTCACGAACTTGCTGGCGTCGGTGTAGATCGCCGGCCCCGTGAAGGTGAAGTAGAAGCTCGACTCGCCCTCCGGCGGCGAGGCATCGCGCGCCAGCTGCAGGTACAACT
The DNA here is from genome assembly GCA_022842825.1 of Rubrivivax sp. GTDB lineage: Bacteria > Pseudomonadota > Gammaproteobacteria > Burkholderiales > Burkholderiaceae_C > Rubrivivax. The sequence continues at coordinate 12,363 of JALHOU010000026.1, forward strand.
GGGGCAGCACCGGCGTACTGCCCTGGTTGGTGAACTCGTGCTTCACGCCGACCGTGTACTTGCCACGCTCGAAGGTGTAGGTCTTGGCAAGCTTGTGGCCGTCGCCCGCGGCCGACTCGAAGCGCAGGCTGATCGTGTTGGCACCCGCGGCCAGCGTGCGCTCGCCGGGCACCGCGGTCATCGCACTCAGGTGGTTGGGCAACTGCACACCGGCCTGGCCGGTGATGAGGCCGGTCTGCGCCATGTACAGGCGCTTCGCAGTGCGATCGAACAGCACGACGTTGCGCTGCGGGTCGATCGGGTCGCGATAACCAAGCAGTTCCAGGCGAACGAGGGTTCCGCCGGTGCTCTCGAACGTGGCCTTGACCACGTCGGTGGTCACCACCACCTGCTCTGCCACCGAAGGCACAGCCGTCGGGGCGGATACCGGCGTCGCACCGGCCGTCGCGGGCGCCGGCACGGTGGAAGCCTGCGGCACGCCTGCGGCAGGCGCCGCGCCCGGCCCGGCCGGCGTGCTACCCGCCGCCGGCGCGCTGCGCGCGGGTGAACCGAACAGCGTCGGTTGCCCGGTGTGGCGATTCCACGCGTCCCACAGGAGGACGAGCGACATGGTGAACACCACCCACAGCAGGGTGCGACGAATATCGGTCATGGGAGATCGCGTGTGGGAGGATGTCGGGGGTCGTGGTGCGCTGGCCGCGTGAACCGCGTGAAGAGCCCGGCCGCGGCGTCCCCGGGGGAGCGCAGCCTCCCGGGCACGGGATCGAGACCGCCATCGCACCAGGGATGGCAGCGCGCCAGGCGCCAGGCGCCGAGGGCCGCGCCGCGCGCTGCGCCGTGCCGCTGCAAGGCCTCAAGGGCGTAGGCCGAACAGGTCGGCTCGAACCGACAGGCGCTGCCCAGCCAGGGCTTGAGCGCCAAGCGGTAGGCCCGCACCAGGCCAATCAGGACGTGGCGCGGCCAAGTCATCGGGTGGGGCAGCGGTCCCATGGAAGTCACGTAGCGATTTGTTGTGGCGTGCAGAGGCTTGGCGGGAGGCCGGGTCCGGCGAGCGCCGCGCGCTGCCGCTCCCTCAACCGCCACGCCCGGGCCGAGCGCGCCGAAGCAGTTCTTCGAGCTCGGTCCGGGCGGCCTCGGCCAAGGGTTGCGAGCGAGCAGAGATGAACTCAGACGCAGCGTACATGCGCCTCAATCGCACGAGCCAAAGACCTTGCGGCAACACGGGCTCGTGGCGCTCGAATACCTGCCGCACCTGACGCTTGATCAGGTTGCGCGTCACCGCGCGGCGGGCGTGGCGCTTGGGCACGACGGCGCCCGCCCAAAGTCCGACCTGCGAGTTGTCCACAGCATGGTGATCCGTGGATGACAAATCTGTGGACATCTCTGTCATGCCGGCCTTTGGCGGTCGCCTTGCTCCGGCAGCGGGCCCTTGCGGCAGATGGTGCAAGGCGAAGTGAGCGCTTCGCGACAGGATAGGCGCGGACATCAGGCTCTCAAAATCGGCCTTGTGGATGAGTCGACCGACCATGTCCGGTTCCAATGAGGCGGCGCGATGCAAGGTTCTGCCCGCATGCGTGCCGTCGCGCAACGCGGTGGGACGTAGGCTCAGAGCCCCAACCGCTTGCGGCCCTTGGCGCGTCGCGCGTTGATGACGGCACGGCCGCCGCGGGTTTTCATGCGCACGAGGAAACCGTGCGTGCGGGCGCGCCGCGTTTTCGAGGGTTGGTAAGTGCGCTTCATGGATCGTCGCTCCGGAGATGCCCGGCGTAGGGGTGAAAGGGAGAGGGCCTGCTCGCAGCAAAGTGTGGTGCCGCAACGCGCCGCAGGGTTTGGATCGCCGCACCGCACTGGTGTGTGCCTGCACCCGATGCGGCCCGCCATCGAGCCGACTCGGCCGTGACCGGCGAGCAGCCGCCCGTGAGGTGACCCGAAACAACGCCCAAAGCCATTTTTTCAGCTTCGGGCGAACCCGTGATTAGAGCAAAAACCCCCTTTCCGGTCAAACACTTGCACCAGAAATCGCGGCGTTCGGCCGGGCTTGACGGCGCCGCCAGGACTGTGGATAACCACGGTCCGCCGGGCCCGGAGGGTGGGTTGACCGGCGGCTCGCAGAAGAAGATTTCCACAGACAGAGAGCCTCCATCGATGAGCCTGGATGCAAGCCAAGACATCTGGCAGCAGGGCTGTGCCCGCCTGGCCACGGAATTGCCGGAACAGCAGTTCAACACCTGGATCCGCCCCTTGACCCTGGCGCCGCTGGGCGCCGCCCACGGCGACGGCGATGACGTCGTCGCCATCCAGGTTCCCAACCGCTTCAAGCTCGACTGGATCCGCACGCAATACGCCGGGCGCATCGAAACCGTGCTCAGCGAGTTGGCCGGCCGGCCCATGCGGCTCGAATTCGCCCTCGCGCCGCGCAGTGACGAGGCCACCGGCGCGGACACCCCCGCGCGCCGGTCGCCGCTCACCAGCGCTGGAGCCGCCGCCAGCGCGGCGCTGCGCCGCAACGACACGGGTGTTTCCGCGTACGCCGCGGCCTCGGCGCTCGCCTGGCCGGCAGGGCCGAGGTCGGATGGCACCGCACGCGCTCGCGCATCCGACGGCCTGCCGGAACGCCCTGGCAGCACGGGTGCCAACGGCGCACCAAGCCACGTCGCCACCGAGCGCAGCGGCCCCACGAACACGCGCCACCTGCCGCCGGCGGCCACCTCGCACCGGCTCAACACCGCGCTCACCTTCGACACGCTGGTCGCCGGCCGCGCCAACCAAATGGCCCGCACGGCGGCGCTGCACGTGGCTGGCGCGCCCGGCGAAACCTACAACCCGCTCTTCATCTACGGCGGTGTGGGCCTGGGCAAGACGCACCTCGTGCACGCGGTCGGCAATGCCCTGCTCAAGGACCGCCCCACGGCGCGCGTGCTGTACCTGAACGCCGAGCAGTTCATCAGCGACGTCGTCAAGAACTACCAGCGCAAGACCTTCGACGAGTTGAAGGCCAAGTACCACAGCCTTGACCTGCTGCTCATCGACGACGTGCAGTTCATCGCCGGCAAGGACCGCACCCAGGAGGAGTTCTTCAACACCTTCGAGGCCCTGCTGGCCAAGCGCGCGCACATCATCATGACCTGCGACACCTACCCCAAGGGGCTGGTGGACATCGACGAGCGCCTGACGAGCCGCTTCGACAGCGGCCTCACCGTGGCCATCGAGCCGCCCGAACTCGAGATGCGCGTGGCCATCCTCATCGCCAAGGCCAAGGCCGAGGCCGCCGAGATGCCCGAGGACGTCGCCTTTTTCATCGCCAAGAACGTGCGCGCCAACGTGCGCGAGCTCGAAGGGGCGCTGCGCAAGGTCCTCGCGTACAGCCGCTTCAGCCACAAGGAGATCAACATCGGCCTGGCGCGCGACGCGCTCAAGGACCTGCTGTCGATCCAGAACCGGCAGATCTCGGTGGAGAACATCCAGAAGACGGTGGCCGACTTCTACAAGATCAAGGTCGCCGACATGTACAGCAAGAAGCGCCCGGCCAGCATCGCCCGGCCGCGCCAGATTGCCATGTACCTGGCCAAGGACATGACCAAGAAGAGCCTGCCCGAGATCGGCGAGCTCTTCGGCGGGCGCGACCATACGACGGTGCTGCACGCCGTGCGCAAGATCGGCGAGGAGCGCCAGCGCAACCCGGAACTCAACCAGCAGTTGCACGTGCTCGAGCAATCGTTGAAGGGCTGAATTGCCGGCGCTCACGGTCGCCCGGACCACACAGCAAAACCCTTGAACAAGCCTGTGGACCCATCCGGCACAACTGCCCGCTTGTCCACAAGGCTCACCCGAAACCACTTCTTGTCCCCAGACGCCGCTGCCGCCCCGGCCCTTCAGCCCACAGGTCTCGCCCGCTGCTAAGGCGTTGAAAGATCAGGCCAAAATAGCGTTCTCCCCAGAAAGCCGCCCCCTACTACTACGGCTACCACTTTCTACAAGAAGAGGAAGACATGATCGTTCTCAAAGCAGCACAAGCCAAGCTGCTCGAAGCCTTGCAGTCGGTAGCCGGCATCGTGGAACGACGGCACACCCTGCCGATCCTCGCCAACGTGCTGCTGCGCAAGAACGGCGACTCGGTGGAGTTCACTACCAGCGATCTCGAGATCCAGGTCCGTACCAGTGCCGAGCTCGGGGGCGACAGCGGCGAGCTGCGCACGACCGTCGGCGCTCGCAAGCTCATCGACATCCTGCGCGCCCTGCCGGCCGACCAGGTGGTGACGCTCACGGCCAATGCATCGGGGGCGGCCAACAAGCTCACGCTGCAGGGGGGCAAGAGCCGCTTCACGCTGCAGACGCTGCCGGCCGACGACTTCCCGCTCGTCAACGAGAGCGTCGACTTCGGCCCCACCTTCGCCGTGCCGCAGAAGACGCTGCGCGACCTCATCAACCAGGTGCACTTCGCGATGGCGGTGCACGACATTCGCTACTACCTCAACGGCATCCTCTTCATCGCCGAGGGCAAGACGCTCACGCTGGTGGCCACCGACGGCCACCGGCTGGCGCTGGCGCAATCGCCGCTGGATGCCGCGGTGCCCACGCGCCAGGAGGTCATCCTGCCGCGCAAGACCGTGCTCGAGCTGCAGCGCCTGCTGCGCGACGAAGAAACGCCGATCGAGATGCGTTTCGCCAACAACCAGGCCAAGTTTGCCTTCTCGGGCATGGAGTTCGTGACCAAGCTCGTCGAGGGCAAGTTCCCCGACTACAACCGCGTCATCCCCAAGAACCACAAGAACATCGTCGCGCTCGGCCGCCTGCCGCTGCTCAGCGCCCTGCAGCGCGCGGCCATTCTCACGAGCGAAAAGTTCAAGGGCGTGCGCCTCAATGTCGAGCCTGGCGTGCTGCGCATCAGCAGCAACAACGCCGAGCAGGAAGAGGCCAAGGAAGAGCTGGAGGTCGACTACAACGGCGACGCCATCGAGATTGGCTTCAACGTCACCTACCTCATCGATGCGCTCGCCAATATCAGCCAGGAGACCCTGCGCATCGAGTTGCAGGACAACGCCGCCAGTGCCCTCTTCACGCTGCCCGACACACCCGGCTTCAAGTACGTGGTGATGCCGATGCGCATCTGAGCCTCGTCGCAGCCGCATCCTCAGCGAGCGGGCCGTGGCCCGCTTCAGCGTTTCTGCAGGGGCCCACGGCCCACCGAATGACCACCGAATGAGCGAACCGATCCCGAACCTGCCCGTCCCCGAAGTACCGCCCGGCGGCAGTGCCGCGTCGAATGCCGCCTCGAACGCCTACGGCGAAGGCAGCATCCAGATCCTCGAGGGCCTGGAGGCCGTGCGCAAGCGCCCGGGCATGTACATCGGCGACACCTCCGACGGCACCGGCCTGCACCACCTCGTCTTCGAGGTCGTCGACAACTCCATTGACGAGGCCCTCGCCGGGCACTGCGACGACATCGTCGTCACCATCCACAGCGACAACAGCATCAGCGTCATCGACAACGGCCGTGGCATCCCCACGGGCGTGAAGATGGACGACAAGCACGAGCCCAAGCGCAGTGCCGCCGAGATCGCGCTCACCGAACTGCACGCCGGCGGCAAGTTCAACCAGAACAGCTACAAGGTCAGCGGCGGCCTGCACGGCGTGGGTGTCAGCTGCGTCAACGCGCTCAGCAAGTGGCTGCGCCTTACCGTGCGCCGTGAGGGCAAGGTGCACCTGCTGGAGTTCAAGCAGGGCTTCACGCAGGACCGCGTGATCGAGGAGCGCGACGGCTTCGAGATCAGCCCGATGAAGATCGTCGGCGACACCGAGAAGCGTGGCACCGAAGTGCACTTCCTGCCCGACGACGCCATCTTCAACAACATCGACTTCCACTACGACGTGCTGGCCAAGCGGCTGCGCGAGCTCTCGTTCCTGAACAACGGCGTCAAGATCCGCCTCGTCGATGAGCGCAACGCCAAGGAAGACAACTTCGCCTTCGCCGGCGGCGTGAAGGGCTTCGTCGAGTTCATCAACCAGGGCAAGAAGGTCCTGCACCCGAACGTCTTCCACGCCATGGGCGACAAGATGAGCGAGCAGAACACCAGCATCGGCGTCGAAGTGGCGATGCAGTGGAACGACGGCTACAACGAGAGCGTGCTGTGCTTCACCAACAACATCCCGCAGCGTGACGGCGGCACCCACCTCACCGGCCTGCGCGCCGCGATGACGCGCGTCATCAACCGCTACATCGAGGAGAACAAGCTCGCCGAGAAGGCCAAGGTCGAGATCGCCGGCGACGACATGCGCGAGGGCCTCGCCTGCGTCATCAGCGTCAAGGTGCCCGAGCCAAAGTTCAGCAGCCAGACCAAGGACAAGCTCGTCAGCTCCGAGGTCCGCGGCCCGGTGGAGGAGGTCGTGGCCGCCAAGCTGGGCGAGTGGCTGCTCGAGAACCCCATCGACGCCAAGATCGTCTGCGGCAAGATCGTCGACGCCGCGCGCGCCCGCGAGGCGGCGCGCAAGGCACGCGAGATGACGCGCCGCAAGGGTGTGCTCGACGGCCTTGGCCTGCCCGGCAAGCTCGCCGACTGCCAGGAGAAGGACGCCTCGCTCTGCGAGATCTACATCGTCGAGGGCGACAGCGCCGGCGGCAGTGCCAAGCAAGGGCGCGACCGCAAGTTCCAGGCGATCCTGCCGCTGCGCGGCAAGATCCTCAACGTCGAGAAGGCGCGCTACGAGAAGCTGCTGTCGAGCGACTCCATCGTCACGCTCATCACCGCGCTCGGCACCGGCATCGGCAGCGACGACTTCAACATCGAGAAGCTGCGCTACCACCGCATCATCATCATGACCGACGCCGACGTGGACGGCGCGCACATCCGCACCCTGCTGCTCACCTTCTTCTACCGCCAGATGCCCGAACTCGTGGAGCGCGGCCACATCTACATCGCGCAGCCGCCGCTGTACAAGGTGAAGCACGGCAAGCACGAGCAGTACCTGAAGGACGGGCACGAGCTCGACGCCTTCCTGCTCAAGGTGGCCCTCGACGGGGCCGCCGTACACCCCGATGGCAGCCAGCAGGCCGCCACCGCGGCGCGCCCCACCATCGAAGGCAGTGCACTCGACAGCCTGGCGCGCAGCTACCTGCTGGCCAACGCCGTCATCGAGCGCCTGGCCAACTGGATGGACGGCGACGCGCTGCGCGCCATCGGCGGCGGGCTGGCGCTCGACCTCGACAGCCCGGCCGCCGCCGCCGCCAGCGCCACCGCGCTGCAGGCGGCGCTGATCGATGCTGTCGTCAGCGCGGAAGTCGACCCGCGCACCGACAAGGCCTACCTGCGCATCAGCCGCCGCCACCACGGCAACGTCAAGAGCAGCGTCATCGGGCAGGACTTCGTGCACGGCGCCGACTACGCCACGCTCGCCGAAGCCGGCCGCGCCTTCCAGGGCTTGCTCGGCCCCGAAGCCACGGTGAAGCGCGGCGAGGGCGAAAAGATGAAGGAGCAGAAGGTCGGCGACTTCCGCGCCGCCATGGCCTGGCTCATGCAGCAGGCCGAGAGCACCGTCGGCCGCCAGCGCTACAAGGGCCTGGGCGAGATGAACCCCGGGCAGCTTTGGGAGACGACGATGGACCCGACCGTGCGCCGCCTGCTGCGCGTGCAGATCGAAGACGCCATCGAGGCCGACAAGGTCTTCATGATGCTCATGGGCGACGAGGTCGAGCCGCGGCGCGAGTTCATCGAGAGCAACGCGCTGCGGGCGGCGAACATCGACGTGTAGAGATCTCGCAGGCGTAGGGCGCCCACGCAACCCGCATGTCGATGCGGGCTCAGCTGGGTCGCAGCAGTCCCTTGCGAACGCGGGTGTCCCACTCCTGCGCATCGCGTGCGATGAGCGCCTCGAACTCCGATGGCGAACTGGTGAAGACCTCCAGCCCCGACTCGCTCAGCCGACGCAGGATGTCGGGCTCTGCCAGCGTTCGGTGCAGTGCCGAAACGACCCCGGCAGCCACTTCGCCCGCCGTTCCCTTGGGCGCGAACATCCCCTGCCAGGACTGGTACGCGTAACCCTCGATGCCCGCCTCCGCGAGCGTGAGAATCTCGGGCGCGATCGTCGACCTCTTGGGGCCCGATGTCCCCAGTGCCCGAAGCTTCTCCGCGCGCACCTGCACCAGGCTCGTGGCGACATTGTCAAAGGCTGCATCGAGCCGCCCGGCGATCAGGTCGACCAGCATCGGCGCCGACCCCTGGTACGGGATCACGTCGACTTGGGCGCCTGTCAGCTCCGCGAACAGCACGGTGGCCAGGTGCGGTGGCGAGCCGACACCAGGGATGCCGAACTTCAGCCGGCCGCTCCGGCCCGCCGCTGCCAGCGCCACTGCGCTGGCAGCGGTCGAGCCCGCCGGCACGACCAGAAGGAACTGGGTGCGCACCGTCGACGTGAGCGGCAGAAGGGCGGATCGCGGGTCGGACCCGTTGCCCGGGAAGAGGTGACGGGCCACCACCATCTGGCCCTGGTTCCCGTACAGCAGGGTGTGGCCATCCATCGCGGCACGTCCGACAGCGGCTGCCGCAATCAACCCTCCGGCCCCGCCCTTGTTCTCGGTGACGATCGCTCGTCCGAGCTGGCGTGCCAGGCCGTCGGCCAGCACCCGTACAACGAGGTCCGAGGCACCACCGGCCGCGAAGGGGATCACGATCGTCAGCGGTGTGGTGCCTGCCGACTGCGCCGAAGCAGGTGCCGCAGACAGCACGCCAGCACCGGCGGCGGCGGCGGTGAACGAAAGAAGGGTTCTGCGATTCATGATCAGCGATCCTCCGGGTGCTTGAAGACGAGTTCGAGCCGTGCACCATCCGGATCGAACAAGAACATCTGCAGCGCCGAGCCATCAGGCAGCGCAACCAGTTCGAAGGGCACACCCGCCTCGTCGAGCAGCGCCGAGAGGGCGGCCCTGCCCGATGCTTCAAAGGCGACATGGTCAATCGCCCCCCCGCGTCCTCCGATAGGCCCCTCCACGACGTGCAACACCGGGCGCGTCTGCGCGTAGAGCCAAGCCCCCGACACGCCGAAGGGCGGACGAGGCCCGGCACGGAGCCCCAGCACGCGCTCGTAGAACGCCAGTGTCCGCACCAGGTCGGTCGAGCGGAGGGTGACGTGGTCCAGGGCTTGCAACATGGCAGTGATCTTGCCGACGACAGCCAGGCAAGTCCTCAAGGTAAGCTCAAGGCGCTCGAAACCTTTCCTAGCGACGGCGGCAGCATGGGACAAGACTCGATTCCGCGCGCCGGTCCACCCGGGCCTGCCCGCTGGACCGTCGGTCGATGGCTTGCCGATCCCGCCGTGGACACGCTGACGCTCGACGGTCACACGGTGAAGATGGAGCCGCGCACGATGCGGCTCCTGGTGGCACTGGCCGAGCGGCCCGGGGAGGTCTGCACCAGCCGCGACCTGCTCGAGCGCGTGTGGCCGGGCGTCGTGGTCACCGACCAATCCCTCTATCAGGCCATCGGGGAACTTCGTTCGGTGCTGAAGGCCGACGCCTCCAGCGGCGAATTCATCGCCACGGTCCCACGCAAGGGCTACCGATTGGTGGCGCCGACCCAGCGCCTGATGACCGCGGTGCCGGGTTCGGCCTCCGAGGTGGTGGACGTGGCGTCCGCGCCGGCAGCCCGCACGGTGGCGGTTCTGCCGTTCCGGGACCTGGGGCTGCCCGCGGCCTTGTCTTTCCTGCCCGAGACTCTGCTCGGTGACCTGGTGCTGGAGCTGTCGCGCCAACCGGGGCTCACGACGATCGCCCGCGGCACCATGTTGTCCTACCGTGGTCTCGCGGTGCCGCCGCGCCGCGTCGCCGACGAACTGAAGGTGCGCTATGTCGTCGATGGAGCGATTGCCTCTGACGGTGATCGCTTGTCGATCAGCTGCGACCTCATCGACGCCATGACCGACGCCGTGGTGGCGAGCGAAGCGATCGAAGCGGTGGCGGCGGAGTGGCCCGCTCTCGCACAACGGGTGGTTGGGCGGCTTGTGCGGGTCTGGCGGCTCGAGCTCACCGAACACGCGGCGCGCGAAGTCGACGTCGGCGGGCCCGAGCGGGCCAGCGCGCTCGCGCTGGCGATGCGAGCCTGGGTCGAGCTGTACTGCCGGCCCCAGAGCCGGGATACCAATGACCGAGCCTGGGCGTGGGCTGCCCAGGCAGTGGGTCGGGACGCCTCGGTCGGCGCCGCGTGGAATGTGCTGGCCTACTGCGAGTACCGCGGCCTTCAGTTTGACTGGCAGCAGGGCCACCCTGACGTCACCCTGGCTGACGCGGCATTCCATGCGGAACGCGCGACGCGGCTGTCGCCTTCGGACCCGGATGCCCACTACACGCTGGGCCTGATCCTGTTCACCTCAGGCGAGTGGGTGCGCGCAGAGGCATCGCTGCGGCACTGCCTGCAGATCAGCGCTTCCTATGCACCGGCCTATGGACTGCTGGCCTTGCTGGCCAGCGCGAGCGGGCACCCAGAGCGGGCCTTCGACCTGTGCGCGCGGGCCTTGACCCTCAGCCCGCGCGAGCCGCTGCGCGCCATCTGGCACTGGGGCGAGGCATGTGCCGCGTCGATGCTTGGGCGAGAAGAGGAGGCGCTCGCGCACGCGGCCCGCGGCATCGCGGCCAATCCGGCCTTTCCGACGTGCTACCTGTCTGCCGCCGTGGCGGCGCGCCGGCTCGGCCGCGAGCAGCAGGCCGAGCGCTTCGTGACCGTGGTTCGGACCACGGCCTTCCGCAGTGTCGAGCGCCTGCGCCAGCGCATCCCGGCGATGCGTGTCGAGCCCTGGGCGTCGGCGTTTCTTGCCGACCTGAGGGCGGCCGGCTTACCCGAACGCTGAGTCGCGATCGGCGAGCGGGCAACGGCATCGCCACATCGCCAGCCCGATCAGGGCCCCGCAGCACAGCGCGCTGAGGGCATGCACGAGGCCCAGCACGACATCGCCCAGCACCCCAAGCGCGTAGCCGGCGGTCGAGAGGTTCGCCGCGGTGAACAGCGCCCAGGTGGCGTACGAGAACGAGTGGGCAGCGCGCGGCTCGCGGGCCAGCTTGAACATCTGCGGAAAGTAGGCTGCGATGCGCAGCGCGTTGCAGGCGGCGAACGCGATGAAGGGGAGATCGACCGCGGTCATGCGCAAGTCCATTCCGTCAAGTCGCGTGGAGGCAGGCTTCGCGAGGGGACGCCGGCCTTTCGTGCGCCGCCAGCACAGCGTCGTTCGCCGGACAAGAGAAAGTGAATCCCGGTGGACACCCGCAGCATGGAAGGCTCCTTGCGAGCCGGAGGCCCGCCATGGATCCATGGTCACGCCTGGACTCGTGCGCGTCCTCAGGTCTGCCCTAAGCTTCCCTCAAGCTTTCTTGCGCCGTCGGTCTGGCGCTGACGCCCAACGCCCCACAGAGACGCGCCTCAACCCTGCCACACCCCAAACCCCGCCTCTCGCAGCCCGATGGCCAGCTCCACCTCCATCTCGCGGGCCGCCTGGTAGGGCATGGGGTTGTAGACCTCGTACAGCGCCGGTAGCAGGCGCAAGCCGTACTCGAGCACGTAGCGGTTGGCCTGGATGCCGGCCTTGTGCTTGTCGAAGCGCTGGTCGGGGTCGAGGCCGGTCATGCCGACATAGACGAACGGCTTGCCGAGCCGGTGGTCAGGGTTCGCCTTGCGGAAGCGCGCCTCGTTCCACACGCGGTCGTCGAGCTCGACGACGTACACATGGTGGTGATGGCGGCGCGCCAAGGCGTCTTAGCCTGCGCTCTCGTCGTTGGCCGCCTCGTCGCTGCGCGCCGGCCAGCCGGGCTGCCCCAGCACGCTCGCGTTGTGCTCGCCCAGGCGCGGTGCCGGCGTGCGCAGGCGCCCGGGCGTGGCGCCGAGCTTGGGCACGATGCCCGGCACCTTGAGCGGGCGGCCATCGGCATCGGCCGTCTGCAGGATCATGTCGCGCGCCAGGTACTGCGGGTCGCGGGCGATGTCGGCCACGGTGTAGATGCGGCCGACCGGTACGCCGGCCGACTCGAGCATGCGGATGACTTCTTCGATGGGCCGCGCGGCCGTCCAGGCGCCGATGGCCGCGTCGATTTCCGCCACGCGCGCCACGCGGCCGGCGTTGCGCGCGAGGCCGGGGTCGCCGGCCAGGTCGTCGCGGCCGATGGCCGCCATCAGGCGGCGGAAGATGCCGTCGCCGTTGCCCGCCACCAGCACATAGGCGCCGTCGGCACACGCGTAGGCATTGCTCGGCGCAATGCCCGGCAAGGCGCTGCCGGCGGCGCCGCGCACGGTGCCGAAGGCGTCGTACTCGGGAAGCAGGCTCTCCATCACGTTGAACACGCTTTCGTAGAGGGCGACGTCGATCATCTGCCCCGCGCCGCCATTCACCTCGCGGTGGCGCAGCGCGAGCAACACGCCGATCACGCCATGCAGCGCCGCCAGCGTGTCGCCGATGCTCACGCCCACGCGCACGGGCACGCGGCCGGGCTCGGCGGTGAGGTGGCGCAGGCCACCCATCGCCTCGCCAAGCACGCCGAAGCCTGGCTTGCCGGCATCGGGCCCGGTTTGCCCGAAGCCCGAGATGCGCAGCATGACGAGCCGCGGGTTCAGCGCATGCAGCGCCTCCCAGCCCAGGCCCCAGCCCTCCAGCGTGCCGGGTTTGAAGTTCTCGATCAGCACGTCGGCCTCGGCGGCCAATGCGCGCACCGCCGCTTGCCCCTCGCGGCTGCGCAGGTCAAGCGCCACGCTGCGCTTGTTGCGCGATTGCACCTCCCACCACACGCTGGTGCCTTCGCGCAGCAGGCGCCAGGTGCGCAGCGGGTCGCCGCCTTCGACCGGCTCGATCTTGATGACGTCGGCGCCGAAGTCGGCCAGCGTCTTGCCGGCAAAGGGGCCGGCGATCAGCTGTCCGAGCTCGAGGACGCGCAGGCCCTGCAGGGCCTCGGGTTGGGCGGGCATGGCGAACTCTCCGTGCGGGCCTGCACGATAGCGGGCCGGTGATCGGCGAGCGGTGGCGAGGGCGGTGGTCGGTTCGGGCGGGAGGGTGGTTGGCAGCGGCGGGTCAACGGCTGCCCGCGGCTGCAGGGGCGAGCACTTCAGCCTTGCCGCCGACACAGCCACTGTCCCGGCCGGGCCCGCAGGCGGCGGGCGAAGGCGTGGCCGGGGTCGCCGCGGCGCGCTGACGTTGCACGCCCCCGGGCGGATCAAGCAGCATGGTTACCACGGTCGCGGCGGTGGCCACCGCCAGCGCGACGATGAGCAGCCGGCGGCGACGCGAGATCGGCCGGTAGGCGCCGGGCGGTGCGCGGCCGCTCAAGGCGCGCGCCGATCAGGAGGCGGTGGGCGCCTGGCAGGGCAGTCCGAGAACAAGCAGGCTCCTCGTTGGGTGATCGTGAGTGACATGCGCACTCTGCCACTGCCGCCAGGGTCCGGCGGGCCGGGCAAACCAGCACGCAAGTACACACCCTCGCGATCGCGCAGCCACCGCGGCGGGAGGTGAGTCAGCGCCGCTGCTACGGCAGCGCCTCGATCGACTCCTCGAGGGCACGCGCGGCGCGCCGCGACTCGGGGCTGGACGCCTGCACCCATACGCGCGGCGCGAACCAGCCCAGCCGCTTGAGCTGGATGCGGCTCCAGCCGTCGTCGACGCGACCATGGACGAATTCGCAGGCGGCCTCGCGCGTGTGCAGGCGGCCGCGTGCGTCGCCCGCCTGCAGCTGAACGCGCAGTACGCGCCCCTCGCGCGTCGAAGTCAGGATGCGACCGCTGGCGGGGTCGCGCAGCAGAGGCTTCAGGTAGGTCAGGCAAGCCAGGTCGTCCAAGGGCGGCTGTGCCACCGCCAGCACGGGAGCAGACGCCGCAGCCGGCGCACTGGTGGCCCCGGCCGGCGCGGACGCCACCATACGCGTCGGCGCCGAAACGACGTTGGCAGGTGGCACCGGCACCACCCGCGCCGACTGTCCCGGCGGGCAGGCCGCCTGCTGGAACACGACACGACCGTCGATCTCACAGCGGTACACCGCTGGCGTCTGCCCGGCGGCGACGCCACTGGCGCCGACGGCCGTCGCGGCGAAGCCCCAGGTTGCCAGCGTGCGCAAGAGGCGAGGAATGCGAGGGATCCAGTCCATGGAGGTTTCACGCGGCAGGTGCGGGCATGGTTGACGCGACCGGGACCGGGAAGTTCCTCGAGGCAGCGCTTTCCATCCCGCGCCGCGCGCCTGGGAGCCCATTGGAGCGCTGCCAGCGCGCGCGCTTTGTCAGGCCGCGACGCGCTGCATCCGTGCTGCGTCGAGCGCCGGCACGGTGGCGCCTTCGATGACACCGCCGCCCAGGCATACCTCGCCGTCATAGATAACGGCACTCTGCCCAGGCGTCACGGCCCACTGCCTGTGGTCGGCGTCGAAGTCGAGTGCGAATCCGGCCCCCATCAGGTGCAGCGAACTCGGTGCATCGGCCTGCCGGTACCGCGTCTTCACGCCATAGAGGCCGGGCGCTGGCGCCCGCCCTGCCACCCAGCTGCAGCCGCCGGCGCACAGCGCCGTGGCCTGCAGCCACGGGTGGTCGTGGCCCTGCACGACGAGCAGCGCGTTGCGCTTCAGATCCTTGGCGGCCACGAACCACGGCGCGTGCTCGCCGCCGCCCGTGCGCCCGGGCCGACGCAGGCCACCGATGCCCAGGCCCTGCCGCTGGCCGAGGGTGTAGAAGCTCAGGCCCACGTGCCGCCCCACCTCGCGGCCCAGCGGGTCGAGCATCGGCCCCGGCTCGTGGCTCAGGTAGCGCGAAAGGAACTCGCGGAACGGCCGCTCGCCGATGAAGCAGATGCCGGTGCTGTCCTTCTTCCTCGCGTTGGGCAGGCCGATCTCCTCGGCCAGGCGGCGCACTTCGGTCTTCTCGAGCTCGCCCACGGGAAAGAGCGTGCGCGAGAGCTGCGCCTGCGTCAGCCGGTGCAGGAAGTAGCTCTGGTCCTTGGCGGGGTCGAGCCCCTTGAGCAGCTGGAAGGCGCGGCTCCCGGCCGCGCCCTCGACATCCACATCGACCTGGCGCACCCGCGCATAGTGGCCGGTGGCGATCTTCTCGGCGCCCAGGCGCATCGCGTGGTCGAGGAAGGCCTTGAACTTGATCTCGGCGTTGCACAGCACGTCGGGGTTGGGCGTGCGGCCGGCCTGGTACTCGCGCAGGAACTCGGCGAAGACGCGGTCCTTGTAGTCGGCTGCGAAGTTGACATGCTCGAGCTCGATGCCGATGACATCGGCCACCGCCGCTGCGTCGACGAAGTCGATGTTGCTCGAGCAGTATTCGTCGTCGTCGTCGTCTTCCCAGTTCTTCATGAAGACGCCGACGACCTCGTGCCCGGCGCGCTGGAGCAGCCAGGCGCTGACCGCGGAGTCGACCCCGCCGGACAGGCCCACCACGATGCGCTGCGGCGAGGTCTTCATGCCGGCGGATTATCGAGGCGACACGGCCGGCCGCCGCTCGCTCGGCACCGCCGGAGTCAGGCGGCCCCGGTGAGCATCGGCGACGCCTTGCGCACCATCTCACGGGCGCGGTTCTTCGCGTAGTGCAGCGCCGCTTCCGGTGTGGGCCAACGGTACCCGCAGGCGAGGCTGTCGTCGCGCCACACCTCGCGCCCCGGCCGGCGGCGCGGCGCCTGGGCGCGACCTTCGGCAGGCTGCACGTCCTCGTTGCCATCGGCCACGTCACCACCGGCCAGGCGGCTCACCACCACGGCGGCGATGAAGCCCTCGCCGCGCGGTG
Organism: Rubrivivax sp.; assembly: GCA_022842825.1. Taxonomy (GTDB): domain Bacteria; phylum Pseudomonadota; class Gammaproteobacteria; order Burkholderiales; family Burkholderiaceae_C; genus Rubrivivax. The sequence continues at coordinate 28,091 of JALHOU010000026.1, forward strand.
CATCGAGCGCGCCGACGAAGATGCGGTAGTCGCCTTCGAAGCACTCGTCGAACTGCATGGTTGGATCTCCAGGCGCATCGTGGTTCCGATGGCTGGAGATCATCCGGCCGATGTGCGGTGGTCGGCCATCCCTCCCGCGAGGGCGGCGCTCCTCTGCTGGGTGGATGCGCGCAAGCGCCCGACGCCGGCGCGTTGCGCCGGGCTGCGCCCCGGCGACTCCCGGGCGACCTCTTGCGTCGGCCCGGTCAGCCGGGCAGCCGCCGCGCGCTGCGCTGCGCGAGATAGAACCACTCATGCCCCGGCAGCGCCGCGTGGTCCGGGAAGACGATGTACCCGGCCGCGGGCGCGTGCACCTCGCTGCCGTCAGCACGCAACGCGATCAGATCGCCCGCAGCGAGCGCATCGAAGCTGGTCCAGGTTTTGATGAAGCGATCGCCCTCGGCGTGCCGGTCGATCACGCGCGCGAGCGTCAGGCATTCGATGTCCGGCGCGGGCCGTTCGAGCGGCAGCTCGGCGATGCCCAGCAGGGCCAGCGCCTGGCGGATGGCCTGGTAGGCCACGCCCGGGGCCGCCGGGTCGTCGTGCTGGCCGCACTCCAGCGTGACGGCGTAGCCGCCGACGCTGCGCATGTACTCGGTGGTGCCGATGCCGTAGGCCGGGTCCTCGTTCACCGCGCCGGGCGTGAGGCCGCGTGCCTTGCGCTCGGCCACGCCGCGCGCATAGGCTTCGAGCCAGCCGTCGACGATGCGCCGCACGCCCACGTGCGCGGCCAAGCGCGCCTCGGCGGCCTCGTGCGCAAAGGGCTCGAGCGGGCCGCGGTTGTCGGCCGGGCCGCGCAACACGAAAGGCTGCCCAGGACTCCTGAAGCTGTGCAGGTCCAGCAACACGTCGTGCTCGGCCAGCAGCGGGCACAGCACGTTGGCGATGCCGTCCTCGTACTCCTTGGGCGGCATGACGGGCAGCAGGCGGCGGTTGAGGTTGCGCTCGCCCGTGCGCCGCTGGTGCCGGTAGGCCAGCGGGTTGCACACCGGCACGAAGCTCACCGTGCCGCGCACGATGTCGATCTCGCCACGCTCGATCTCGCGCATCACTCGTTCGATGCCGCGCGTGCCGGCCGTCTCGTTGCCGTGCACCGCGCCGGTGACGATGAGGCGCGGGCCCGCGTCGAGCGCCGCGAAGCGATGCACGCGCAGGTGGCGGGTGGAGAGACTCATGCGCGGGCCCCGCGCACCGTGCGCACCGTGCGCGCCGACCCGCGCGCTTCGTGGCGACCGTGAAGACTCATGTCCGCGCCCACGGCACGGTGCTGGCGTCCTCGTCGCCCTGGCAGAGCAGGGCGTAGGCGCGCGCATACCGCTCGCGCACGCCTTCGATCACCTCGGGCGGCAGGTCGAGCGCCGCCTGCTCCGCGCCGCCGGCGACGCCCAACGTGGCGAGCCAGTCGCGCAGCGGCTGCTTGTCCAGCGCCACGATGCGCCCGGCGCGCAGGTCGTCGGCGAGCCAGAAGCGCGAGGAGTCGGGCGTGAGCACCTCGTCCATCAGCGTCAGCCGTCCGGACTCATCCAGGCCGAACTCGAACTTCGTGTCGGCGATGACGATGCCGCGCATGGCCGCGTACTCGCGCGCCGCCAGGTACAGGCGGATCGAGGCCTGGCGCAGCTCGGCCGCACGGGCCGCGCCGACCAGCGAGACGAGCTGCATGAAGGAGATGTTCTCGTCGTGGTCGCCGACTGCGGCCTTGGTGGCCGGCGTGAAGATCGGCTGCGCAAGCGGCGTGGTCATCGTCAGACCCGCCGGCAGCGCCTGGCCGCAGACCATGCCGCTCCTGCTGTACTCCTTCCAGCCCGAGCCGGCCACATAGCCGCGCACCACCGCCTCGCAGGGCAGGGGCGTGAGCCGTCGCACGAGCATCGCGCGGCCCTCGATGAGGGGGCGCTCGTCGGCGGCCACCACGCTTTCGGGCGCGGCGCCCGTGAGGTGGTTGGGGCACACCGCGGCGAGCTTGTTGAACCAGAAGAGCGCCATCTGCGTGAGCAGGCGCCCCTTGCCGGGCACGGGAGCCTTCATCACGACGTCGAACGCCGAGAGGCGGTCGCTCGCCACCATGAGAAGGCGGTCGTCGCCCACCGCGTAGATGTCGCGCACCTTGCCGCGCGCGACGAGGGGCAGGGAGCGCAGCGTCGGGGTCGTGGGGGTGTTCACCGTGCCATTCTCACGCAGGCCGGGTTGGCGGGGCGGCGCCGGAGATCCTCAGATCGAGGGGCCCCAGCCTTCGAGCAGAGTCAGCGTGCGTGCCCCGGCGTCGAGCCGCACGCGCAGGCCTATCGGCAGCGGCCGGTTGGGCACGCCGTGGCCGGCCGGCCAGCCGGCCAGCACCGGCTTGCCGAGGGCACCCAGGCGGTCGCCCAGCACCGCCGAAGGGTCCTCCGGGTGCGTGAAGCTGCCGAGCACGAAGCCCGCCGCGGCGTCGAGCACGCCGGCGAGCTTGAGCTGCGTGAGCAGGCGGTCGATGCGGTAGGGCTCCTCGTTCACGTCCTCGAGGAAGAGCAGCGCGTCCTGTGTGCGCCACGCGAAGGGCGTGCCCACGAGCGCCGCCACGAGGCTGAGATTGCCGCCGACGAGGCGGCCCTCGGCCACGCCGGGCCGCGAGACGGG
>JALHOU010000026.1:30845-32971 GCA_022842825.1 Rubrivivax sp.
CGGGCCGCGAGACGGGTGGCGAGGCGGGCGACCCGGCTGCCGTTGCCTGAGGCGGTACCGGCGCTGCCGGTCCGGCGTCAATCACGTCGCCGGGCCGCACGCCCTGCCGCAGCAGTGCGAACAGCGCCTCGCGGTCGGCGACGCGGTCGGGCCGCACGATGTCGCTCGTGGCCATCGGCGCATGCAGTGCCGGCGCGCCCTCGCGCACCCACAGCGCCAGCAGCGCCGTGATGTCGCTGTAGCCGATGATCAGCTTGCGCCGAGCACGTACGAGCGCCGCGTCGATGCCGTCGACGATGCGCATGCAGCCGTAGCCGCCGCGCAGGCAGTGGATGGCGGCCACGTCGTCGTCGGCCAGGGCCGCGTGCAGGTCGCGCAGGCGCTGCGTGTCCTCGCCCGCGAGGTAGGCGAAGTCCGGGTGCCGCGCGCCGCACCCGGGATACAGGCGCACCCGGTAGCCCGCGGCCTCGAACATCGGTGGCACCAAGGCCAGCCGCTCGGGGCTCGAGGGGCCGGCCGGGGCGACGATGCCGATCAGGCTGCCCGGCGGCAGCATGCCGCCACCCACGCGCGCGCTCATCGGGCGGCCCTTGGCGCCACGCGTTCCGGGGCGAGCGCCGGGCATCGGCGGGCCCTCATGGCGGCGCTTTCGTTGGCCGCCTCGAAGTCGCGCTCATGTCCAGTCCAACGCGACGCGATGCAGCGCCGCGCCCAGCGCCGGCAGCTTCCAGGTCGTGGCGCACCGTTCGTGTGGTGCATAGCGCTGGCCGAGGTTCGTGATGACTGCAACGATGGCATGCAGCGGCGGCGGCGTCTTCGCGACGACCATGCCGGCGTCGCTGCCGTAGTTCTCGGTGTTGCCCGTCTTGTGCGCAAAGCGCACCGAGGGCGGCAGGCCCTCGACGAAGCCGGGCACGCCGCGCAGCGAATGCGAGCTGAGGATCTCGTTCAGCTCCTGCGCTTCGAGCAGGGCGCGCAGGCGGTCGCGCGTGGCCGGTTGCAGCAGCGGCATCAGCCGAGGCGTGCGTGCGAGCCACGGGGGTGCGCTGGCGTCCGCATCCAGCAGCCACAGCAGACGCACCGTGTCCCAGGCCGTCATGTGGATGTGGCCGACGCCCGAGCCGTCGCCGTTGCGCCAGCCGCCCGCCGGTGTGGTGCGGTTCAGCCGCAAGGTCGGCAGCCCGAGCGCCGCGAAGCGCTCGTGCAGCAGCTCGACCACGCCGGCGCGGTGCAGCAGTGCCACGCAGCGGTCGGTGGCCTCGTTGTCGCTCACGGTGATCATCGGCCCGATGTCGGCGGCGGGCCACTCGGCGCGGCCGAGGTCCACCGCCATGCCCACGCCCACCGCCACCATCAGCTTCAGCAGCGAGGCCGGATAGGGCACCACGAAGCGGTGCGGGCCGCTGCCATGCAGCGGCGGGAAGGCGATGCGCCGCCAGTCGGCGTCCGGCGCCCAGGCGTGCGAACGGCTGTCGGCATCGACCACGTCGGCGTCGAAGCGCAGATGGCGCACGGCGCCGCCGCGCTCGCCGATGGCGGCGACGAGGCCGCGCGGGTGCTCGCGAGAGAAGAGCACGTTGGCCCAGGTCGGGCGGATGCCGAGGTGGGCGCGGTCCCGGCCACGCCCGAACACGACCATCGCCAAGTCGATGCTCGGAAAGTGCGCCACCGCGGCGCCGCCGCGCGCGCGATCCGGCGTCTTCTCGAAGGCCTGTGCCAGCACGGCGCGGCGCAGCGCCTCGGCCAGCCGGTCGTGGCGGGTGGAGGTCACCGCGGGCGGGGCCATGGGTCGTGGAGGGACGCCTGGCGCCGCCGCGCCCGGCACGGGTTCAGAAGAACTTGTAGTTCACGCGCAGCGTGTAGGCGCGCCCGCGCGGATCGACCACGCGCGGGTCCCAGCCTGCGCCAGCGGCGAAGCCGAGGTTGTGCGCGGTGAACGGCGGATCGGTGTCGAGCAGGTTCTTGATGCCGCCGGTGAGCATGGGGGAACACGGGGTCGAACGGCGCGGCGTTGATCGGGCGCGTCGTCACCGAGCCGTCGCTGAACAGGTAGGACTCCTGGCGCAGGTCGATGCCGGCGGCCACGGGTGAGGCTGGCCATGACGTTGAAGCCGTCGCTGCCCAGG
>JALHOU010000027.1 GCA_022842825.1 Rubrivivax sp.
CGACGGCGCGGCGCCGCTTTCGACGCGGCTGCCGAGGCGACCGTCCGCCAAGTCGCCCGCATCGCCGCGGAGCGGCACGTGCAACGGCAATGCGAGCAGCAATTCGCCGAAGCGGCCGCGGCCTGGCGCGCGGCGAGCGAAGCGCTGCCGGCCGACCCCGGCGCGGCACGCGCGGGTGCCGGCGCGCTCGCGTCGGCCCTGACCGAGAAGCTCATCAACGACGGCGAGGTCGGCATCCGCCTGCTCCCCGGCGCGGGCAACGACCGCGCCGCGGCACACGCGCTGAACGTCACGGTGGTGTCGATGCTGCTCGGCCGCTCGCTTGGCCTGGCGCGCGAGGACCTGGCCGATCTCGCGCTCGGTGCGCTTCTGCACGACGTGGGCAAGCTCGGCCTGCCCGAGCGCGCCCGCCACCTCGAGGCCGGCAACACGGCCGCCGAGGTGTCCGCCTACCGCGAGCACGTGGTGCGCGGTGTCGCGACGGCGCAGCACATGGGCCTGCCCGCCGGCGCGCTGGAGGTCATCGCCCAGCACCACGAACATGCCGACGCCACGGGCTTTCCGGGCCGCCTGGGCGGCGACCGGCTCTCGCTCGCCGGCCGCATCGTCGGCATCGTCAACCGCTACGACAACCTGTGCAACCCCGCCACGCGCACGGCGCCGCTCACGCCGCACGAGGCGGTGGCGATGCTCTTCGCGCACGGCCGCACGCGCTACGACGCCGCGGTACTCAACGCCTTCATCCGCATGATGGGCGTCTACCCCGCGGGCTCGCTGGTGCAGCTCACCGACGAGCGCTACGCCATGGTGGTGGCCGTCAACTCGACGCGCCCGCTGAAGCCGCGCGTGCTGGTGCACGAGGCGCGCGTGCCGCGCAGCGAGGCCCTGCTTCTCGACCTCGAGCACGAGCCCGACATCGGCATCCGGCGCAGCGTGGCCGCGGCCAAGATGCCTCCCGTCTCGCTGCAGTACCTGGACCCCCGCCCGCGCGTGGCCTACTTCTTCGAGCCGCTCGCGGCCGCCGGCGCCGCGGTGCCGGCGTCGCGCGAGATGGCCGCGGCCTGACCGGCACGGGCGGCGCACAGACAACCCGATGGCACACGCGCACGCCAGCATCGTCGATGCCCCGGCCGCCGGTCCGGCCTCGGCGTCCGCGCTCGTGTGCGCGCTGCCGCATGCCGCTTGGCTGGTCGCGTTGCCGCAGGCGGTGGTGGTGGCCGCCAACGAGGCCGCTGCACGCCTGCTCGGCCGGCCCGTGGGTGAGCTCGTCGGCGCGCCGGCACAACAGCTGGCCGCATCCCCGGAGGACCTGGCCTGGTGGGCCGCAATGGCCGGCAGCGGCTGGCGCTCTTCTGGCTGCCCGACCGAAGGGCCAGTGGCGCCGCTGCTCGACTCGGATACGGTGTTCGCCGCCGCCGCTGGTCAGGCCCGGCATGTGCGTCGCAGCATCAGCCTCGTGCCCGACGAGGCCGACACCGGCCGCGCCTGGGCTCTGGTGATGGTCATCGACCGCACCCCGGAGCAGGCCGTCGACGCCGAGCGCGAGGCCCGCGTGGCCGAGCTCGAGGCCACCCTCGAATCGGCCGCCGACGGCCTGCTCGTCACCGACCTCGCCGGCGGCCTGCGCTCGTTCAATCGACGCTTCGCGGCGATGTGGGGCCTGCCCGACGAGCTGCTGCGCGCACGCGACGATGCCGGCATCGTCGCCTGGATGCAGCGCAGCGTGCTCGAGCCCGGCGCCTACGCCCAGCGCCTGCGCACGCTGTTCGACTCGCCCCTTCTCGCCGCGACCGACCGCGTGGCCCTGCTCGGCGGGCCGGTGTTCGAGCGCGTGACGCGACCGCTGTGGCGCGACGGCCGCCCCCAAGGGCGCGTGTGGGCCTATCGCGACCTCAGCGAACGCCTCGCCGCCGAGGAGCGCATCGAGACGCTGTCGAGCACCGACCCGCTGACCGGGCTGCCGAACCGCCGCGTCATGTCCGGCTGGGTCGAGGCGGCCGCTCAGGCCAGTGGTGGCAGCGGCGAAGGTCGACAGGGCTTCGCCGTCATGGTCGTGGACCTCGACCACTTCCGGCAGATCAACGTCTCGCTCGGGCATGCCATGGGTGACCGCGTGCTCAGGCACGTGGGCGAGCGGCTGCAGGGTTGCCTGCGCGACGACGACCGGCTCGCGCGCATCGGCGGCGACCAGTTCGGCGTGCTGCTCACCGGCGCCGACGCGCGCGCCGCCGAGGCCACGGCGCGCCGCATGCTCAACGTCGTGGCGCAGCCCTGCGCGCTCGAGGGGGCCACCTTCACCCTCACCTGCAGCATCGGCATCGCGCTGGCGCCGGCGCATGGCCGCAGCGCCGACGAGCTGGCACGGCACGCCGAGGCGGCGATGCGCGCCGTCAAGCAGGCCGGGCGCGCCAACGTTCGCCTGCACCAGGCGCGCGCCGAGGTCGACCGCCGTTCGCACATGATGCTCGACCACGCCATGCGACAGGCGCTCGTGAGCGGCCGCTTCCGCCTGGCCTACCAGCCGCAGGTGAGCCTGGCCGACGGCCGCATCGTCGGCGCCGAGGCACTGTTGCGCTGGCGCGACCCTGAACTCGGCGAGGTTCCGCCGGCGCGCTTCATCCCGGTGGCCGAGGAGAGCGGCTTCATCGTCGCCATCGGCGACTGGGTGCTGGCGCAGGCCGTGCGACAGGCCGCACTGTGGCACCAGCGCGGCTGGCAGGTTCCGGTGGCAGTGAACGTCTCGGCGCTGCAGTTCCACCAGGCGCAGTTCGTCGAGCGCGTGGCCAGTGTGCTGGCGGTGGCGGCGCTGCCGCCGAGGCTGCTCGAGCTCGAACTCACCGAGTCGATCCTTGTGCACGACGCCGACGAGGCCCTGGCGCGCCTGCACGAGCTGCACCGGCTGGGTGCACGCATGTCGATCGACGACTTCGGCACCGGGTACTCCAGCCTCGCCTACCTGAAGCGCTTCCCAATCGGCAAGCTCAAGATCGACCGCAGCTTCGTGCAAGGTCTGCCGGGCGACGAAACGGACGCCGGCATCGTGCGCGCCATCCTGCAGATGTCGCTGGCGCTGGACATGCGGGTCATCGCCGAAGGCGTCGAGACCGAGCAGCAGCGCGAATTCCTCGTGCGCGAGGGCTGCGCCGAGATGCAGGGCTACCTGTACGCGCCGGCGCTCGATCCGTTGAGCTTCGAGCAGAGGCTGGCGCAGTCGCGCGTTGACGAGGCAGGCCCAGCCCAGCCGGGCGCCGGCGCGCCCGGCCAGCGCATCCGCCTCGTGCGCGGCTGAGGCGCCTGGCGCGGTAGGCGACGCGACGCGTTGCGGTCGTCGGCATTGGCATTGGCAACGGCAGTGGCAGCCGCTGCGGCAGCGGCAACGGTTGGGGCGCCGACAGCGGCGACGGCCGCCACAATGCGGCCACAATGCTCGGCGTGGCCCGGCGATTCGGCCAGCGGTCGGCCACCACCCCCATGATCTACAAGTTCAAGAGCGCCGCCAGCGGCGACGTCATCATGCTCGGCCCGCATGGCGATGACATGCTGCGCCTGCTCGGGCGCGAGCCGGCGGCCAAGGGCATCGTCGAGGCGCGTGACATGCCCGCGGCCATCGCCGCGCTGCGCGCCGCCATCGAACGGGCCGAGCGGCGCGCCGCCGCGCCGGGCTCCGGTGCACCGCCTGGCAGCGCGCCGCCCGAGGGCGAAACCGAGCCGGCCGTCCGCCTGCGCCGCCGTCTGTGGCCGATGATCGACATGTTGGAGCGCGCGCAACGCGCCGACGTGCCGGTGGTCTGGGGCGCATGACCCCGCATCCGGGCCGGATCTGCACTGGCTGGCCCCCGCCGCGCCGGCAGCCCCGGCGCGCCCCGACCCACCCCCCAGAGTTGAACGTAGACCGATGAAACTGTGGAGCGACAGCTGGACCAACGGTGACCGCATCCCGGCCCGCTATGCCGCGGGCCGCCCCGACGGCGCCGGCCGCGCCACCTTCGGCGACAACCTGAATCCGCACCTCGCCTGGAGCGAGCTGCCCGAGGGCACGCGCTCGATGGTGCTGGTGTGCCACGACTTCGACGCGCCCACCGAGGCCGGCCAGGTCAACCGCGATGGCGTCGAGGTGCCGGCCGACCTGGAGCGCACCGACTTCTTCCACTGGGTGCTCGTCGACCTGCCGCCGCGGCCGATGGTCATCGGCGAGGGCGAGTTCAGCCGCGGCTTCGTGCCGCGCGGCAAGCCCGGCCCGGCGGCGCCCAATGGCGCGCGCCACGGCCGCAATGACTACACGCGCTGGTTCGCCGAGGACGCCGCGATGGCCGGCGACTACTTCGGCTACGACGGCCCCTTCCCGCCGTGGAACGACTCGCTCGTGCACCACTACGTCTTCACACTCTATGCCGTGGCGCTGCCGCGGCTGCCGCTGCAAGGCGTCTTCGACGGCCTCGACGTGCGCCGGGCGCTGGCCGGACGCGTGCTGGCCGAGGCCACCTACTCGGGCACCTACACCCTGAACCGGCGGCTGCTGGAGGAAGGCTGAGCGCGACCGTGGCGCCGCGGCCGGCCGAGTCTTCCGAGCCCGTCGAGCCTGGCGGGGCCGTCGAGGCGACCCGGGTCCTCGTGCTGCGGCACGGCGAGACGGCCTGGAACGCGGCGCAACGCATCCAGGGCCATGTGGACGAGCCGCTCAATGAGCGCGGTCGCTGGCAGGCCGCGCGGCTGGGCGAGGCGCTGCGCGGCGAGGGTCTCACGCAGGTCTACAGCAGCGACCTGGCGCGCGCACGCGACACCGCCGAGGCGCTGGCGCGTGCGGCCGGCATCGCCGAGGTGCGCACCGAGGTCGCGCTGCGCGAACGTGCCTTCGGCATCTTCGAGGGCCTCACCTACGCCGAGGTCGAGCAGCGCTGGCCCGACGACCTGCGGCGCTGGCGCACGCGAGAGCCCGGCTTTGCGCCCGGCGGCGGCGAGAGCCCCGAGGTCTTCTACGCCCGCTGCGTGCCCTGCGCCGCGGCCATCGCCACGCGCCACCCCGGCGGCACGGTGGCACTGGTGGCGCATGGGGGCGTGCTCGACTGCCTCTACCGCGCCGCCACGGGCCAGCCTTTGCAGGCGCCGCGCACCTGGCAGCTGGGCAACGCCAGCATCAACCGCCTGCTGTGGAACGGCTCGAGCTTCGTGCTGGTGGGCTGGAACGACGACGCCCACCTGCTGTAGCGCGCCGCCCGGCCCGCCGCCGCACATCGCCCCGGCGCGGGCCCCGGCCCATTCCGCCGAGGCCCCACATCGCTACCGTCGCAGTTCGCGCCAGGCGTTCTTCGAAGGCTGGATGATCGTGCCGATGGGCAGCTGGCGCTGGAATATGGTGTCGTCGGAGCGGTGCGCGGTGCCGAAGATCTTGCCGTCCACGGCGCGCAGCGTGATCACGCGCGAGGCATTGGCGGTGTTCGAAATCAGCGTGGCGGCGAAGGTCGAGTCGTTGACCTTCTTGCCGGTGCCGATGTCCAGCAGGTACAGCCACGAGGACTGCGAGCAGTCGGTGCTGCCGTTCGTGTTGGTGACGAAGGCCACCGTGCCGTAGGTGACGACGGGCAGCGTGTTGGCCTGCTCGCCGGCCGGCAGGTCCATGTACCAGCCACGGTCGCTGGCCCAGTTGAACGCGCTGCCGGCGACCGGCGTGGACGCGACGGTGCCGTCGTCGGCCGAGCGGGTGTAGGTGCGCTGCACGAGGCCGCTGCGCGCGTTGGACAGCGTGGCGCCGTCGGCAATCGCGTAGAAGGTCTGCGTGCGCGTGCTGCCGAAGTCGTTGATGTCGAGCACGCGGCCGGTGCCGACGAGGATGACGCGCTTGTCGGCCATCGTCACGAGCTCCGGTGCCGCCGTCACGGGCTGCCGGTTGCCGGCGCTGTCGTACAGGGTGGCCACCAGTTCGGCGTCGTGCGGGCCGGCGCCGCTCTTGGCGAGGTCGAACTTCCAGACGTTGCCCAGCAGGTCGCCGCCATACGCATAGCGGGTCGTGCCGTCGAGCTCCTTCATCGCCGAGATGTGGGCGAGGCCGGCTTCGCTGGCCGTCGTGCCCTCGGTCGTGCGGAAGGTCTTCATGACGGCGCCGGTGGTCGCGTTGAGCATCCACACGCGGCCCTTCCCGTCGCCGAGCGTGACGCCGTTGTCGTAGCCCGAGGTGACCAGCGCCACGGCGCCGTCGGCGGCGGTCCTGGTGAGCACCGGCCGGCCCACGGTGTAGCCCATGAGGCCGCGGTTGGTGGTGTCGGTGGTGGCCGGGAAGACCCACTTGAACTGCGCCGCCGCCGCCGTGGCATTGGCCGGGCGCGGGTTGCTCACGTCCAGCGCGTAGTAGCTGCGGCCGGCCGCGCCGAGCCCGCCGACCAGCATCTTCTGGCTGCTGGAGAGCTGCGCCAGCGTGGGCGTGGCGTCGAGCTGGGTCTTGAAGACCCAGCCGCGCGCCACCGCCGCGCCGGCGCTGGCCAGCGTGTCCGAGGGGTGGTAGGCCCACAGCTCGGCGCCGGTGGCGGTGTCGAAGGCGTGCAGCATGCCCTCGCCGGAGGCCAGGTAGACGACACCGTCGGCGCGCGAGACCACCGGCTCGGCGTTGACCACGGCGCTGAGGAGGCCGGAGCGTGCGCGCACCGTGGTGCCCTCGCCGGCGCGGTTGCCGCGCATCCACTCCACGACCTGCGCATTGGTGAAGGTGGCGCTGTCCGGGTTGACCGTGCTGCCCACGTTGGTGCTCGTGAAGTCCAGGCCGGCGCTGTTGTTGGACGTGAAGATGAGGCGCGTGGTCCAGTCGCGCGCGGCCAGCAGCGCGGCGGCCGACCAGGTTGCGGTGGTGCTGACGGCGCCGGTGCTGGTGTTGACGGCGTTGCGCGTGAGGTCGCCGCTCCAGCCGCGGATGTTGTACTTGCCGAGGTAGGCGTTGTCGTCGCCGCGGCCGAGGTTGACCGAACTGACGCCGATGGAGGCCTGGGCGCCTGCCTGGTTGAGAATGTCGTCGAACGCGGACTGGATCGCCGTGCGCATCGCCGTGGCGTCGTTGGCGAGGTACATCAGGCCGCGGCCATTGATCGTCGCGTGCCAGAGGTCGTCGATCATCGTCGGGTCGTCGGCGATGGGGGTCGGCCAGGTCGGCGGCGAGGCGAAGACGTTGGTTGCGAACGGGTTCAACGCCGTCGGGTACAGCGTGCCGCGCGCGCCCAGCGTGATGCCGTAGGTCGTCACATGCAGGTTGGGGTTGGTGATGGGGTTGACGCGCGCGGGGTCGCCCAGCGGCACGAGTCCGGCCGGCAGGTCGGTGCGCAGGCGGTTGGTGTAGAACGACAGTGCCAGGTCGGCCAGCGAGTTGGCCGCCGTGGTGGTGTACGGCGCACTGCCGCCGTAGGTGGCCGCGTTGTAGGCCGGCGTCGTCGTGCTGTGCGAGTTCGCGAAGCCGTCGGTGACGACGAACATGCTGTTGCGCTGGCACGCGTACTGGACGACGCCGGTGTTGGTGTTGAACTGGCCGCCGATGTGCGCCACCGTGGCGTGTGTCGGCGTGCCGTTGGCTGCCATCGAGTTCAGGTAGAAGCTGCCAGCCACCGCAAGCCGGTTGCTCGAGGCGGCCGTCGAGTCGGCATCCAGCATCGTCACCGTGCCGCGGTTGTTGAAGGGCACCACCGCCATTCGCATGCCGGTGACCGGCTCGAGCGCATTGCCCATCGAGGCGGCCAGCATGAGCTTGCGCTTGCGGTAGTAAGTGAACCAGTTCGCGAAGTTCTGCAGTTCCTGCGCATGCGTGCGGCCGGTGGGAAAGGTGTTGCCGCTCTTGATCTCGTAGCGGCGCAGCTTGCCCAGGCCGTCGGGCGACGCGACACAGGCGGCGCCAGGATTGGTCAGCGGGTCCAGCACCGTGCAGTCGGGCGCGGCGACGCAGGCGGTGTCGCCGGCGGGGCACACGGTGCGTTGCCAGTAGGTGGCGGGGTAGTACGGGATGGAGGCGCGGCAGCTCTGGCCGGCGCCCACCACCGTGACGGCCGTCAGCGTGCGCGTGGTGCCGCCGGTGCAGATGCCGCTGCTGGTGGTGTTGGCCTCGACTTCGGTGCCCACCGGCAAGGCCATGCCGGCCAGCACGCGGAACCGGAAGTCGTTGGTGCTCCAGGAGGCATGCGAGGAGTTCCAGTCAGTACCGACATTGAGCGTAGGCGCGCCGCTGACCGCGGGGTGCGACGGCGAGGCCGACGTCGACGCGTCGGCATAGGTCCGTGAAGCGCCGTCCACATACGCCGGCGCCCAGGCCGTGTAGGTGACGTGCGGGTTGTAGTACAGCGGATTGAAGGCGCTCGACCGCGTCCAGGCGAGCTGGGCAATCGGCGGGATGCCCCGGCCGAAGCTGCTGGAGCTGTTGTACAGCGCGGCGCCCGTGGCCGTGCCGAGCGGAAACAGGTAAGACAACTGGCTGAAGTCGGGCGAGCTCTCCCAGGGCTTGTTGTTCGTGCTATCCCAGGCGCTGCCGTTGGTGCCGTCACCGCGCCACCAGACCGCACCATTGTCGGTGCCGAGCACGGTCTCCCAGTCCATCGAGCCCGAGTCGTCCATGCCGAAGATGACATTGGGCTTGGCCAGCGCCGCCACCTTCAGCGGCAGTTCGGACAGGTTCGTCGCCTCGGCCGCGGTGACCCAGGCCAGGCCGGCCGTGGCCAGCGTGCTGAGGATGGCTTGCAACTTGTTCATGGGGGTGGCACTCCGCCGGCAACTGACGCAGAACCTTTGCTGACCAGGGTCTGCACCCAGGTCTCGGTGTCCTTCGGGCCCAGCACGCGCACGGTGATGCGGAACTGGCGTGTATTGGGTGGGTCGACCTCGTCGGCACCGACCCGGCTCGAGCTCACCTGCGGCACCTGGCGCACGAGGCACTGGCGCAGGGTGTCGGTGACCGGTGCCACGTTGCACATGCGCTCGACGATGTAGCGCACGCTGTAGCTGCCGACCACGACCTCGGGCGCATTGGCCCAGGCGACGTTGGGCATGCCGTTGGCGTCGGCAGCCTGCGTGGTCGCCCAGTACCAGGTGCCGCTGTTGACCTCTTCACTGGCCAGCGCCCTCGTCTCGGCATAGGCCGTGTTGATGCCCACCTCACTGGCCTGAAGCGAGGCCTCGCGCGTGGCGTTGTTGCCGGTGGCGAGCGTGCCGATCTCGGTGACGCGCGCGAGCGCCATGCCGCCCAGCACCATCACCGACATCAGGATGAGCACGACGAGGATGGTCACGCCGCGCTGCGCGCGCCGGGCCGGGTGGCGTCGGGCGGCGATCGTGCGTGCCCCACGACGCAGGGACGCCGCGGCACCTGCCTGCGGTTGGCTGTACGGACTCATGGCACCATCCCCAGCACGAGGTTGCGCAGCGGCACGACGAGCATCGTGCTGCGGTAGCGGTAGCACTGCCAGTCGGCCACGTCGGCCGTGACGGCAGCGCCGAAGAGCGTGGGCATCGCGGTGCTGGCCTCGCAGTCGCCGGCGGCGTTCGGCTTCTCGCGTTGCGTGCTGCGCGTGACCATGCCGATGCGCAGCGCGCGCACGCGCGGCAGGTTGGCCGGCGTGAGCGTGGCGAAGCCGCTCGCCGCGGCTTGCCATGAGGCGAGTGCCGTCGTGCCGGCATCGGCCAGGCCGTACTCGGCGCGGAAGGCGATGACGTTGCGCGCCAGCACCACCGCGTCGCCGCCAAGCGGCCGCTCGAGCGTGAGGTCGGTGCCGACGAGGCGGTAGCGCGACCAGCGCAGGTCGCCCAGCAGCGTGACGCGGCCGCGGTCGGGGTAGGTGACGTTGGTCGTGAAGGCGGCGCGGTTGTAGCGGGCCGTCGTCACGTTGGCATATTCGATGACCTGCGGCGTGTCGACGCCGGCGGCGGTGTTGGTGGTGACGGTGCGCACGACGCACGGGTCGCCCGGCGTCGCCGGCGCCAGCAACACGGCCTGGCCCACGCCCACCGGCAGCAGAGAGCGCAGCGGCGCCGAGGCCGTGGTGCTGGCGGCCTGGAGCAGCACGTTGGCGCCCGAGGACACGTCGGTGGCGTAGAGCACGTCGATGCGGTCGCCGGCGGCCTCGGTGGTGATGGACACCGGCGTGAAGTCCACGCCGTCGAGCAGCACGCTGGTGCCCACGCTCAGGTTCAGGCGGCGGCAGAGGAACTGCGAGTCGCCGAAGAAGCCGAGGCCGGCGGCGGACACGTCGTCGCGCAACGCCGCCAGCGCCGTGCCGGCACTGACCGTCGTGCCGCCGGTGCCGACGCCCTGGCGCTGGGTGGCCGTGAAGAGCATGGCGCCACTGGTCGCGGTGAGGCTGACGAGCAGCGCGACGACCAGGCCCACCATCAGTTCGACGAGGGACAGGCCGCGGGAAGGGCTGCGGAACAGACCGCGACAAGCGCCCGGGGCAAGGCCGCGCGGCGCGCGCGGCCCGGCGCGGCGCCCGGTGTTGAAATCAGCGCACATCGGTCACGGCCTCCAGGCGTCGGGTGTCGCCGCTGTCCTTGCCGGTCCAGTTCACGACCACGGTCATCCGGCCGCTGGCGGCGTCGAGCGTTGCCGTGCTGCTCACGGTGCCGGGCAAGGCGGCGGACACGCGCGTGGCCCATTCGGTGGTGCGGGCCATGGCCGCGGCGTTGGCGCAGGCACCGGCCTGCGGCAGCGTGTAGCAGGCAGCGTTCGTGGCGTCGACGAGCACGGTGGCCAGCAGTTCGGAGGAGAGCTGGGTCGCCAGTTGCCGCGACTGCGACTCGGTGGTCTGCGCCACCATGCGGCCCTGGAAGCGCGTCATCGCGAGCATGCCGAAGGCGAGGATGGCGAGCGCGATGAGTCCGTCAAGCAGCCCGCTGCCGCGACGCGCCATGACCAGACGTGCGGCGTGCGGCCGGTGTACTTGGCGAGTCTTCATCGTCAGCACCCGGAGAGCTTGTTGCCGCACAGGCGGATGCCGCCGCCGGCGTCCACCCGCAGGCCGGGGCAGCGCTGCTCGGACGAGCAGGTCACGCCGGTCAGGCCGAGGTCGATCGCGGCGGCCACGAAGTCCACAGAAGGATTGACCGCGCGGTTCACCGGAAAGCCGCGCGGCGCGAAGTCCACCGTCGTGGCGGCGCCAGCGACGACACCGCCGGCCAGCGTGCGCTCGCGCAGCAAGGTCGTGTTGGCCGGGTCCTGCGCCTCCAGCACCTGGATGGTCGAGCCCGAGATCGTGAGGCGCACGAAGCGGTTGCGCTTGATCGCCTCGCTCTGCGCGAACAGCGCCTCCGTCTGCAGCGTGGTGCCGCCCTCGCGCATGCGCGAGTTGTTGGTGTAGTCGGCGAAGTGCGGCGCCGCCGCCATGACGAGGAAGGCACCGATGGTGACGGCCACCATCAGCTCGATCAGCGTGAAGCCGCGGGCTCGGCGGGGCGCGGGCGAGCACGCCGCGCCGTGCGTCATGGCCGGCAGCGTGTGCCGGCCCGAGGGGCTCGTCATGTGTCGCATGTGCCGCCTCGCGTGGTCCAGCAGGCCGTCGCCGGCGTGCCCTTGGGATGCGCCGTGGTGTTGCGCGCGCCCTGGTGATTGATGGTGAAGGTGTAGCCGCTCATCGGGCCCGAGCCGGTGGCGGTGGCGGTGAAGCCGGTGCCGCCGCCCGAGATGGCGCAGGTGACGGTGAAGTTGTTCACCGTGGGCACGGCGACGGCGCAGGCGCCGGCGTTGGCGTAGTTGCCGGCGTCCTGGAAGCGCTGCTCCATGCGCACGGCGTACGAGCTCAGCCCGTCCAGCGCGGCGGGTACGCGCGAGCGCTGCACGTAGTTGTTGTACGAGGGCAGCGCGACGGCGGCCAGGATGGCGGCGACGGCCATCGCCACCAGCAGCTCGATGAGCGTGAATCCCCGTGCCGACGGGAGCCGGCTCGCGCCGCGGAAGTGATTTCGAACCATGCCGGACACCTTGCATCGAAGGCGGGGCGGGGCGCGCCATGGGGCACGCCGGGAGCCATCGCCATGAGCAGGTATCGGCAGGACCGGGTGGCGACTTGAGCGCCGTACAGTGATTCGGAGTGCGTGGCCGGGGCCGCCAGGCTCACGCGCCGTGCCGCGGCGTGACGTGCGTCACGTCGGCCGCGGGGCGACCCGGCTCAAGCCCCGAAGAGATCGTCCGACGCGGGCCGCCCCGGCGGCACCAGGCCGAGGTGGCGCCAGGCCGCCACCGTGGCCATGCGGCCGCGCGGCGTGCGCTGCAGGAAGCCCTGCTGGATCAGGTAGGGCTCGATCACGTCCTCGATCGTGCCCGCCTCCTCGCCGATGGCGGCAGCGAGGTTGTCCAGCCCGACCGGGCCGCCGTCGAAGCGGTGGATCACCGCCTCCAGCAGCTTGCGGTCCATGACGTCGAAGCCGAGCGGGTCGACGTCGAGCATGACGAGCGCGCGGTCGGCGGTGGCGACATCGATGCGGCCATCGGCACGGACTTCGGCGTAGTCGCGCACGCGGCGCAGCAGCCGGTTGGCGATGCGCGGCGTGCCGCGCGAGCGGCGCGCGATTTCGAGCGCGCCGGCATCGTCCACCGGCACCTGCAGCAGCCCGGCCGAGCGCCGCACGATGCGCGTCAGCTCCTCGGCCGTGTAGAACTCCAGCCGCGCGACGATGCCGAAGCGGTCGCGCAGCGGGTTCGTGAGCATGCCCGCACGCGTGGTGGCGCCCACGAGCGTGAAGGGCTGCAGGTCGAGCTTGATCGAGCGCGCCGCCGGGCCGTCGCCGATCATGATGTCGATCTGGTAGTCCTCCAGTGCGGGGTAGAGGATCTCCTCCACCACCGGCGAGAGGCGGTGGATCTCGTCGATGAATAGCACGTCGTGCCGCTCGAGGCCGGTGAGGATGGCGGCGAGGTCCTTGGGCTTCTCGAGCACCGGGCCCGAGGTCTGGCGCAGGTTGACGCCGAGCTCGGCGGCGATGATGTGCGCCAGCGTCGTCTTGCCCAGGCCCGGCGGGCCGAACAGCAGCACGTGGTCGAGCGCCTCGGCGCGCTTCTTCGCCGCGCCGATGAAGATCTCGAGCTGCTCGCGCGCCTTGGCCTGGCCGACGTACTCCGCCAGACCCTTGGGGCGCAGCGCCCGCTCGATGGCCTCTTCGTTGGGCGAGGCGGCATCGGCCACCAGCACCCGCGCGCGTCCTGCGGACCCGGCCGGGCCCTCGTGGCGGGCGGCGCCGAAGTCGTCGGTCTGGATGGCCATGGCGCGATTATCCGTGCCGGCACAATCGGCCCGAGCGGGCCCGGCCCGCCCATGACGCCACGAACCACCCGAGGAGACACCGATGATCACCCTGTACGGCGCCACGCTGTCGAACTACTACAACAAGGTCAAGCTCGTGCTGCTGGAAAAGAGCCTGCCGTTCACCGAGCAGGTGCAGCGCACGCGCTCCACCGACGAGGCGGTGCTCAACGCCACGCCGCTGGGCAAGATCCCGTTCGTGCGCATTGGCGATCAGACGCTGTGCGAGAGCCAGGTCATCGTCGACTGCCTGGAGGCGATGCACCCGAACCCGCCGCTCGTGCCGGCCGACCCGCTGGGCGCGGCCAAGGTGCGCGAGCTGTGCGCCTTCATGGAACTGTATGTCGAACTCGTGGGGCGCGAGCTCTATGGCCAAGCCTACTTCGGCGGCAAGGCAAGCGAAGACGTCAAGGCCGGCGTGCGTGAGCGGCTGACGAAGAACCTCGCGGGGCTCAAGCGGCTCGTGAAGTTCTCGCCCTACATCGCCGGACCGGCGTTCACCTTGGCCGATGCCGCGGCCTTCGCGACTCTGCCCACGGTGGCGCAGGCCACCAAGGCGGTGCTCGGCGAGGACCTGGTCGCCGCCGCCGGCATCGACTGGAAGCCTTACCTGAAGCTCCTCGCCGAACGCCCCTCCGTGCAGCGCATCAACGCCGACCGCAAGCGCGACCTCGAAGCGGCGGCGGCCGTCGCCAAGGCCTGATCCGCCCCGAAGATGCTTCGCCATGGTTGCACGCTGTTGCAGGCCGGGTTCGAAGCTAGGGGGGCGCGTGCCCGCAAGCCGCGCCGCACACCCCTAGAGCGGAACTTTCAGGGCCCCGCCAAGGTCAGAACGGTTCACACTGCCGAGAACAACCAACATCATCGGCTCGCGGATGGCGCGGCGGTTGTGGGGTTTCTCTGTTGTGCAGCCGGCCCCAGCGGCTGAAATCTCCGGGCGGTTCTCCTCCTCCTCCCTCCCTCCCTCGTTCGCCCGGGGGCGCTGCACAACAGCATTTATTCGCCTGCTTCGAGTGGGCGCCGTGGCTGGGCTCTCAGGGCGTCGTCGACAACAGCGGCGACGCCACCCCTGCCGGCGGCAGGCCTCTCTGGCCTTCGGTGAGGGAATGGCTCTGGAACAGGCCCGAGCGGTCGACAAAGAAGGTCTCCACGAATCGGACCACGCCGCCCGGCAGCTTCGCCGGGACCGGGAACGGCGCTGCTCGGCGCAGCAAGGCCACCATCCAGGGCTCGATCGCCTCGGCCGCCGGCTTGCGCACGACGGCCATCGTGGCGATCTCGCCCTTCTCGTTGATCTCGGCCTCGACCGTGATGACGCCGTAGATCAGTGGCGGCAGCACGCCGAGGTAGACGCGGCCCGGGAAGCACTCGTAGACGTGGCGCGCGGCCTCGAGCCGATACGCCTCCTCGGTGCTGCTGGCGGCCGGGGCCTGCGGCGGGCACTGGGGCGGCGGCACCATGTTGAACTGCGCCGCGGCCAGGGCCGGCAGCGCCAGCAGACACATGCCGGCCAGCACTGGCCGCGCCTTGCCGCGGGCACGCCACCTCAACGAAGCCACCCCTTGCGCCGGAAGTAGATGAACGGCGCGGCGACGCTGGCCACCATCAGCGCCAATGCGAAGGGGTAGCCCCAGGGCTGCTCGAGCTCGGGCATGGCGCGGAAGTTCATGCCGTAGATGCTGGCGATGAGCGTTGGCGGCAGCAGGGCGACGCTGGCCACCGAGAAGATCTTGATGATCTTGTTCTGGTTGATGTTGATGAAGCCGACCACGGCATCCATGAGGAAGTTGATCTTCTCGAACAGGAACGCGGTGTGCGAATCGAGCGAATCGATGTCGCGCAGGATCTGTCGCGCTTCCTCGAACTGCTCGGCGTTGAGCATGCGGCTGCGCATCATGAAGCTGAGCGCGCGCCGTGTGTCCATGACGTTGCGGCGGATGCGGCCGTTGACATCCTCCTCGCGCGCGATGGCGGCCAGCACTTCGGCCGCCGTGCGGTCGTTGACATCCTCCTTCAGCACGCGCGCGCTGACGCGCTCGAGCTGGTCGTAGATGCCTTCGAGCGCGTCGGCACTGTACTCGGCGTCGGCGTCGTAGAGCTTGAGCAGCACGTCCTTGGCGTCCTCGATCAGCGCCGGGATGCGCCGCGCGCGCAGGCGCAGCAGGCGAAAGACCGGCAGGTCCTCGGCGTGGATCGAGAACAACACGTTGCGGTACAGGATAAACGCGACGCGCACGTTGCGCGGCGCCACGTCGTCGTCGATGAGGAAGTCGGAACGGATGTGCAACTGGCCGCCGTCCTCTTCGTAGAAGCGCGCCGACTCCTCGATGTCGGACTCGACGATGTCGTCGGGGATCCCGAGTTCGAAGCGGCTCTTGATCCAGCCCTTCTCCTCGGCGCTCGGCGCTTCCAGGTCCACCCACACCGGCTGCACGTGCGCGAGCGACTGCGCCAGCTCCTCGGCGCTTTCGATCTCTTCCTGGAACAACCGGCCGTTGGCCAGCGTGAAGACGTTGAGCATGGCGCGTGTCCGCTCGCTGCAAGGTGTCGGAGCCGGGGTCGACCGAGGCACCCTGTGCGCTGCGCCATTCAAGGCAGCGGCATCACGGGATGTCGGTTCACCGTTGAGGGCTGGGGTCCAATCAAGGGCTCCGACTGTGGCGACGATGGATTATCCCATCGGCCTTGCGTGGCCGGCCCCGCCGCCGCCTCGGCCTGGAGCGGAAACCAAAGGGTCACGGTGGTTCCCTGCCCCTCCTTGCTGTCGATCTCGATGCGGCCGCCCTGGAGTTCCACAATCTCCTTGACCAGGCTCATGCCAAGGCCGGTGCCGGGGATGTTTCCACTCGGGTCGGCCCGGTAGAAGCGTTCGAACACGCGTGCCAGTTGCGGCGCACTCATGCCGATTCCCGGGTCGCGAACGCGCACACCCAGGGTGGGCTGGCTCTCGAGTCGCCCGGGCACGAGGTCGACCCTGATCTCCCCGCCCGCGGGCGAGTACTTCACCGCGTTCGAAAGCACATTGCTCAGGGCCTGAACCGTCTTGTCCCGATCCAGCCGGGCGGTGGCCGGGGCGGTGCCTGGCGTCCCCAATGACAGCGCGATGCGGTGCATGCGGTCGCCCACGTGCTGGGCTTGTACGGCCTCCTGCACCAGCTCGGTCAGGTCCACGCTCCTGCGCTGCAAGACCTGCCCCTGGCGCGACTCGATGCGCGCTAGATCGAGCAGGTCGTTCACCATCGTGATCAGGCGTCCGCACTGGCGGTGGATGGTCTGCAGCACGTCGCGTCGCCGCGTCTCGTCGATCGGGCGGTTGAGCAGGAGTTCGGTGAAGCCGAAGACGCTCACCATCGGCGTGCGCAATTCGTGCGCGGCGGTTGTGAGGAATTCGCTCTTCATGCGGTCGACTTCGAACTCGGCGGTGATGTCGCGCAGATAGATGGCCAGCGCACCGTCCTCGCTGCGCCGCGCGCTGATCTCCACCACGCACGCACGCGGGCGTGCCAGGCGCAGCACGCGGGAAGGCGTGTCGCCTCGTGCGGCCGCGCGTTCGGTGGGGTCTGCAGCGGCGCCACCGAACCAGGGGCCGCAGGGTTGCCCGGGTTCGAGCAAACCTGCCAGGTGCGCGTCCAACGCGGCCGCGGTCAGGCCCGGCAGCTGCTCGCGACGCATGTCGAGCATGCGAAGCAGCGCGCCATTGGCGTGCAGCACGTGTCCGCCCGGGTCGACCAGCACCATGCCGTTCTGGCCCAGCTCCAGGATGGTGTCCATCTGCTGCGAGCGCCGTCGGGCACGCGTTGCCATGCGCTGGGTGTCATCCATGGACGTCTGCATGGACCGGGCCAGAAGCAGCATCTCGCCCACGGCATCGTGGGGCGCGAAGTCATCGAACGCAAGGCCGTGCGCGCGCATCTCCTCCATCGACCCGAGCACCGGCGACACGAGGAGCAGGACGGTGCCGTCGTCGAACACCTCGCAACTGCCGCGCAGCGACAGCCGAGGCTGGCTCAACGACCTGAGCGTGCACAGGTCGGCACCATGCTCGCGCCAGGCCTGCACGCTGTCGGCGCCGCGCGGACGGCTGACCTCGAAGCAGCCGGCCAGCGGCATGCCCTCGTTGAGCGCTGGCATCGCCTTGCCCAGCGAGGCGCCACGGCCCCGAATGCGCAACTCGGCGTCCAGCGACAGGTGGAACGGGAACGCGCGCTCGAGTCGCGCGCCGGAAAGCGCGAGCACGGGTGCGTTCACGGCGCGATGGCCATCACTTCATGTCGCACGCGGAAGGTGTCGTGTGCGCCGGCATCGGTGCGGGCCGCTACATGCTCCACCTCGACTTGCTGGCCGAAGCGTTTGGCCAGTCCCTTCACGAGGCCAGCCACCATGGGCGCAAGGCCGGCGCGCTCCGACTCGTAGTGAAGCAGATACTCGTCCTCGTCGAGATCCTCGACGCGGAAGCGCGGCAGGCGCATCTTCGTGAAGATCGTCTCCACGCGGCCGTGCATGGCGTTCAGGTTGCCCAGGAACGAGCGCAGGTCGCTGCCGCCGGCGCTCATCAACTCGCCGTAGCCTTCGTCGGCGGTGTAGAGAACCCAATACTCGCCAAAAGCTTCGAGCACCTGGTGCGCCGTGAGGCCGAGCTCTTCGCTCACGGCACCGACGAGCTTGTAGGTGATGTCGTCGTGGTAGGGGCACATGGCGACGAAGCCGTCGCTGTCCACGCCGGCGCGGTGGCAGACCCGCTCCCAGGCGGCCTCGCCGCGCGCCGATACGACCAGCTGCTCGATGGCTCGGTTGACCAGTCCGTACATGTCGGGTGTCCTTGGCTGTGAAGGGAGGGAAGGCGCGATCAGCCAGCGCTAAGCGCCGGTGCCGCGGGTTGGGGGGAGGCCGGCTCGACGGCCCACCACAGCGTGACGGCCGTTCCCCGGCCGAGTTCGCTGTGGATGTCGACCCGGCCGCCGTGCAGCTCGACGATCTCCTTGACGAGGCACATGCCCAGTCCGGTGCCGGGGATGTTGCCGCTCGGGTCGGCCCGGTAGAAGCGCTCGAACACCCGGGCGACCTGCTCCTCGCTCATTCCGACGCCGCGATCGACGATTCGCACGCCCAGCGCAGGCTGGCCGCGCAGCTCACCGTTGCGCGTGGTGACGACGATCGGCCCGCCGCGGGGCGAGTACTTGACGGCGTTGGAGAGCACATTGGTCAGGGCTTGCTGCGTCTTGTCCTTGTCCACGAAGATGAGCGCGTCGCCGTCGGCCAGCTCGACGACGATGTCGTTGCCGCGAGGGCCGACCCGCAGCGGCTCGACCGCGCCGCCGACGAGCTCGGCAATGCCGCACTGGGTGCGCTTGATGTCCTTGCCTTGCCGGGCCTCGATGCGCGCCAGGTCGAGCAGTTCGTTGACCATGTGGATCAGCAAGGAGGCCTGGCGGTGG
Organism: Rubrivivax sp.; assembly: GCA_022842825.1. Classification (GTDB taxonomy): domain Bacteria; phylum Pseudomonadota; class Gammaproteobacteria; order Burkholderiales; family Burkholderiaceae_C; genus Rubrivivax. Next base: position 18,686 of record JALHOU010000027.1, read on the forward strand.
ATCGTCTCGAGCATGTCGCGGCGCCGCTCTTCCGGCACTTGCCGTCGCAGCAACAGCTCGGTGAACCCGAATACGCTGACCATCGGCGTGCGCAGTTCGTGCGCTGCCGTGGTGAGGAACTCGCTCTTCATGCGGTCCACCTCGGTTTCGCGCGTGACGTCGCGGAAGAAGAGGATGGTCTCCACGTGCCCGTCGTGCGGGCTGCGCGCCACGCGGTCCAGCACGCGCCGCTCGGGCCGAGTGAGCAGCATCGTCTCGGGCGCCTGATCGCCTCCGGGGACCAGGACCTCGGCCAGCGGCCGCGGCTGCTGCGCCGGGCCGGCCTCGCACTGCGCGAGCATGCGCGCCTCGAATTCCTGCACACCGAGGCCGACGATGTCGGGGTCGGCGTGCCAGCCCGTCATCTCCAGGAAGGCGGGGTTGCAGTAGACGAGCTTCGAGTCACCGTCGAACACGACGAACCCATCCGGGCTCAACTCGAACACCGCGTTGAGGCGCGCGCTGCGCTCGGCGATCGCCATGCGCGCGCGCTCGCGGTCGGTGACGTCGTTGAGCACGCCGACGTAGTGGCGCACGCTGCCGTCGGGCTCGCCCACGGGCGCGATGGCCAGCTCGTTGAAGAACAGGGTGCCGTCCTTGCGGTAGTTGCGCAGCACCACCTGCGCACTGCGCCGCTCGGCCACGGCACGGCGGAGCTCGTCGATCTCGGGCTGCTGCACGTCGTCGCGCTGCAGCAGGCTGCAATTGCGGCCGATCACGTCCATCGGCTCGAAGCCGGTGATGCGGTAGAAGGCCGGGTTGGCGTAGAAGACCGGCTGCGCGGGCATGCTGACGTCGGAAATGACGATGCCGTTGGTGGTGCACTCCAGCGCGCGGCCGTACAGGTGCACGAGGTCCATCGACATGCGCGCCTCGGTGAGGTCGCGCACGAGGGCGGCGTAGCGCGGCCCCTCAGAAGTGTCGATTCGCGTCAGCGACACCTCGGCCGGGAAGGGCGTGCCGTCGCTGCGCATGGCCTCGGTCTCGAAGCGGGCCACGTGCGACCGCGTCGAGCGCATGTACAGACCCTGCATGGTGCGCGTCTCGACCTCTTCGGCGGTGAGCCCGGGCAGCATGGCCACCAGAGACAGGCCCACGGCCTGCTCGGGCTCGAGCCCGAACACTGAGCGCACGCCTGGATTGGCGATGCGCACACGGCACTCGCCGTCCATGCCGATGAGCGCGTCGGGCACGGCGTTCAACAGCGCTGCCTGGGCCGTGTCGTGCTCGCGCAGGGCGGCCAGCTGCAAGTGCAGGGCGGTCGAAGCCTCGTTCAGCGCGTCGGCCAGCTCGGCCACCTCGCGGCTGCCGGTGTGGACCTCGATGCGTTGCCCGCTGCCGCCGGCCAGTCCGCGCGAGAAGCGCGCCAGACGCTGCAGCGGGCTGACCGCCCGGGCGACGAACCAGGAGGTCACCGCCAGCATCAGCAGGCCGACGAAGGCTGCGGCCAGCAGTACGTCGTTGCGCAGGTTGCTGAAGGGGTGTTCCTCGGCCGGCAACCGGTAGGCGATGCCCACGCTGCCCAGGGTGCTGCCCGGGCCGGCGCCCGCCCAGGCGCGCAGGGTGCCGTCGGCATCCGCCGGGCCACCCTTGCCGGGGCCGGCCATGGTCGCTGCGGTGCCGCTCGACTCGGGCTGCGCGACGCGGCCGTCGTCCTTCTGGATCAGCCGCAGGACGCTTCGGCCATCGCGGTCGACGACGTGCACCTCCCGGGTGGCGGGCATCGCGGCGATGTCGCGCAGGGCCTGCTCCAGCCCGGCGCGGTCGCCGGTCACCAGATGCCGCGCGGCCTGGCCGGCGGCCGCCTGCGCGAGCGCCTGGACCCAGGCCTGTTCCGAGGCAGCGGCCGCCTGCTGCAGCCGCCAGGTGGAAACCTGCGCCAGCACGGCCATCGCGATGGCCGTGACCAGGGCCAGCAGCCAGATGATCTGCAGGCGCAGCGGGCGGCCGCTCCGGCCGAGAGTGGCCGCCGGCGCGTCCGCAGGCCCTTCGAACACAGGGGAGGACATGGGAGCGACCACCTCAGGCCGTGGCCATCAGGCGCTCGATGGTGTCGATGAGCTGCAGCGGGCTGAAGGGCTTGACAAGGTACTCGTCGGCTCCCGCGGCACGGCCGGCTTCCTGGTCGCGCGCCTGGCCGCGCGCGGTGAGCAGCACCACCTTCACGTGCCGCAGCTTGGGGTCGGCCTTGATCGCCTGGCACACCTGCAGCCCATCCATCTCGCCGGGCATCATCACGTCCAGCAGCACGATCGACGGCGTCACCGCGCGCGCCATGCGCAGGCCGCCCGCGCCATCGCACGCCTCGTGGATCTCGTAGGCCTCGAACTCGAGGGTCATGCGGATGAGCTTGCGGATGTCGGACTGGTCTTCGACGATGAGGACGCGGTTCATGTGTGCCTCCGGAGGGTTCGGGGTGTCGGTACGGTTGGCTTGTGTCGGCAGGCTCGGCGGGTCGCGCACCAGGGCGGTCGGCTCAACGGCTTTCTGCGCCGGCCGGCAACGCGGCGGGGGCGGCGTGCCTGCGGGCGCGGTTCATCAGCGCGGCCAGGTCGCTGGCGTAACGCTGCGCCTGGGCGATGTCCAGTTGCGGGGCGGCATCGCGATGCGGCGCACCGGTGGGCAGTTCGATGAGGAAGTTGCGTTGGCCGTCCTCGTGCTCCTCGCGCAGCTGGCCGCCGTGCAGCGAGACGATGTGCTGGCACAGCTTGAGGCCGATCTGCTCGCGCGCGCCGGCCACAGGCTGCTTGGGCGTTGCCACCTTGGCACGCGCAGGCATCGGCACGCCGGCCGCGGCGCTGTTGCGGGCGGCGAAGACGCCGCAATTGCGGAACACGATGAGCGCACGCGCGCCCATCTGGCGGTGCTCGATCTCGAGCAGGCTGCCGCGCTGCGTGGCGCGCACGGCAGCGTCCAGACACTCGGCGAACACGCGCTTGAGCCAGCGCTCGCTGCCGTACAGGGTGGCCAGGCTGTCGGCGCCGGTCTGGGCGTGGAAGCGGACCTTCACGGCGCGGTCCATCGCCAGCGGCTCGATCTCGGCCCACACGTGCTGCAGCATCGGCCACAGCTCGATGCGGTCGTTGGCCAGCAGGGTGCCGCTGCCCCAGAGGCTGGCCAGGTCCACGAGCTTGTCCACGACGTCGAGCACCTGGCCCACGCCATCGGCCAGCGCCTCGATCTCGCCCGCGCCGGAGTGCGACTGCACGAGTTCCAGCGCCGCGCGCGCGCCGCGCAGCGGCTCGCGCACATCCGTGCGGATGGCCTGCATCAGGTTGTCGAAGCCGGAGCCGTCGTCCTGGCCGATCTGCGGCCCGATGAGGACGAAGGCATCGTCCTGCGCCAGGCCCGGGATGACGCGGCACTTCATCTCGACGTTGCTGGCCCCTGCGCCGACCACTCCGGCGGCAGCAACGGCGCGCGGCACACGACCGGCCACCGACTGCGAGACCGCCTTCGCGAGGTCCGGGTCGTACAGTTTGCGTCCGGGCGCAAGCCCGGTGCGGGCCGCCGCCTCGCCGTTGGCGTAGCGCACGATGCCTTCGCGCGTCACCCACAGCAGCCCTGGGCGCAGGTTCTCGAGCAGTTCGGTCAGTGATGCATGCATGTCGGTCTCCTTGGAACGCATGATGCCATTTCTATCATTTTGAGCAGAAGGAACTGCTTCACGCTTGCGCAGGCAATTCCCGGAGGGGTCAGCCGAGCGTGAGCGTGTCGCCGGTGCGGCCGGGCACGCGCACGTGGAAGGCGCTGCCGCCGCCGCGGGCGTTCTCGGCGTGGATGCGGCCGCCGTGCGCCTCGACGATCTTGCGGCTGATGGTCAGGCCGAGACCGGTGCCGCCCGAACCGTCCTTCGTCTTGCTCGACTGCACGAAGGCCTGGAAGATGGCTTCCAGCTCGGCTGGCGGGATGCCCGGGCCGTGGTCGCGGACGCAGACGTGGACCTGGTTCTCGGCATCGATGTCCCCGGTGACCTCGATCGTCTGCCCGGGCGGCGAGAAGCGGATGGCGTTGGCGAGCAGGTTGCGCAGCACCTGCTGGTAGCGCAGCGGGTCGACCTTGGCCACCATCGGCGCCTCGCACAGGCCGAGCTCGACGTGCAGGCGGCGCTCGGCCAGCAGCGGCTGCAGCTCGCGCAGCACCTCGCGCACGAGGGTGCGCACGTCGATGCGCTCGAGGTGGAAGGTGCCCACGGCGCTCTCGATCTTGGACACGTCGAGCAGGTCGTTCACCAGAGCCAGCATGCGCTCGCCGGCGGCGTGAATGTCGCCGAACATGGCGCCGAGCCGGGGCTCCTTGCTGCGCAGGTGGCCGAGCTCGGAGAAGCCGATGATCGACTGCAGCGGCGTGCGCAACTCGTGGCTGATGTTGGCGATGAACTCGCTCTTGGCGCGCGAGGCCTCCTCGGCGATGTCGCGCGCCTCGCGCACGGCGCGCTCCGCGTCGCGAAACTCGCTCACGTCCATGAAGGCCACCAGCACGCCGGCCGGCCGGCCGTCCGGGCCGGGCACGGCGGCCTTGCTGATGGCCACGTCGCGACGCGAGCCGTCGCGGTGCAGGAGCGAGGCCTCGTAGCGCGCGCTGCCTCCCAGGCGCAGCAGCTCGCGGTCGCGCACGTCGTGCAGGACGGCTTCCTCCGCGGACAGGTAGTCGCGCGCGCGCCGGCCGGCCACCTCGGCGCGGCGGCGGCCGGTGAACTCCTCCCAGGCCTGGTTCACCGACTGGTAGCGGTTGTCGGCATCGAGCATCGACACCGGCAGCGGCATCACCTCGAGCAGCTGGCCGATGAAGTCCAGCTGCGACTGCAGGCGCTGGCGCGCCTGCTCGCGCTCGGTCACGTCGGCGGCGCTGCCGGCATAGCCAACGAGGCGTTGCCCGGCCTTCAGCGGCAGCACGGCGACCTCGAAGCGCCGCCAGCGGCCGGCCTGCCCCATCTGCACGACGGCCGTACGAGGTCCTTCGCCACCGCCGAAGAGGGCCCGTGTGGCGGCGGCGGACTCGGGCGCCACCCAGTCGGCCAACGGGCGGCCGATCGCCGCGACCTCCTGCCCGCCGGTGGCCGCGCCCCAACGGGCGTTGACGAACGTCAGGCGGCCCTGCGCGTCGGTCCGGAACAGCAGCGCCTGGACGCTCTCGACGATGGCACTCAGGTCGCGCTCGCGCGCCGCGACGGCTGCCAGCGCCTGCTCGCGCGAACGCAAGCGCCGCAAGGCCCACGCCGCCAGCCCGCTGACGAGCAGCAGCGCCAGCGGCGCCGCCCACGACGCGGCGGCCTCGAGGGCACCGGCCAGGGCGAGGCCGGGGTCTGTGGCGGCCATCGCGGCCTCAGGCCTGCGCGGGCTCGGGCAGCCCGTCGCGCAAGGCGCCGAAGCGGGGCCGCGCGGCGTTGATGCGGTCTCGCAGCGCCATGAAGCTGGGCGCCTCGGCCAGGAAGGCGTCGACCAGGCGCGGGTCGAAGGCGCGCGCGCGCTGCGCGGCGAGCATCTCGAGTGCCTTCTCGTCGCTGAAGGCCCTGCGATAGCAGCGATCCATCGTCAGCGCATCGAAGAAATCGACGACGGCCACCAGCCGGCCGCTGAGCGGGATCGCCCCGCCGGCGAGGCGGTGTGGATAGCCGCTGCCGTCCCACCGCTCGTGGTGGGTGAGCGCGACGTCCGCGGCCATGTGGAACAGCGGGATGCGCGACTGCCCGAGGATGCCAGCGCCAAGCACCGGGTGCTGGTCCATCACGGCGCGCTCGTCGGCCAGGAGCGGGCCGGGCTTCTTGAGCACGTCGTCGGGGATGCCGATCTTGCCCACGTCGTGCAGCGGCGCGGCCTGGCGCAGCATCGCCGCCTCGTCGGCCTTGCGGCCGACGGCCAGCGCCAGGGCCTCGGCCAGGAAGCCGATGCGCACGATGTGCACGCCGGTCTCGTCGTCGCGCGTCTCGGCCGCCAGCGCCAGCCTGAAGAGCGCCTCGTGATGCGCCCGCGCGACCTCCTGCAGCGCCTCGTTGCGCTCCCGGTACAGGCGGCGCAGGTCGGTGACCAGCCGCATCATCTGGCCGAAAGCGCCGGGATCGAAGCAGGTGTCGCCCGGCGCCTCGGCGTGGGCCGCGAGCTCATGTTCGGTCGTCAGCATCATGATCAGATTGTCACTGAGAACGTTTTTAGCATTTTGGCCATCTGCCGATCTTCGCGGTCGCAAGACGGCAGAATTGCTCGAAACCTGATCACGAACGGCCATACCCGCATGTCCGACACCTACTCGACGCTGGAGGTCGCGCGCCTGCTGGGCATGGCGGTGCGTTCGGTGCAGTTGATGGTGGACCGTGGCGAACTCGCGGCATGGAAGACGCCGGGCGGCCACCGCCGGATCCTGCGCGATTCGGTGGAGCGCTGGCGCGCCGAGCGCGGCCTCGCCGCAAACGCGACAGCCCGCTCCGCCCAGCGCACGGCCGAAACCGCGCGCGAGCCTGCCGCCGTGGCGGCTGCGGCCGCCGAGGCCGGCGAGCCCGACACGCCCGTGGTGCTGCTGATCGAGGACTCCAAGCACTTCCAGAACCTCATCAGCCTGCTGGTCAGGCAGCACTTCCCGGGCGTGGACCTGCAGGTCGCCGACGACGGGATCGCCGGGCTGGCGATGGCCGGTCGGCTGCGACCGCGATTGCTCATCGTCGACATTCTGCTGCCGGGCATCGACGGCGCCGCGCTCATCGGCAGCCTCAGGCTGCATCCGCAGTTCGCTGGCATGCAGCTCGTCGTCGTGACGTCGCTGGACGAGGCGCAGCGCGAGCCCTACGCCTTCGCGTTGCAGGACGTGCCGGTGGTGCACAAGCCGCGGCTCGTGGCCGAACTGCCGCCCCTGCTGCGCACGCTGCTCGTGCCGCAGGATCTCGATGCCTGAGGCGCTACGCGTGCTGCTGATCGAGGACGACGCCTCGATCCGCCGCTTCGTCGCCATGGCCCTGGAGGACGAGTCGCTGCAGCTGGCCATGGCTGCCAGCCTGGGCGAAGCACGGGCGCTGCTGGGCAGCGGCGAGATCGACGTCGTCATCGCCGACCTCATGCTCGGCGATGGCAACGGCCTGGATCTGCTGGCCGAGCTCGGCCCGCGCGCCGGCCTGACGCGCATCGCCTTCAGCGCAGGCATCGATCGCACGACGCGTGCTCGCCTGGACGCCATCGGCGTCACCGAGGTGCTTTCCAAGCCGGTGTCACTGGCGGCGCTCCAAGAGACGGTGGCTCGCGCGCGCGTCGCAGCGAGCGGGGCCATCCCCTCGACTCGTGCAGCCGTGCTTGCAAGGCCCGGGACCGCCCTCGAGACGGCGGCCGTCGAACGCTACTTCGGTGGCGAGCGCACGCTGTACGAGATATACCGCCAGCAGTGCTTGGCGCAGTTCGCGGAGGACCTGCGCCAGGGCAACGAGGTCGCCGCCGGCAGCGACGCGCCCGCGATGCGCCGCTTGGCGCACAGTCTCAAGAGCGTGCTCACGATGCTGGGGCACGAACCGGCAGCCGCCCGCGCGCGAATGATGGAAGAGGCAGCCGCCGACGCAGACGCGGCGCGTGCCGCTGCTCTGTGGCAGGACCTCGCGGCAACGCTGCAGGCGCTGCGCGCAGCCGGGGACGACGATGCCCGCTGACCCAGGTGGGCAGTCTGCGCGCAAGTGGAGTGCCCGGCCCGCACACCAGCTTGCGCCGGGCCGCCGGCCGCTCAGCCGCGGGCCGACCCTGCCACAAGGTCGAAGCGGAAGAGCCGGCACTCGATTGGCCCGTTCCATAGCGGCACGCGCCGGCTCTCCTTCAGTCGCATCAACGACGGCAGGCGCAACTCGGGGCTGAGCACCCAGGCCGTCCAGCCAGGATAGTGACGCTTCCAGTGCGAGGCCAACGAGGCAAAGAAGTCGCCGGCTGAGCCACCGCCCTCGAAGCCTTCGCGCGCCGTGCCCGCAGCCACCTGCGCCTCGGCCACGGGCGCTGCCACCTCCGGGCCGCCGTGCGCCGGCCGGCGCCAGCTGCCCTTGGCCTCGATGCGTTCGCCGTACGGTGGATTGAGCACCATCGTGCCGTACTCTGCCGGTGGCGGGCGCTGCAGCGCGTCCCCGGCCCTGAACTCGATGGCGTGGCGCACGCCGGCCCGCTCGGCATTGCGCGCCGCGAAGTCGGTCATTCGGAAGCTCACGTCGCCGGCGAACACCTGCACCGCCGGTGCACGCACCCGCGCCTTCGCCGCCGCAACCATCTCGCGCCAGGCGGCCGCGTGAGGCCTGAACGGCGCCAGCCGCTCGAAGGCGAAGCGCCGCGCAAGCCCGGGCGCGATGGCGCAGGCGATCTGCGCCGCCTCGATGGCGATGGTGCCGGCGCCACACATCGGGTCGAGCAGCGACCCGTCCTCGGCGCGGCCCCGCCAGCCCGCAGCGGCCAGCATCGCGGCGGCCAACGTCTCCTTCAGCGGCGCCTCGCCGGTGTCGTCGCGCCAGCCGCGCTTGAAGAGGGGCTCGCCAGACAGGTCGACGTACAGCGCTGCGTCATGCTCGCCTGCGAAGAGCACGAGCGGCAGGTCCGGCCGGCGCGTGTCCACGCTCGGCCGCGCGCCGGTGGCGTCGCGCAGGTGGTCGCACACTGCGTCCTTGATGCGCAGCGCGGCGAAGTTCAGGCTCGTCAGCGGCGAGCGGCGCGCGCTGACGTCGACCTTCAACGTCTGCGCCGGCGTGATCCACAGCGTCCACGGCACGCGTCGCGCCAGCTCGTACAGGTCGTGCTCGTCGCGGTAGCCGCCCTCGACCAGGGGCCACAGCACGCGGGTGGCGAGCCGGCTCTCCAGGTTCAGGCGCATTGCGACGCGTTCGTCGCCACGCACGAAGACGCCTCCGCGTCCGGGCTCCACGGCGTCCGCCTCTTCGAGCAGGACGCGCACTTCGTCGGCAAGCAGTTCCTCCACGCCCTGCGGGCAGGGCAGGAACAGGTTCGCCGCGATGCGCAGGTTCGCGGGCGCCCGGCCGGATGCCGGGCCGGCCCCCGAGCCCCGCGGGCCGCCGGGGGCGCCCGACGGCGGACGAGATGCGTCGCCGCCTGCCGGGCCCGGCCCCAGCGGCGCCGGCACGCGCCGGGGCGCGGCTGCGCTCACAGCTTCTTGCGCAAGGCCGCCGGCGCGATCTTCAGCGCCTCGCGGTACTTGGCCACGGTGCGCCGCGCCACCTGGATGCCCTGCTCCTCGAGCATCTGGCTGATCTGGCTGTCGGAGAGCGGATGCGCGGCGTCCTCGGCGGCGACGAAGCGCTGGATCAGCGCACGCACGGCTGTCGAGCTGGCGTTGCCGCCCGCCTCGGTGTTGAGCGAGCTGCCGAAGAAGTACTTGAGCTCGAAGGTGCCTTGCGGCGTGGCCATGTACTTGGCGGTGGTGACGCGCGAGATGGTGCTCTCGTGCAGGCCGAGCTCGTCGGCGATCTCGCGCAGCACGAGCGGCTTCATGGCGATGGCGCCGTGCGTGAAGAAGGCGCGCTGGCGCTCGACGATGGCGCGGCTGACGCGCAGGATGGTGTCGAAGCGCTGCTGCACGTTCTTCACGAACCAGCGCGCCTCCTGCAGCCGCGCCGAGAGGCCCGGGTTGGCGTGTGCGCCGCGCTGTGCGCGCGCCGCCTGTGCATAGAGGTCGTTGATGCGCAGCTTGGGCATGACGTCCGGATTCAGCGTCACCGACAACCCGCGCCCTGACTTGCGCACGATGACGTCGGGCACGACGATGTGCGACTCGGCGTCGGCGAACGGCCGCCCCGGCTTGGGCTCGCAGGCAACGATGAACGCCTGTGCCTCGCGCACCTGCTCCTCGCTGGCGCCGGTAAGCGACATCAGCCGGCGGATGTCGCGCTTGGCGAGCAGCTCGAGGTAGTTCTGCGCGATGCGCAGGGCCAGCGTGCGAGCCGGTCCGCGCGGCCGGTGGCGGATTTGCAGTGCCAGGCACTCGCCGAGGTCGCGCGCGCCGATACCCGGGGGGTCCAGGCTTTGCAGCCAGCGCAAGGCGCAGCGCAGGCGGTCCTGCAGCGCCTCGCCGGCATCGGGCGGCTCGATCGGCATCTCGCCGTTGCCGACCGGTGCCGCCTCCGCGGGTGAGGTCACGCCCATCGCGAGCAGCCGCGCGCCGATCTCCTCCAGCGGGTCGGCGAGGTAGCCGTCGGCATCCAGCGACTCGATCAGCACCAGCAGCGCCGCCCGGTCCTCGGGCGAAAGGCGCATCGCCATCACTTGGCGGCGCAGGTGCTCGGTGAGCGAGAGGTCGGCGCCGCGCCGCTCGGACATATCGCCATCGTCGTCGCCGCCGTCGCGCTGCACGCGGCCGGGCGTCTCGCGGATGCCGTCGAAGTCGTCCCCCTCGGTGCCGTTCTCCCAGTCGTCGCGGCCGGGCGTGCCGAAGTCGTCGGCGCGCATCTCGCCCAGCACCTCGCCGCTGTCACCGCTGCCGTCTGCGCCGCGGTCAACACCGTTTTCCGCGCCCGCCTGGGCGCGCTCGTAAGGCTCGTCGATGCGGTCCGCCGGCAAGGCATCGGCCGGCGGGCGATCCAGCGGCGTCTCGAAGGGGTTGGGGACCTCCTCCTCGACATCGAGGAAGGGGTTCTGCTCCAGCATCTGCCCGACTTCCTGGTGCAGTTCCAGCGTCGACAGTTGCAGCAGGCGGATCGACTGCTGCAGCTGCGGGGTCAGCGCCAAGTGCTGCGAGAGCCGGACCTGCAGCGTGGGCTTCATGCCCATGGCATGGTCCTCGGCGCGGCGGAAGGCGACTCGCCGACGGCCCGGCCCGCGGGAGAGGCAGAACCCGGGTGCCCGGGGGGGCGCAGCGACGAAGAGCCAGGTTGCACCATGGCTACATCTTGAAGTGCTCGCCGAGATAGACCTTGCGCACCTCGGCGTTGGCGACGATATCGGCGGGCGTGCCTTCGGCGAGCACGCTGCCTTCGCTGATGATGTAGGCGCGGTCGCAGATGCCCAGCGTCTCGCGCACGTTGTGGTCGGTGATGAGCACGCCGATGCCGCGCGCGCGCAGGAAACCGATGATGCGCTGGATCTCGATGACGGCGATCGGGTCGACGCCGGCGAACGGCTCGTCGAGGAGGATGAAGCGCGGCTGCGTCGCCAGCGCGCGCGCGATCTCGACGCGCCGGCGCTCGCCGCCCGACAGCGCGGGCGCGGGCGAGTCGCGCAGCTTCTCGATGGCGAGGTCGGCGAGCAGCTTGTCGAGCAGCTCGTCGATGCGCCGGCCGGGCAGCGGCCGGCCATCGGGGCCGCGCTGCAGTTCGAGCACGGCACGGATGTTCTCGGCCACCGTGAGCTTGCGGAAGATCGACGCCTCCTGCGGCAGGTACGAAAGGCCCAGGCGGGAACGCTGATGGATCGGCAACTCCTGCACCGGCTTGCCGTCAATGCGGATCTCGCCCGCGTCGGCACGCACGAGCCCAACCACCATGTAGAAGGTGGTCGTCTTGCCGGCGCCATTGGGGCCAAGCAGGCCGACGACCTCGCCCGCGGCGACGGCGAGGTGAACGTCCCGCACGACGGTGCGCGGGCCGTAGCGCTTTTGCAGGTGCTCGGCTTCGAGGCGGCTTGCGGCGAGGGGCGCCGCGGCGGTGGGTGCAACGGGCATCGCGCCGGGCGCTGTCGGCCCGGTCGGGGGGCCGCCGGCGCTCAACGCCGGTCCCCGCCAAGCCCGCGGCTGGGCGTCAGTGGCACGGCGGCCGGCGCGTTGCCGGCGGCGGCGCCGGAAGCAGCCGCCGAGGCCGGCTCGACCCGCGGGCTCAGCACCACACGCACCCGGCCACCCGGGTTGGCCGCCGTCGGGGTGCCCCCTTCGACGCGGAAGACCTCGGCCAGGTTGTCCCAGACGATGGTGGCGCCGGTGATCTCGTCAGCCACGGTGCCCGCCCGCAGCCGGCGCACCGACCCGTTGCCCATGAAGCGCAACGTGTCGGCCTTGCCGTCGAACTCAATGCGATCGGCCACGCCCTCGACGACTTCATCGCCAGCGCCGTCACGGCGTTGGCGCCAACTCGCCTGCCGGCCGTTGCCGCCAATGGCGTTGGCGGCCCGGAAGCCATCGGGCATCTCGCGCATCTCGACGCGGTCGGCGCGCAGCACCATCGTGCCCTGCGAGATGACGACGTTGCCATTGAAGACCACCACCTGGCGCTGCAGGTCCACGGTGCCGGGCCGGTCGGCTTCCACGACCATGGGCTTGCTGCGATCGGCCTTCTCGGCGCGAGCCTGCGGCGGCAGTGCGGCCGCACACAGCATCGCCAGGGCAGCGGCCGGCAGCATGGAGGCGGTCAGCCTGGAAGCGGGGAATCGGCGGGAGATCATCAGGTGGCATGCAAGTTGCATGCCATTCTAGACACGAGTTGATGCGCACCGGGGCGCTTACCGCGAGGTTTACCTCACGCCACGGCCGCGGCGGGCCCGCAGCCTTCGGGCCGGCGGCCGGTTGGGCAGCAGGAAGTGCGCTCTCGGTCGCCGGAGCGGGCGGCGCGACGCGGCGCCCGGCGATCAGGCGCGCGCGCGGCCGATCAGGAAATCGGCCACCGCCACCATGCGCTCCAGCGAGCCAGCCAGGCTGCCCGAGGTGTACCAGCGCCCCTGCACACCCAGCGCCGGCACGCCGTCGATCTTGTAGGCGTCGGTCAGCTGCCGGGCGCGCGCCGCCTTGGTATTGACGCCAAACGACTTCATGGTCGCCACCAGCTTGGCGCCGTCGATGCCGCTTTCGGTGCCGAAGGCGCTGATGTCGCTGTCCGAGATGAGCTGGCGCCGGTTGCTCGGCGCGTGCATGGCGGCGAAGACCTTGCGATGCATCGTGGCCAGCACGCCCATCTCCTCAAGCGCGTAGTGCAGCTTCTGGTGGATCTGGTGCTGCGCCCCGAAGCCCACGTGCACGCGCCGGAACGACACGTCAGGCGCCAGCCGCTTGATCCAGGACTCGAGCAACGGCTCGAAGCTGTTGCAGTGCGGGCAGCCGTACCAGAAGAACTCGACGACATCGACCTTCTTGTCAGGCGTGGGCAGCGACACCGGGGCGGGTGTGGAGAGCTTGGCGAAGTGCTGCCCCTCGACGGGTGCACCGGCCTGCGCCAGCACGACCTCAGGCGCCGCGAGGGCCGCGCCGGCGGCGAGGATCTGGCGAGAGAAGTCACGCCGGTTGGACATGGGAAATCCTTTCAGGATTCAGGGAAGGAGAGGTGGATGGAAGGCCGGCGGGTGTCGTGCCGGTCGCCGGGCGCTCAGGGCCGCTCGACACGCACGATCTGCCCATCGATAGACGCGGCCTGCAGCTTGACGAGCAGGGCATCGGCATCGTCGCGCGTACGGAAAGGCCCCACGCGCACGCGGTAGACGACACGCCCAGCCTGTTCGCGCTCGCTGACGTTGGCCGTCTGGCCCATGAGGGCCAGCTTGGCGCGTTGCTGTTCGGCATCTTCCGATCGTGTATAGGCTCCGGCCTGCACAAAGAAGACGAACGGTTCACCACCGACAGCGGTGGACCGCTGCGGCACCGAAGCGCCTGGTGCAGACACCGGCGCGCCCGAAAGGATGGCCGCCGGGTCGCGCGTGCCACCCGAAGCGGCGCGCGCCGGCGGGCCGGCCGCCGCGCCGACGGTTGGCG
>JALHOU010000028.1 GCA_022842825.1 Rubrivivax sp.
CGTCTGCGGCGCCCAGCGCCGCCACGCGCTGGCCCATCCGCACCAGCGCGCCCTGGGCGGCGAGCCACCGGCCGGCAGGCTCGGGAAGCACCTCGCCGAGTGGCCGACGCGGCAGCAACAGATCGGCCGCGCCGCGCCCTCCGAAAAGCGCGTCGTGCAGCACGCGCAGCATCACCTGCGCGCTGGCCTCGCGCGCCGGCGTGTTCAAGGCAGCCACGCACAGCGGGTCGATGAGCAACTCGCGTACCGTGGGCGGCAGGGTGCGGCAAAGCGCCTCCACAGTCAGCGTCGGGTCGCACCGGAAGCGGTCGAGCGCCCAGCCGGCGGCGGCGCGGATCAGCGCCGCTCGGTCCGACCAGGTCCAGCCGACACAGTTGGCCACCGCGCGCACGAAGGCCACCCACACCGGGCCGCGCGGCAGCGCCAACCCGCGTCCGTCGGCGTAGCGCAGCACGAGTGGCATGCGCCGCAGCAGTTCGGCCTCCTGGCCGCCCACGGTGCGCAGGAGATCCAAGGTGCGTTCGTAGGCGCCGATCAGGATGTGCTGGCCGTTGTCCAGCGCCGGTGCGGCGGCGTGGCCGGGCAACGGCACCGAACGAGCCCGCCCGCCCAGGTGTTGCGCCATCTCGAAAAGTGTCACGCGGTGGCCGGCCTGCACGGATCGCACGGCGGCGGCCAGGCCGGCCCAGCCGCCACCGACCACGGCGATGTGGCGGCCCGTCATCGGCCGCGCAGGTGCGTGCGCGCCGCGATCCAGAGCTTGCGCAGCGGCGTGAGCGAGGTGCGCTGGTGCAGCACCTGGAAGTCGCCGCGCTGGATCTCCTCGAGCAGCGTGCGGTAGATGTTGGCCATCATGAGGCCGGGCTTCTGGCGCTCACGGTCGGCCTCGGGCAGCTCGGCGAACGCGGTGTCGTAGGCTTCGAGCGCGCGCCCGGCCTGGAAGCGCATGAGGGCGGTGAAGCGCTCGCTGTAGCCCCAGGGGGCACTGCGCTGCAGGATCTCCGAGGCCTTGACGCCGAAGCGCTGCAGCTCGTCCAGCGGCAGGTAGATGCGGCCCCGGCGCGCGTCCTCGCCGACATCGCGGATGATGTTCGTGAGCTGCATCGCCAAGCCCAGGCGGTGCGCGTAGCGCACGGTCGTCTCCTGGCTGCGGCCGAAGATGTTGCTCGCCACCTCGCCCACGACGCCGGCCACGAGGTGGCAGTAGCGCTGCAGGCCGGCGTAGTCGAGGAAGCGGGTCTGGTCGAGGTCGATCTGGCAGCCTTCGATGACGGCGAGCAGGTGCTTGGCAGTGATGCCGAAGGGGCCCTGATGCGGCTGCAAGGCGCGCAGCGCCGGGTGCGTGGGCGCGCCGTTGAACGCGGCGGCCACCTCGGCGCGCCACCACTGCAGCTTGGCCGCCGCGACGCCGGGGTCGGAGACCTCGTCGACGACGTCGTCGACCTCGCGGCAGAAGGCGTAGAAGGCGGTGATGGCGGCGCGCCGTTCGGCCGGCAGGAAGAGGAAGGCGTAGTAGAAGGACGAGCCGCTGCGCGCGGCCTTGTCGCGCACGTACTGCTCTGGCGTCATGGCGCGGCCACCTGGGCCGC
Organism: Rubrivivax sp.; assembly: GCA_022842825.1. Classification (GTDB taxonomy): domain Bacteria; phylum Pseudomonadota; class Gammaproteobacteria; order Burkholderiales; family Burkholderiaceae_C; genus Rubrivivax. The sequence continues at coordinate 1,590 of JALHOU010000028.1, forward strand.
GCGCACGGCCGCGGCGGGCATCGAGCAGGCGCGCCAGAGCATCTGCGGCAGGTCGAGCGCCGTCAGCCGAGGCCGCTGCACGAGGCTGGCGTGGTCCATGCGCCGGATCTTCTCCAGGATGCGCAGGCCACCCTGCACCACGAGGCGCAACTCCCAGCCGGCGCGCCCGGGAAGGCGCACCGCCAACGGCGCCCCCGCCAACATCAGCGACTCGGCCCAGTCGCAGAGTTCGCGCACGAGGGCGCGCGCGCGGTCGCTGTCCCGACGCTCGCGCAGCTCGGCGAGGGTGACGCCGAGCCGGGCACAGTCGGCCGCGGGCGCGTAGTGGCGCCCGCGCGGGCCGTCGACACTCAGGTCCTGCCAGAAGTTGACCAACTGCAGCGCGCTGCAGATCTGATCCGAGCGCGTGAGGGAGGGTTCGTCGTCGATGCCATGCAGATGCAGCAGCAGGCGCCCGACCGGGTTGGCCGAGCGGCGGCAGTAGTCCAGCAGCGCGTCGCGGTCGGCGTAGGGCGGGTTGTCCACATCCTGTTCGAAAGCATCGAGCAGGGCATGCAGCAGGTGCGGCGGCAGCTGGAACGCCCGGATCTGCTGCGCCAGCGGCCCGAAGACGTGTGGCCAGGCTCCATCCGGGGGCGGCGCCGGCGGAACGGCAAAGGCCGCCTCGAGCGCCTGGCGGTACTGGCGCAGCAGTTGCTGCCGCTCGCGCGGCGACGCCGAACCCTCGTCGGCGATGTCGTCGGCCACGCGCGCGAACCGGTAGATGGCGACGATGGGCGCGCGCAGCCTGGGTGGGCAGAGCACCGAGGCGACCGGAAAGTTCTCGTAATGGCCAACACCCACGTGGCGATTGTGCAAGCGGATCCAGCCCTTCCCTGGGACACCGGCCGTTGGCCCCGGACATCCAACGCCGGGGCCGACCAAACCCCTGCGCCCGGAGTGGGGCGGTTGACATGGTCCGGACGTGTTTACTACATTACTGACCGGTCAGTCAGTAGAAGTGTCCAGCCCGATCCACCCAGGTCAGCGGGGCCAGGAATGAACCATGAACGTGCCTACTGCCGCAGTCGAATCCGGCCCGCATCGCCCGGCAAGGAGGCCTCTCGAGGCCCGGCAGGGCATGGCCTTTGCCAGCCTCCTGGCCGCGGCCGCCGTCCTGGCGGCGTGCAGCAAGCCGACGCCGGCGCCGGAACCGGTACGTGCGGTACGCACCATGACGGTGGCCAGCGGCGTGGCCGCAGGAACGCACGAGTACGCTGCCGAGGTGCGCGCGCGCACGGAATCGCGCCTGGGCTTCCGGGTCGGCGGCAAGATGGTCAGCCGCCAGGTGGAGGTGGGCCAGCGCGTGAAGGCCGGCCAGGTCATCGCACAACTTGACGCCGGCGATCTGCGGCTCGGGCAGGAGGCGGCTGCCGCGGCCGCCGAGGCGGCGGCGACCCAATACGAGCTGGCGGCGGCGGAATTCAAGCGGTTTCAGCAGCTGCGGGCCCAGGGCTTCATCAGTGCCTTGGAACTCGAGCGCCGGGAAGCCTCGCTCAGAGCCACCCGCGCCCAGGCCGAGCAGGCGCGGGCCCAGGCCGAAGTGCAGCGCAACCAAGCCGGCTACGCCACGCTCGCGGCCACCGCGGCCGGCGTCATCACAGGGGTCGAAGCCGAGCCAGGCACCGTCCTCGCCACGGGGTCGCCTGTAATGAGGCTGGCCCATGATGGCCCGCGCGATGCGGTCTTCGCGGTGCCCGAGGACAACGTGTCCGCCGTCCGTGCTCTGCTCGGTCGCCAGGGGGCGCTGCAGGTGCGTGCCTGGGGCGCGTCCGCCCAGGTACCGGCGACCGTGCGCGAAGTGGCGGCCGCAGCCGACCCGGCGACGCGAACCTTCCAGGTGAAGGCCGACCTGGGCGCCGCCCAGGTCCAGCTTGGCCAGACTCTGACGGTGTCGATCGCCTTGCCACTCCGCCAGGGGGTCACCAAGCTGCCGCTGGCCGCCGTCATGCAGCAGCAGGGACAGACGGCCGTGTGGCTGCTGGACCCCGGTTCGATGACGGTGAAGGTGCAGCCGGTGGTCGTGGCCGGTGCCGAAGGCAACGAGGTCGTCATCGCCTCGGGCCTGAACCCCGGGCAGGTGATCGTGACCGCCGGCGTGCACGTACTGACCCAAGGGCAGAAGGTGAAGTACTACAGCGCCACCGACGCAGGTGCCTCAACCGCACCGGTGGCCGGCGGCGGCGCGCTACAGCCGACCTCGGTCGGCTCGGCGACTCCGGCACCCCGCTGACCCCAAGGCCAGCGCGTCCCCTCGCCGATGCTCCCTTCGCGATGAACACCGTCACAGCCGCCGCGCAGCCGGCGCCAGCCCCTTCTTCTGCCGCGGCGGAGGGTGGCCGCTTCAACATCTCTCGCTGGGCGCTGGCGCATCCGGCGCTCACGCGCTACCTGATGGTGGTGCTGCTGGTGCTGGGCTTCGCCGCCTACTTCCAGCTCGGCCAGGACGAGGACCCGCCGTTCACCTTCCGCGCCATGGTCGTGCAGGCCTTCTGGCCGGGTGCGAGCGCGCAACAGGTGGCCGAGCAGGTGACCGACCGCATCGAGAAGACGCTGCAGGAGGTGCCGCACGCCGACATCATCCGCAGCTACACCAAGCCGGGCGAGAGCCTGACCTTCCTGCAGCTGAAGGACTCGGCACCGCCGCGCGAGGTCGCGCAGAGCTGGTACCAGGCGCGCAAGCGCGTCGGCGACATGCGCGCGTCGTTGCCGCAAGGCGTGATCGGCCCCGTCTTCAACGACGACTTCGGCGACGTCTACGGCTCCATCTTCGCCCTCTCGACCGACGGCTTCAGCCGCGAGGAGCAGCGCGTGTTTGCCGAGCGCGTGCGCCAGCAGTTGCTGCGCGTGCCCGACGTGGCGAAGGTGGAGATCTTCGGCGCGCAGGCCGAGAAGGTGTTCGTCGAGATCTCGCAGCGCCGCCTGGCCCAGCTGGGCCTGGACATGAACCAGGTCATCGCGCAGATCGGCGCCCAGAACGCCGTCGAGGGTGCCGGCGTGCTCAACGCCGGCAGCGAGAACCTGCAGGTGCGCATCGGCGGCCAGTTCAACTCGGTCGAGGAGTTGCGCCGCCTGCCCATCCGCGCCGTCAACCCGGCCACGGGCGCGGCGAGCATGCTGCGCCTGGCCGACATCGCCGACGTGCGGCGCGACTACGTCGACCCGCCGACAGTGAAGGTGCGCCACCAGGGCCGCGACGTGATTGCGCTGGGCGTCTCGATGGCCAAGGGCGGCGACATCGTGGCGCTCGGCAAGGCGCTGCAGACCGCCACCCGGAGCATCCAGGCCGACCTGCCCGTGGGCCTGGAGCTCACGCAGGTGCAGGACCAGCCGCAGGCCGTGGTGCGCTCGGTGGGCGAGTTCGTGCGCGTGCTCGTCGAGGCGGTCATCGTCGTGCTCGGGGTCAGCTTCCTCAGCCTCGGCCTGCACCGTCGCCAGGGCTTCCCGTACTTCCGCGTCGACATCTGGCCGGGGCTGGTGGTGGGCATCACGATCCCGCTCGTGCTCGCCATCACCTTCGTCACGATGTACTACTGGGGCGTGGGGCTGCACAAGATCTCGCTCGGCAGCCTGATCATCGCGCTGGGCCTGCTCGTGGACGACGCCATCATTGCCGTGGAGATGATGGTGCGCAAGCTCGAAGAGGGTTTCGACAAGGTGCGCGCGGCGACCTTCGCCTACGAGGTCACCTCGATGCCCATGCTCACGGGCACGCTCATCACGGCGGCAGGCTTCCTGCCCATCGGCCTGGCCCAGAGCATGACGGGCGAGTACACCTTCGCAATCTTCGCCGTCACCTCGGCCGCGCTGGTCATCTCTTGGCTTGTGTCGGTGTACTTCGTGCCCTACCTTGGCGCGGCGCTGCTGCACACGAAGGCCAGGGCCGAAGGTGCCGACGCGCAGCCGCACGAGCTCTTCGACACGCCGTTCTACAGCCGCTTCCGCGCCGCCGTGAACTGGTGCGTCCAGCATCGCTGGATCACCATCGGCCTGACGGTGCTGACCTTCGCGCTCGGCGTCGTCGGCATGGGCCGTGTGCAGCAGCAGTTCTTCCCCGACTCGAGCCGCCCGGAGATCCTGGTCGACCTCTGGCTGCCCGAGGGATCGACGATCCAGCAGAGCGAGGCGTCGGCCCGTCGCTTCGAGCAGCGCATGATGCGCGAGCCCGGCGTGGCTTCGGTGAGCGTTTGGATCGGTGCCGGCGTACCGCGCTTCTATCTGCCGCTGGACCAGATCTTTCCGCAGCCCAACGTCAGCCAGACCATCGTGCTGCCCAAGGACTTGGCCACGCGCGAGACGCTGCGCGTGCGCCTGCCGGAGATCCTGGCCACCGAGTTCCCGGAGCTGCGCGGCCGCGTCAAGCTGCTGCCCAACGGGCCGCCGGTGCCGTATCCGGTGCAGTTCCGCGTCGTCGGCGTCGATGCGAAGGTGGTGCGCGCCTGGGCCGACCAGGCCAAGGAACTGCTGCGCGCCAACCCCAACATGCGCGGCGTCAACGACAACTGGAACGAGCCGGTCAAGGTGCTGCGCCTGGAGATCGACCAGGACAAGGCGCGTGCGCTCGGCGTCTCGAGCCAGGGCATCGCGTTGGCTTCACGCACCATCCTCTCGGGCAGCACGATCGGCCAGTACCGCGAGGGCGACAAGCTCGTCGACATCGTGCTGCGCCAGCCGCTGGAGGAGCGCAACGCCATCACGGACCTCGGCAACGCCTACCTGCCCACCGCCAGCGGACGCGCTGTGCCGCTGACACAGATCGCCAAGGTCGGCTTTGCCTGGGAGCCGGGCGTCATGTGGCGCGAGGGCCGAGATTTCGCCGTCACGGTGCAGGGCGACGTCGTCGAGGGTGTCCAGGGCGCCACCGTCACCGCGCAGGTGTGGCCAGCGATGCAGGCGCTGGCGGCGAAGATGCCGCCCGGCTACCGCATTCAGATCGCCGGCGCCGTGGAGGAGAGCAGCAAGGGGCAGGGCTCGATCGCCGCCGGCGTGCCAGTGATGCTGTTCCTCATCTTCACGCTGCTCATGCTGCAACTGCAGAGCTTCAGCCGCGCGCTGCTCGTCTTCCTCACCGGGCCGCTGGGCATTGCAGGCGTGGCGGCGGCGCTGCTGCTGCTGAACCGGCCGTTCGGCTTCGTGGCGTTGCTCGGCGTGATCGCGCTCATGGGCATGATCATGCGCAACTCGGTCATCCTGATCGACCAGATCGAGCAGGACCGCCGGCGTGGCGTGGCCGCCTGGGACGCCATCGTCGAGGCGGCCGTGCGGCGCTTCCGGCCCATCGTGCTCACCGCGGCGGCGGCCGTGCTGGCCATGGTGCCGCTCACGCGCAGCGTGTTCTGGGGGCCGATGGCGGTGGCCATCATGGGCGGGCTCATCGTTGCCACGGCGCTGACGCTTCTGGCCTTGCCCGCCATGTATGCGGCGTGGTTCAGGGTGCGGCGGGCCTGAGGGCCTGCCCTGAACCGATCCTTGACGCGCCCGGCCGGCGGGCGGGTACCCGGGTCGGCCGGCTAGAATCCGCGGCTCGCCGAAACTCGCCGGCTCGGCCGCGCCGAGTGCGGGCCTGCCGGATCGATCGGCCGAACGACGACCGAGTGACCGTCCGACCGATCGATCGAGCAGGCCACCCATCGCGCGGGTGGCGAAATTGGTAGACGCACCAGGTTTAGGTCCTGACGCCCTCACAGGCGTGCCGGTTCGAGTCCGGCCCCGCGCACCACCCGAACATCTTCCACCGACCTCACTGCAGACGCACCATGGCTGTCCAAGTTGAAACCCTCGAGAAGCTCGAACGCCGCATCACGCTCACGCTGCCGGCGCAGGCCATTCACGGCGAGGTCGAATCGCGCCTGAAGCGCCTTTCGCGCACCGTGAAGGCCGACGGCTTCCGGCCCGGCAAGGTGCCGATGAGCGTGGTGGCGCAGCGCTACGGCTATTCGGTGCAGTACGAGGTGGTCAACGACAAGGTCGGCCAGGCCTTCGCCGACGCGGCGCAGGAGGCCAAGCTGCGCGTCGCCGGCCTGCCGCGCATCACGCAGAAGGACCAGGCGCCCGAGGGTCAGCTGGCCTTCGACGCCACCTTCGAGGTCTATCCCGAGGTGAAGCTCGGGGACCTCACCACGGCCGAGGTCGAGCGTGTCGCCACCGAGGTGACCGACGCCGCCATCGACCGGACGATCGACATCCTGCGCAAGCAGCGCCGCACGTTTGCCCAGCGCCCGGCCGCTGAGGGTGCCGCCGAGGGCGACCGAGTGACGATCGACTTCGAAGGCAAGATCGACGGCGAGCCCTTCGCCGGCGGCAAGGCCGATGCCTTCCAGTTCATCATCGGCGAGGGCCAGATGCTGGAGCAGTTCGACCGGTCGGTGCGCGGCATGAAGGTGGGCGAAAGCAAGACCTTCCCGCTGCAGTTCCCGGCCGACTACGCCGGCAAGGAAGTGGCGGGCAAGGAGGCCGACTTCCTCGTGACGGTGAAGAAGATCGAGGTGCCGCACATGCCGGCCGTGGACGATGCCTTCGCCAAGTTGCTCGGCATCAAGGAGGCCACTGTCGAAGGCCTGCGCGCCGACGTGAAGAAGAACCTCGAGCGCGAGGTGAAGTTCCGTCTCGTGGCGCGCAACAAGGGCGCCGTGATGGATGCGCTGGGCAAGCTGGCCGAACTCGACCTGCCCAATGCGCTGGTCGAGAACGAGACCGAGCGCATGGTGAGCAACGCGCGCGCCGACCTCAAGCAGCGCGGTGTGAAGGACGCCGACAAGGCCGAGATCCCCGCCGACATCTTCAAGCCGCAGGCCGAGCGCCGTGTGCGCCTGGGCCTGGTGGTGGGCGAGCTCGTGCGGGCCAACAACCTGCAGGCCAAGCCGGAGCAGCTGCGCGCGCACATCGAGGAGATGAGCCAGAGCTATGAGAAGCCCGCCGAGGTGATGAACTGGTACCTTGGCGACCGCCAGCGCATGGCCGAAGTGGAAGCCGTGGTGATCGAGAACAACGTGACCGAATTCGTGCTGGCGCGGGCGAAGGTCATCGACAAGGTGCTACCGTTCGACGAGCTGATGACGGCGACCTGAGGCGCGTGCCCAGGACCATGAACTGACCGGAGACCCGAGCATGAGCGTGCAGGAGACCGTGGGACTGAACTACGTCCCCATGGTGATCGAGCAGTCGGGGCGCGGCGAGCGCGCCTACGACATCTACAGCCGCCTGCTGCGCGAGCGCATCGTCTTCCTCGTCGGCCCGGTCAGCGACGCCACGGCCAACGTGGTTTGCGCGCAGCTGCTGTTCCTCGAGAGCGAGAACCCCGACAAGGAGATCTTCCTCTACATCAACAGCCCGGGAGGTAGCGTCAGTGCCGGCCTGTCGATCTACGACACCATGAACTGGATCAAGCCGGACGTCTCGACCCTGTGCATGGGCATGGCGGCGAGCATGGGCAGCTTCCTCCTGATGGCCGGCGCCAAGGGCAAGCGCATCGCGTTGCCCAACTCGCGCATCATGATCCACCAGCCCAGTGGCGGCGCGCAGGGTCAGGCGAGTGACATCGAGATCCAGGCGCGCGAGATCATCAAGACCCGCGAGCAGCTCAACAAGATCTACGCCGAGCGCACCGGTCAGCCCGTGGAGCGCATCGCCGCGGACATGGAGCGCGACTACTGGATGTCGCCCGCGGAGGCCAAGGAGTACGGCCTCATCGATCAGGTGCTGGACAAGCGCGCCTGATTCCGACCGCCGGCCCGGCGCCCGCCGGGTGGGTTGTCGCGGTGGTTTTCCCCCCCTTTTCAGCCCCTGCGGCCCCGGTGCCGGCGTGGGGCCTTCGGCTATCATGGCCGCATCCTTTGGGCAACCCCGCGCGTACTGCACTCCATGGCCGACAAGAAGGGCGCCTCCAGCGAGAAGGTTCTGTACTGCTCGTTCTGCGGCAAGAGCCAGCACGAGGTGAAGAAGCTCATCGCTGGCCCGTCGGTGTTCATCTGCGACGAGTGCATCGAGCTTTGCAACGACATCATCCGCGACGAGGTGCCGGCCGACGCCCCGGCGGCGAAGGCCGGCAAGTCCGACCTGCCGGTGCCCACCGAGATCAAGTCGATCCTCGACCAGTACGTCATCGGGCAGGACATCGCCAAGCGCACGCTCGCGGTGGCCGTCTACAACCACTACAAGCGCCTCAAGCACATGGGCGGCAATGCCGCCAAGGACGAGGTCGAGCTCACGAAGAGCAACATCCTGCTCATCGGCCCCACGGGCTCGGGCAAGACGCTGCTGGCTCAGACGCTGGCGAGGCTGCTGAACGTTCCGTTCGTCATCGCCGATGCCACCACGCTCACCGAGGCGGGCTATGTGGGCGAGGATGTCGAGAACATCATCCAGAAGCTGCTGCAGAACTGCAACTACGACGTCGAGCGCGCGCAGCGAGGCATCGTCTACATCGACGAGATCGACAAGATCAGCCGCAAGGCCGACAACCCGAGCATCACCCGCGACGTGTCGGGCGAGGGCGTGCAGCAGGCGCTGCTGAAGCTGGTGGAAGGCACGATGGCGAGCGTGCCGCCGCAGGGCGGGCGCAAGCACCCGAACCAGGACTTCCTGCAGATCGACACGACGAACATCCTGTTCATCTGCGGCGGCGCGTTCGACGGCCTCGAGAAGGTCATCCAGAACCGCACCGAGAAGTCGGGCATCGGCTTCGCGGCGACGGTGCACAGCAAGAGCGAGAAGAAGGTTTCCGACCTGTTCCGCTCGGTCGAGCCCGAGGACCTCATCAAGTTCGGCCTCATTCCCGAACTCGTCGGCCGGCTGCCGGTGGTGGCCACCCTCGGTGAGCTCACCGAAGAGGCGATGGTCCAGATCCTGACCGAGCCGAAGAACGCGCTCGTCAAGCAGTACCAGAAGCTCTTTGCGATGGACGGGGTGGAGCTCGAGATCCGCCCCTCGGCGCTGGCCGCGATCGCGCGCAAGGCGCTGGCGCGCAAGACGGGCGCGCGTGGCCTGCGATCGATCCTGGAACATTCCCTGATCGACACCATGTTCGACCTGCCCACCATGGACCGGGTGGCCAAGGTCGTGATCGACGAGCACATCGTCGAGGACGGCGCCAAGCCGCTGCTCGTCTACCGCGAGCACAAGGCGAGCGCCTGACGAGGCACTGGGGCGGTTTCGCGCCTGCCCGATCGACCAGGTTAGCTTGCAATTCCCCCGCCGGGCCCCAGATGCACCGGTGAAAGAGAGGTCCCAGATGTCCGGCCACATTCCCCTGCCAGCCGATCCCATCACGCTGCCGCTGCTGCCCCTGCGCGACGTGGTGGTGTTCCCGCACATGGTCATCCCGCTTTTCGTGGGGCGGCCGAAGTCCATCAAGGCGCTCGAAGCGGCGATGGAGTCGGGTCGTCAGATCATGCTCGTGGCCCAGAAGGCCGCCGGCAAGGACGAGCCCAAGGCCGACGACATGTTCGACGTTGGCTGTGTCTCCAGCATCCTGCAGATGCTCAAACTGCCCGATGGCACCGTGAAGGTGCTGGTCGAGGGCCTGCAGCGCGCCGACACGCAGAGCATCAGCGAGACCGACGGCTACTTCACCGGTGAGGTGACCCCGGTGCCGCTGAGTACCGAGGCCTCGCCCGAGATCGAGGCGCTGCGCCGAGCCGTGACGCAGCACTTCGACCAGTACGTCAAGCTCAACAAGAAGATCCCGCCTGAGATCCTGACGAGCATCGCGGGCATCGACGATGCCGGCCGCCTGGCCGACACCATCGCCGCACACCTTCCACTCAAGCTCGAGGCCAAGCAGTCCGTGCTCGACCTCTTCGAGGTGGCCAAGCGGCTGGAGAAGCTGCTCGAGTTGCTTGAGCACGAGGTCGACATCCTGCAGGTCGAGAAGCGCATCCGTGGCCGTGTCAAGCGCCAGATGGAGAAGAGCCAGCGCGAGTACTACCTCAACGAGCAGGTCAAGGCCATCCAGAAGGAGCTCGGCGACGGCGAGGAGGGTGCCGATCTCGAGGAGCTCGACAAGAAGATCAAGTCCGCCAAGATGAGCAAGGAGGCTCGCAAGAAGGCGGAGAACGAGCTGAAGAAGCTCAAGCTGATGTCGCCCATGTCGGCCGAGGCCACCGTGGTGCGCAACTACATCGACATCCTCGTCAACCTGCCCTGGGCGAAGAAGACGAAGATCAAGCACGACCTGGCGTTCGCCGAGGAGGTTCTCAACGAAGACCACTACGGTCTGGAGAAGGTCAAGGACCGCATCCTCGAGTACCTCGCGGTGCAGCAGCGCGTCGACAAGGTCAAGGCGCCCATCCTGTGCCTTGTAGGCCCCCCGGGGGTGGGCAAGACGTCGCTTGGCCAGAGCGTGGCGCGCGCCACTGGGCGCAAGTACGTGCGCATGGCGCTCGGCGGCATGCGCGACGAGGCGGAGATCCGCGGTCACCGCCGCACTTACATCGGCTCGATGCCGGGCAAGGTGCTGCAGTCACTGTCCAAGGTCGGCACCCGCAATCCGCTGTTCCTGCTCGACGAGATCGACAAGCTCGGCATGGACTTCCGCGGCGACCCGAGCAGCGCGCTGCTGGAGGTGCTCGACCCCGAGCAGAACCACACCTTCAGCGACCACTATGTCGAGGTCGACTTCGACTTGAGCGACGTGATGTTTGTCGCGACCTCGAACTCGATGAACATCCCGCCAGCGCTGCTCGATCGTATGGAGGTCATCCGGCTGGCCGGCTATACCGAGGACGAGAAGCTCAACATCGCCAAGCGCTACCTGCTGCCCAAGCAGCAGAAGAACAACGGCGTGAAGGAAGGCGAGTTCGAGCTCACCGAGAGCGGCATCCTCGGCATCATCCGCTACTACACGCGCGAAGCCGGCGTGCGCTCGCTCGAGCGTGAGATCAGCAAGATCTGCCGCAAGGTGGTGAAGGGCCAGCAGCTCAAGAAGTACGAGGGCACGGTCATCGTCACCGAGGAGAACCTCAACGACTTCCTCGGCGTGCGCAAGTTCGACTTCGGCCGCACCGAGAAGAAGAACCAGGTCGGCCAAGTGGTCGGCCTCGCCTGGACCGAGGTGGGCGGGGACCTCCTCACCATCGAGGCGGCGGTGATGCCCGGCAAAGGGAACATCATCCGCACCGGGTCGCTCGGCGACGTGATGAAGGAGTCGGTGGAGGCGGCGCGCTCCGTCGTGCGCAGCCGCTCGCGGCGCCTGGGCATCAAGGACGAGCTCTTCGAGAAGCGCGATATCCACATCCACGTGCCCGATGGCGCCACGCCCAAGGACGGGCCGAGCGCCGGCATCGCGATGACGACTGCCTTCGTGAGCGCGCTCACCGGCATCCCCGTGCGCGCCGACGTGGCGATGACGGGCGAGATCACGCTGCGTGGCGAGGTCACGGCGATCGGCGGCTTGAAAGAGAAGCTGCTCGCCGCGCACCGTGGAGGCGTAAAGACCGTGCTGATCCCGGAAGAGAATGTCAAGGACCTGCAGGACATCCCGGAGAACGCCAAGGACCGGCTGGAGATCATTCCGGTCAAGTGGATCGATCAGGTGCTGGACCTGGCGCTCGAGAAAGGTCCGCAAGCCTTGCCCGACGAAGAGGCGGCTGCGCCGGCCGACGCGGCGACCAAACCGCCCCAGGCTGCTGGCGTGGCGCCTGCACCGGCCGCCACGGGCAGCGACGGCCTCCCGCACTGATTGGAAGGCCGCGGGAGTGCCGTTATAATGTCGAGCTCACGCGGGAATAGCTCAGTTGGTAGAGCGCAACCTTGCCAAGGTTGAGGTCGCGAGTTCGAGACTCGTTTCCCGCTCCAGGTTCATGCAGGTACTGCGGGTCGAAGGGGAAGCAGGCGCTTCCCCTTCTGCTTGGCGGGCCCCGGCGCGATAGCAAAGCGGTTATGCAACGGATTGCAAATCCGTCCAGTCCGGTTCGACTCCGGATCGCGCCTCCAGACGGCTTGGCTTCGCGCCTGATCTGATCCGCAACCGGCACGCCGGCCGGCCCGGCGGGCCGGCCCAGGCAAGGCGGCTGCGGCAGCGGCCGCTCATCCTGCGGTACGGTGGTACTCCGTCACCCGCGCCACCTCGTTCTTGGACCCCAGCACGACGCTCACGCGCTCGTGCAGGCGGCCGGGCACGATGTCGAGGATGCGCTCCAGGCCGTTGGTGGCGGCCCCGCCCGCCTGCTCGACCAGGAAGGCCATCGGGTTGGCCTCGTACATCAGACGCAGCTTGCCGGGCTTGTCCGGCTCTCGCTTGTCCCACGGGTACATGAAGATGCCGCCGCGGCTGAGGATGCGGTGCACGTCGGCGACCATGCTCGCTACCCAGCGCATGTTGAAGTCCTTGCCGCGCGGACCTTCCTTGCCGGCCAGGCATTCGTCGATGTAGCGCTTCACCGGCGGCGCCCAATGCCGCAGGTTGCTCATGTTGATGGCGAACTCCTTGGTGTCCTCCGGGATGGTCACGCCATCGGCCGTCTGCACCCAGGAGCCGGTCTCGCGGTCGAGCGTGAACATGGCGACACCGTCGCCCACCGTCAGAACCAGCGTCGTCTGCGGCCCGTATACGCAATAGCCGGCGGCCGCCTGCTGGCGCCCAGGCTGCAGGAAGTCGGCCTCCTCGACGCCGCGCGTGTGACCGACCTTGCGCAGCACGCTGAAGATGGTGCCGATGCTGACGTTGACGTCGATGTTCGACGAGCCGTCGAGCGGGTCGAACAGCAGCAGGTACTCGCCCTGCGGGTAGCGGTTGGGCACGAGGTGGATGTCGTCCATCTCCTCGCTGGCCATCGCTGCCAGGTGGCCACCCCATTCGTTGGCCTCCACAAGCACCTCGTTGGCGATGACGTCCAGCTTCTTCTGCACCTCGCCCTGCACGTTCTCGCTGCCGGCACTGCCCAGGACGTCACCGAGCGCGCCCTTGTTCACCGAGATGGCAATGCGCTTGCAGGCGCGCGCCACCACTTCGATGAGCAATCGCAACTGGCCGGGGATGTGCCCGTCCTCGCGCTGCTTCTCGACCAGGTACTGGGTGAGGCTGACTCGCTTGCTCATGTTGGCATCGTGGCGGTTGGGTGGGCGAAGAGGTTCAGGGCGCGGCCTCGTCGGCGAGCGCGCGGGTGACGACCTCGCGCACGTCGTTGCTGAGGTCGGAGCGCGCGGCCACGCGCGCGATGGCTTCGCGCGCCGAGCTGCGCCAGGGTTCGGCGAGCGAGCGCCAGCGGTCCATCGTGCGCGCGAAGCGGGCGGCGAGCTGCGGGTTATGCGCGTCCAGGTCGAGAAGCCGCTCCACCCACAGCACGTAGCCCGCGGCGTCGGTGCGGTGGAACGCGGCCGGGTTGCTGCCGGCCAGGCCGAAGAGCAGGCTGCGCACGCGGTTGGGGTTCTTCATCGAGAAGTCCGGATGATGCAGCAGCGCGCGGGCACGCGCGAAGGCGCTTCCGGCGCCGGCACCCACCGGTTCGGGCGCCGTCGCCTGCAGCGCGAACCACTTGTCGAGCATCAGCGCGTCGCCGTGCGCCTGCAAGTGGAAACGTTCGACGGCCTGCGGCGCGAGAGGCGACTGCGCATCGACGAGCGCGGCGAGCGCCCCCAGCCGGTCGGTCATGTTGCCGGCGTCCTTGAAGCGCTGGTAGGCACGACCCGGCCAGGTGGTGTCACCTTGCTGCACCGCGTGTAGCACCAGGTGGCCGAGGGCCAGGTTGGTCAGGGCTCGGTGCCCGCTCTGCTCGACCGTCGGGCGGTAGCCTTCGCGCACCTGGTGCGACTCGCAGGCCCACACCCAGTCGGCATGCAGCTCGGCGGCCACGCAGCGCCGCCAGCTCTCGCGCACGGCATGCACGCGCTGCGGGTCGACTTCCAAGAGCTGCTCGGCGATGTAGGCCTCGTCGGGTGCGGTGAGCGCCAGCGCCTTGAACTGCGCGTCCAGGTCCGGTGCGCGCAGCAGCTGGCGCAGCGCCTGCACCAGGCGGCTGTCCAGCCGCGGCTCGCCGCCTTCGCGGATGGCGGCGAGCATCCGGTCGAGCATCAAACGCTGGCCGGCCTCGAAGCGATTGAAGGCATCGCCATCATGAGCCAGCAAGGTGAGACGCTCCGGCTCGGTGAGGCCGTCGTCGAGCTTCACCGGCGCCGAGAAGCCACGCAGCAGCGAAGGCACCGGGGCTTGCGCGATACCGTCGAAGACGAAAGTCTGCTCGGCCTGGTCGAGGACGAGCAGCCGCTCGGCCGCGAGCACCCGGCCGTCACTGGCCAGCAGCGCCGTCAGCAACGGGATCACGAAGGGCTGCTTGCTCGGCTGGCCAGGCGAGGGCGTCGAGTGCTGTGCCAGCGTGAGCGCGTAGGTTTGCGCGGTCGCGTCCCACTGGCCACGCGCGGTGACGCGGGGCGTGCCGGCCTGCGCGTACCAGCGCTTGAACGCCTCGAGGCGCGTCGCGAGATCACTGCCCGGGTTGGCGTCGGCGATGGCCTGGGCGAAGTCGTCGCAGGTGACGGCCTGGCCGTCGTGACGCCGGAAGTACAGCGCCATGCCACGTGCAAAGCCTTCCCGGCCGACGAGCGTGTGCATCATGCGCACGACCTCGGCGCCCTTCTCGTAGACGGTGGGTGTGTAGAAGTTCTGGATCTCGAGGTAGGCGTCGGGGCGCACCGGGTGCGCCATCGGGCCCGCGTCCTCCGAAAACTGCAGGCTGCGCAGCCGGCGCACGTCCTTGATGCGCTGCACGGCGCGGCCGGTGGCGCTGCCGGCCATGTCGGCGCTGAATTCCTGGTCGCGGAAGACGGTGAGGCCCTCCTTCAGCGACAGCTGGAACCAGTCGCGGCAGGTGACGCGGTTGCCGGTCCAGTTGTGGAAGTACTCGTGCGCGATGACGCTTTCGATGCCGGAGAAGTCGGCGTCGGTGGCATTGGCCGGGCTGCCCAGCACGTACTTGGTGTTGAAGAGGTTGAGCCCCTTGTTCTCCATCGCGCCGCCGTTGTAGTCCTCCACCGCCACCACCATGTAGCGGTCGAGGTCGAGCGCGAGGCCGAAACGTGCTTCGTCCCAGACGACGCTGGCGACGAGCGAGTTCATCGCGTGCTCGGTCTTCTCCAGATCGCCCGGGCGCACGTACACCTGCAGCAGGTGATCTCGGCCGTTGCGCGAGCGGACGCGCTGCTCGCGTGCCACCAGGTTGCCCGCCACCAGCGCGAAAAGGTAGCTCGGCTTGGGATGCGGGTCGTGCCACTTCGCGAAGTGGCGGCCGTTGTCGAGCTTGCCCTCCTCGACGAGATTGCCGTTGGACAGCAGCACGGGGTAGCGGGCGCGGTCGGCGCGCAGCGTCACCGTGTAGACGGCCATCACGTCGGGCCGGTCGAGGTAGTAGGTGATGCGGCGGAAACCTTCGGCCTCGCACTGCGTGAAGAAGCCGCCGCCGCTGGTGTACAGGCCTGACAGCGCCGTGTTCTTCTCGGGCGCGCAGGTGCAACGCAGCTCGAGCGTGAAGGCATCGGCCTCGGGCGGGTTGTCGATGACGAGGTCGCCGCCCGCATGGCCGCCTTCGTGGCGGAACGAGACGCTCTGGCCGTCGGCCAGGCAACGCAGCAGCGTCAGCTCCTCGCCGTGCAGGCGCAGCGGCCCGCGCGGCGCGGCCGGGTTGCGCTCGATGCGCAGGCGGCTGCCGACAATGGTCTTGGCCGGGTCGAGGTCGAACGTGAGCTCGACCGACCGGATGAAAAACGCGGGGGGCGCGTACTCCTCGCGCCGCACCAGCGTGGCGGTGGCTTCTCGCAGCATGCCGCTGTCTCCTGGGTTCTTCTTCGTGCCTTGTGGCGTGCGCGCGAGAAGGGCTCACAGGCCCTGCTTCAGGCTTGCTTCGATGAAGGCATCGAGATCGCCGTCGAGCACCTTCTGCGTGTTGCTGATCTCGACGTTGGTGCGCAGGTCCTTGATGCGGCTCTGGTCGAGCACGTAGCTGCGGATCTGGTGGCCCCAGCCGACATCGGTCTTGCTGTCTTCCAGCTTCTGCTGCTGCTCGCGCTGCTTGCGCATCTCGTGCTCGTACAGGCGGCTCTTCAGCATCTGCCAGGCCTCGTCGCGGTTGCGGTGCTGGCTGCGGTCGTTCTGGCACTGCACGACGATGCCGGTGGGGATGTGCGTGAGCCGCACGGCCGAGTCGGTCTTGTTGATGTGCTGGCCGCCGGCGCCGCTGGCGCGGAAGGTGTCGGTTCGCACGTCGGCCGGGTTGATCTCGATCTCGATCGAGTCGTCGACCTCGGGGTAGACGAAGAGGCTCGCGAAGCTCGTGTGCCGGCCGCCGCCGCTGTCGAACGGGCTCTTGCGCACGAGACGGTGCACGCCGGTCTCGGTGCGCAGGTGGCCGAAGGCGTAGTCACCCTCGACCTTCAGCGTCGCGCTGCGGATGCCGGCGACGTCGCCCTCGGTTTCCTCCAGCACCTCGGCCTTGAAGCCCTTGCGCTCGCAGTACTTGAGGTACTGGCGCAGCAGCATGCTGGCCCAGTCGCAGGCCTCGGTGCCGCCGGCGCCGGCCTGGATGTCGACGAAGCAGTTGAGCGGGTCGGCCGGGTTGCCGAACATGCGCCGGAACTCGAGCTGCTCGACCTGCTCGCGCAGCGGCTGCGCGTCGGCCAGGATCGACTTGAGCCCGGCCTCGTCGCCATCGGCCTTGCTCATCTCGTAGAGCTCGGTGCTGTCGGAGAGGTTGCGCTGCAGGTGGCCGAGGGTGTCGACAACCGTCTCCAGCGCCTTCTTCTCGCGGCCCAGTTCCTGGGCACGCTTGGGCTCGTTCCAGACGGCTGGGTTCTCGAGCGCGGCGTTGACCTCGTTCAGCCGCAGTGCCTTGCGGTCGTAGTCAAAGATACCCCCGAAGTTGCTGGGTGCGTTCGGAGAGGTCGGCCAGCAGCGTGCCGATGGCATTGATTTCTTCGGTGTCCATGGGGCGGGATTGTCGCTCAGGTGTGGCTCACGCCGCGCCCAGGAAGGCCGCCAATCGGGCGGCCAGCGCGTTCGGTTGGTCGTGGTGCAGCATGTGGCCGCAGTTGGCCAGCACGTGCCGCTCGGCCTGCGGCACCACGTTCAGTCTGTCATGGAACTCGGCGCGGCTGTAGCGCCCACCCCACCACTGCTCGGGCAACGAATCGGCCGCTTCCACCCACAGCGTGGGCGCGGTGATGAGCTTCCAGGTCTCAAGGATCTCCTCGACGCGGTAGAGAACGGGATTGGGTCGCTTGTGCGCCGGGTCGCCCAGGATGTGCAGGCGGCCGCCTTCCTCGTTCCCGGCGCGCCGGGACCAGTGCGGCGCCAGCCAGCGCGCCTTGTCGGGCGTGAGGCGCGGGTTGTTCTTGCGCAGGCGTTCGGCGACCTCTTCCGCATCCGCGTAGGTCTTCAGGCTCTGCGGTTCGGCGAGCGTGTCGAGCCATTGGGCCAGGCGCTTTGGCGCGTGGCGCGGCTCGGTGCGCGGCATGCCGAAGCCCTCGAGGTTGACGAGCCGCCGAATCCTCGCGGGGCGCACGCCGGCATAGCTCATCGCCACGTTGCCACCCATGCTGTGGCCGATGAGGTCCACCGCGCCGTCGATGTCGAGCGCACGCAGGAGTGCGTCGAGGTCGCCCAGGTAGTCCGGGAACCAGTAGCTGTCGGTGGGGTGGGGCGGCTCCGTGAGGCCGAAGCCGCGCCAGTCGGGTGCGACGATGCGCCGGCCTGCGAGCGCGGTGCCCTCCAGCGCATCGACGACGAACTGGAAAGAGGCCGCGACGTCCATCCAGCCGTGCAGCATGACGACCGGGGGTGTCTCCCGCGTGCCCACCCAGTCGAGCACGTGGTAGTCCAGGCCGCGCACGGGCACGAAGCTCGAGCGGGCCACGCGGACCGGAGGGTAGGTGTCGTGCGTCATGGGGGAGGGGGCCGGGCGTGCAAGCTGGAGCGGTTGGCGCAGGGCCGCCTGTCGTCACGGCAGGGATGCGCCGCGGAGTATGCCGCGCCCGCCGCGGGCCCCGGATCTCGAGCGCTTCGCGTCGCGGGGAGGTGAATTCAACGCTTCTCTCCGGATCAGCCCCGATCGCGCCGGCGCTTCGGCTCGCCACAATCGCCGCCCATGCCCACCTTGCCGATGTCCCTCGACCCCTCGCCCCCGCACCTGCGGGCGGCGGCTCCTGTGGACCTGCCGGCCATCGTCGGCCTGATCGGCGAACTGGCGGCCTACGAGCGGCTCCAGCACATGGTGGTGGTCACGCCGGAGTTGCTGCACCCGCACCTGTTCGGTCCCAAGCCGGCAGCCGAAGCCGTGGTGGCCGAGCTGGAGCTGGAGGGCGAGCAGCGCATCGTCGGTTTCGCTCTCTACTTCACCAGTTTCAGCACCTTCCTCGGCCGGCCGGGCATCCACCTCGAGGACCTGTATGTGCAGCCGGCCTTCCGCAGCCTCGGCCTCGGGCGCATGCTGCTCGAGCACCTGGCCGAGCTGGCCGTGGCGCGCGGCTGCGGCCGCTTCGAGTGGACGGTGCTCGACTGGAACGAGAGCGCGATCCGCTTCTACGAGCGCATGGGTGCGCAGGTGCTGCCCGACTGGCGCATCTGTCGCCTGTCGGGCGATGCGCTGCAACGCTACGGCTGAAGCTCTGGCCGGGGTGTGCCTCGGCGCCGGCGTGTCAGCCGGCCAGCGCCGCGGCGACCATGCCGGCCGAGGGGCGCGCCGTGCCGGGGTGCAGGAGCGAGACCACGCTGCGGCCCGGCTCCGAGGTCGCCACGCGGTAGGGCTTGCCGAGCGGCCGGTCGCCGGCATCGGTGAAGCAGGCCACCACCGGTGAGGTGACGGTCGGGCCGCGCTGCACGACGATGGCCGCTTCGCCCGAGCCCAGGCGGACCAGGCACCCCGGCGGATAGATGCCGAACTCCTTGACCAGGGCCTGCGTCATCGGGTGCGAGGGGTCCTGCATGAAGATGGCGCGGCCGGCGGCGTCGGCGGCGAGCGCGTCGCGCGTGTTGCGCGCCGCCAGCTTGGAGGTGTAGATGTCGGCGCGCCGCGCCAGCGAGGCGAGCTCGCACACGTCGCTGCGCCCGCTGGGGTAGCCGCTGCCGTCCTCGACCTCGTGGTGCTGCAGCACGGCCTTGAGCCAGTCCTCGTCGGCCACGCCGGCGCTTTGCAGCATCTGCACGCTGCGCATGGGGTGCGACTGCAGCTGCACGCGCTGCTCGGGCGTGGGCGGCGTGCGCTGGCGGGCGAGCTCGCCCTGCAGCGCCAGCATCGAGAGGTTCATCGTCAGCGCCACCTTGAAGGCGCGCTCGATCTCGGCCGGTTGCCAGGCCAGGCGTTGCGCCACGAGGCACGCGGTGATGGCCGAGTGGAGCGAGCGACGCACGCCGTAGGCGGCATCGACGCTGGCGCCCTGGCTCAGCACCTGGAAGATGGCGAGGTCGGGGTCGCGCTCCACGAGCGTCAAGGCTGGCGCCACCGAGTCCGCCAGCGCGGCGGCGAATGTCTCGACCTTGGCTTCGCTGAGCGTGCGGCCGATCTGCCCGATGGTGTCGTTCCAGATCTGTGGCAGCTGTTCACGCGGGGCGCGAGCGGCACGCTCGCGCGGCGTCTGCACCTCCGCCAGATCGACGAGCGCACCGCGGTTCATCAAGGCATCCAGCTGCGCCTGGCTGCGCAGCAGGTAGCCGCGCGAGAGCAGCAGCGTGCGGTCGTTGTCGCGCACGTTGAAGGGCAACGGCTCGCCCAGGCGGATGCGATTCCGTACGGCGGAGAGGGCAGCGAGTTGCATGGCGTGTGGCGTGGGAGGCGATGGGGGCGCCGCCGCCCGGCGGGGCGGACGGCGGCGTCAATGGAGACGGTTTCGGCACGGCCGCCATGAACTTGACGCCGCCGGCGAAGAAGTGACGGGTTGCGGGCCGTTTTCAACCGTGGTTGCCCGGGCGACGCCGCTCGGGCGCGGACTTAAGCTTGGCCCATGCGCAACAGCTCCACCTCTGCCACGCATTCGGCCGACGCGTACGAGCGGCTGCACGCCGGCTTCCGCTGGAACGTGCCGGCGGCTTTCAATATTGCCGAGGCGTGCTGCGGCCGCTGGGCGCGCCGCCCGGGCAGTGAAGGGCATGTGGCCATCGCCTGGCAAAGCGAGGCCGGCGAGAGCGGCACCTTGAGCTACGCCGCGCTGCAGCGCCAGGCCGACCGCCTGGCCCGTGCGCTGCGCCGCCTGGGTGTGGTGCGCGGCGACCGCGTCGCGATCGTCATGCCCCAGCGGCCGGAGACGGCGGTGGCTCACATCGCCGTCTACCAGCTCGGTGCGGTGGCCATGCCCCTGTCGATGCTCTTCGGCCCTGAGGCCCTGGCCTACCGGCTGCAGGACAGCGCCGCGCGCGTGGCGATCGCCGACGAGTCCTCGATCGCCAGCCTGCTTGCCGTGCGCCGTGAGTGCCCGGAGTTGCAGGCGCTGGTCGCCGTGGGCGGCGCGCTCGGCCGCGGGGACGCCGACTGGCCCGCCCTGCTGGCGCGCGAAGCGGGCGCCGAGGCACCGTTCGCCCCCGCGGCGACGGCCGCCGACGACCCCGCCGTGCTCATCTACACCAGCGGCACCACCGGCCCGCCCAAGGGCGCGCTGGTGCCGCATCGTGCCCTGATCGGCAACCTGAGCGGCTTCGTCTGCAGCCAGAACTGGTTCGGCCTGGGCGAGCCGCGCCGCAGCGACGAGGTCTTCTGGAGCCCGGCCGACTGGGCCTGGACCGGCGGCCTCATGGACGCACTGCTGCCCACGCTCTACTTCGGTCGCCGCATCGTCGCCTGGCAGGGCCGCTTCTCGCCCGAGAAGGCGTTCGAGCTGCTGGAGCGCCACCGCGTCACGCACAGCTTCCTCTTCCCCACGGCGCTGAAGGCGATGATGAAGGCGCTGCCCGAGCCGAGGCGGCAGCACGACATTGGCCTGCGCGCCATCATGAGCGCGGGCGAGGCGGTGGGCGATACGGTCTTCGACTGGTGCCGCGAGGCGCTCGGCGTCACCGTCAACGAGATGTTCGGTCAGACCGAGATCAACTACATCGTCGGCAACTGCGGCAGCTACGTCGACCGCGGCGGGCGGCGCCGTGCCGCCTGGCCCGCGCGGGCGGGCAGCATGGGCCGCGGCTACCCGGGCCACCGCGTGGCCGTCATCGACGACGAGGGCCGCGAGTGCCCGCCGGGCACGCCGGGCGACGTGGCCGTGCACCGCCTCGACCGGCACGGCGACCCCGACCCCGTGTTCTTCCTCGGCTACTGGCGCAACGAGGCGGCGACACGGGCCAAGTACACCGGCGAGCCCGGCGCGGTCGCCGCCGCCGGGCTCGCCGGTGCCGCCCCCTTCGGAGGCTGGTGCCGCACCGGCGACACCGCTGTCATGGACGAACGCGGCTACCTCTGGTACCAGGGTCGCAGCGACGACATGTTCAAGAGCGCCGGCTACCGCATCGGCCCGAGCGAGATCGAGAACTGCCTGGTCAGGCATCCGGCCGTGGCGAATGCCGCCGTGGTGCCCAAGCCCGACGCCGAGCGCGGCGCCCTCGTCAAGGCCTACGTCGTGCTGGCGGCGGGCCAGCCCGCCGGCCCGGCCCTGGTGGAGGAACTGCAGCGGCACGTGCGTGGGCGCCTGGCGCCCTACGAGTACCCGAAGGAGATCGAGTTCATCGACAGCCTGCCAATGACCACCACCGGCAAGGTGCAGCGCCGTGTGTTGCGCCTGCAGGAAGAGGAGCGGGCGCGCGCCGCGGGCGCCGGGCCCGTGCCTGGCGGGCCCACGAAGGTGTGATACCCCGCGGACCGGCGCGGCCGGCGCGTGGGGTGACAATCGCGGCGCCTTTCATCGTCTCCGCGACCCTCGCATGTCCAACCTCATCGTCCACGGCGGCACGCCACTGTCGGGCCGCATCGTGCCCTCGGCCAACAAGAACGCGGTGCTTCCCATTCTTTGCGCGACGCTGCTGACGCGCGCGCCGGTGCGCCTGGTCGGCATTCCCGAGATCACCGACGTGAAGAAGATCCTGGAGATCTTCCGCACCCTGGGCAGCGCCGTGACGGTGGACTTCGCCTCGGGCGTGCTCGAGGTTGAGCACCGCGCGACCGCCTTCGATCCCGAGCGTCACCACCTGCCCGAGGAGATGCGCAGCTCGATCATGCTGGTACCCGGATTGCTCGCGCGCTTTGGCGTTGCGCGCATCGAGAACGACGTGCAGGGCTGCACGCTGGGCGTGCGCGAGATCGATCCGCACGTGGAGGTGATGGAGCGCTTCGGCGCGCGCGTGCAGCGCCGGCGCGAGGCGCTGGTGATGCGCGTCGAGGGAGGGCTGAAGGCCAACCACCACTGGCTGGACTACGCCAGCGTCACCACGACCGAGAACTTCGTGCTCTGCGCCGCGCTGGCCGAGGGCACGAGCACGCTGATGAACGCCGCCAGCGAGCCGCACGTGCAGGAGTTCTGCCGCTTCATGGCGATGCTGGGCGCGCAGATCGAGGGCATCGGCACCTCGCGCCTCACGGTGCACGGCGTGCCGCGACTGGGTGGCGGCGAGTTCCGCTTCGACGAGGACTTCCACGAGGCCGTCACCTTCATGGCGCTCGGGGCCATCACCGGCGGCCGCATCGAGGTGAAGAACTCGGCGCCGGAGCAGTTCCCGCTCATCGACCGCACCTTCGCCAAGTTCGGCGTGCGGGTGGTGCACGAGGGCGGCTGGTCGCACACGGTGGTCGAGGGGCCGCTGCGCGTGAAGCAGCCCTTCACGCAGAACATCCTGCAGAAGATCGAGGCCGCGCCCTGGCCCTACCTGCCGGTGGACCTGCTGCCCATCTTCGTGGCGCTCGGCGTGCGCGCCGAGGGCAGCGCGATGTTCTGGAACAAGGTCTACGAGGGCGCGATGGGCTGGACCTCGGAGCTGTCGAAGTTCGGCGCGCACGCCTTCATGGCCGACCCGCACCGCATCGTCACCTTCGGCGGCAAGCCGCTCGCGCCGGCCGAGGTGGAGAGCCCCTACATCATCCGCGTCGCCATCGCGCTGCTGATGCTGGCGGCCAGCATCCCGGGCCGCTCGGTCATCAAGAATGCCGCCCCCATCCGCCGCGCGCACCCGCGCTTCGCGGAGAACATCCGCGCGCTCGGGGCGCAGATCGAGTGGGTCGAAGGCGACTGAAGTCCGGGAGCTGGCCGCTGTGGCGCGCAAGGACAAGCATGTCAGCGAAACGCCGGCCACCGCCTGGCTGCGCCAGCATGGCGTCGCGTTCACGGAGCATCCGTACGACTATGTCGAGCACGGCGGCACGGCCGAGAGCGCGCGCCAGCTCGGCGTGGACGAGCATGCGGTGGTGAAGACGCTCGTGATGCAGAACGAGCGCGGCGAGCCGCTCGTCGTGCTCATGCACGGCGACCGCCAGGTGAGCACGAAGAGCCTCGCCCGCGCCATCGGGGCCAAGAGCGTGGAACCCTGCAAGCCCGAGGCGGCCCAGCGTGCGAGCGGCTATCTCGTCGGCGGCACCTCGCCCTTCGGCCTGCGCAAGGCCATGCCGGTGTTCGTGGAGGCCTCGGTGCTGACGCTGCCGCGCATCCTCATCAACGGCGGGCGGCGCGGCTACCTCGTCGGCATCGCGCCCGCGGCGCTGTGCGACGCGCTGGGTGCCAAGCCCGTGAGCTGCGCGCTCTGAAGGCCCGCCAGGAGAACCAGGATCATGAAGAGAATGCCGCTCGTCAGCCGGTCCTCCCTTCTCGCGCCCCCTCGGTCGGCGGCCTTGTGCCAGCGGTGGCGGTGTGCCTTGCTGGCGCTGGTGCTGCTCGTCGGCGCACCGGCTCATGCGCAGATCGACGAGGCCGCCGCGGAGCGCCTCATGCGCGGCTCGGGGTTGTGGGACCAACTGGGCTCTACCGCGGCCGGGGCGCGCGCAGGCATCGAAGCGGCGGCCCGCCACCGGCTCACCGCCCTGAGCGAGGAGGAAGTGCAGCGCCTGCTGCGTGCTACCGACGCGGCGTTCGCGGCCGAGACGCTGCGCGTGGCCGTGCGCGGCGCGCTGGCGGCGCGCGTTCCGCCAGACCAGGTGGAACCACTCGAGGCCTGGCTGGGCAGCGAGCTCGGACAGCGCATCACGGCGCTCGAGGTCGTGGCCTCGCGGCCTGAACGAGACTCCGAGAGGGTCATTCGCGCCGGCATCGCGCGCCTGGCGCAGGCGCCGCTGGTGCGCAAGAAGCTGATCGAGGACCTGGTGGACTCCACCCGCGCGGCCGAAGTCATCACCGCCATGACCATCAATGTCGCCGTGGCGGTGCAGCGCGGCATGGCCTCGGTGAAGCCCGACGGCCCCGCCGCGCCGGTGGCGACCCTGCGGGAGGCCTTTGCCAGCCAGCGCGCCCAGATGCTGCAGGCCTACCGCGGCATGACCCAGGCCCTGTTCGCCGAGATGTACCAGGTGCTGCCCGATGCCGAGCTCGCGCGCTACCTCGAATTCCTGCGCGGGCCGGCCGGACGGCAGTTCCTGGAAGCGACGATGCAGGCGATGGAACTGGCGCTCGTGGACGCCGCCGAGCGGCTCGGCAGCCGCCTGCCTGCCGTGCGCCCGGGCTCCAACACCTGAGCGTTGGCCTTGCCCGCGCCCCATGGGCGCGGCGTCCCGGGCCGATCCGGATGGGGCCGCGCCGGGCGGGCGCCTACACTGCCGGCCCGATGAGCAGCACCGACATCCCCTTTGCCGCCGTGGCCGCGCTGGCGCTGCTGGCCGGCTATGCCGTCGGCTCCCTCTCGTTCGCGGTCATCATCAGCCGCTTCATGGGGCTGGCCGATCCGCGCAGCTACGGCTCGGGCAACCCGGGCGCCACCAACGTGCTGCGCTCGGGCAACAAGGCCGCGGCCATCCTGACGCTGGCCTTCGACGCCTTGAAGGGCTTCGTGCCGGTGCTGCTGGTCCTGCTGTACGGCCCGCGCTTCGGGCTCGGCGAAGGAACGGCCGCGTTCGTCGGGCTGGCCGCCTTCGTTGGGCACCTGTGGCCGGTGTTCTTCAAGTTCCAGGGCGGCAAGGGCGTGGCCACGGCCGCCGGCGTGCTGCTGGCGCTCAACCCCTGGCTCGGCGCCGCGACGCTGGCCACCTGGGTCATCATCGCTGCCTTCTTCCGCTACTCGTCGCTCGCCTCGCTCGTGTCGGCCGTCTTCGCGCCGTTCTACCAGGCGCTCATCTGGGGTGTGGAGCCGGCGCTGCTGGCCATCGCCGTCATGAGCCTGCTGCTGGTGTGGCGACACGAGGGCAACATCCGCAAGCTGCTGGCCGGAACCGAGTCCAGGCTGGGTCAGAAGGCCGCGCCCGCCGCGGGCCACGCGCCGCCCCAGCGCAAGCCCGACCCGAGGCACGATCACAAGCACGATCACAAGCACGATCACAGGCGCGACCTCAAGCGCGACCCCCAACACCACGATCACAAGCATCACACGCACAAGAAGGGACATTGACCATGGTTCAACGCTTCGACGTCGGCGCCCGCATGTCGGAGGTGGCCGTGCACAACGGCATCGTCTGGCTGGCCGGCCAGGTGGCGATCGATGGCCCGCAGGACATCGGTGGCCAGACCCGCCAGGTGCTGGCCGCCGTCGACAGCCTGCTGGCGCGCGCCGGCACCGACAAGACGAAGATCGTGATGTGCCAGATCTACCTCGCCGACATCGCCGACTTCCCCGGCATGAACGCCGTCTGGGATGCGTGGGTTGCCAAGGGCCACGCGCCGCCGCGCGCCACGGTGCAGGCCAAGCTCGCCAAGCCGGAGTGGAAGATCGAGATCGTGGTGACCGCGGCGCTGTAGTGCCGCCATCACCGCTGCCGCCGCTACATCTGCCGGAAAACGTGCAGCCAGCTGCGGCTGACGGGTAGCACCTCGCTGCGGCCGCGCAGGTGCACTTCGGCGGTCTCGTTGCCGCTGCGCACGACATGGCTCACGTGCGGCAGCGCCACGATCACCGAGCGGTGGATCTGCACGAAGCGCTCGGGGTCGAGTTCGTCGGCGAGTTCGCGGATGGTCTTGCGGATGAGCGCCTCGCCGCCGAGCCAGACGACGAGGGTGTACTTCTCGTCCGAGCGCATGAAGAACACTTCGTCTACCGGGATGAGCCGCAGGCTCGGGCCGACCGAGGCCTTGATCCACTGCAGGTGTCTGCGCGACGCGCCCTGGTTGCGCAGTCGTTCGGACAGCTGTTCGAGCAGGGGTGCCAGCGCGGGGTCGACGGCCGCACTGGTTGAGCCCTGGCCGAGGCCGCTCGCCCGGGTGCGCTCGGCCAGTCGCTCGCGAAGCCGCTGCACCGTGGCTTCGAGGCGGGCCTCCTCAAACGGCTTGACGAGATAGTCCAGGGCACCGCGCTCGAAGGCCGTGACCGCATGCTGCTCGTACGCGGTGACGAAGACGACGAGGGTGCGCGTGCCGATGGCGCGGGCCGCTTCCAGGCCGTTCAGGCCCGGCATGTGGATGTCGAGGAAGACGACGTCACAGGCGTGCTCGTCGAACAACTCCACCGCCTCGCGTCCGTTCTTCGCCTGCGCGACGACCTGCAGTTCGGGCCAGAGGCGCTGCAGGTGGGCGATGAGGAGCCCGCGCAGCAGCGGCTCGTCGTCGGCCACGAGGGCGGTGGGTGCGGCGGGCGGCGGCGGGCCGCGGAGCGTGGCGCCTGCCGTCATGCCGGGTGCACCACGATCTCGGCGCGCAGTCCGTGCGGCGTGTTCTCGGTCAGCCACAACTCGGCGCGTCCACCGTAGAGGCCGAGCAGCCGCTCGCGCAGGTTGGCCAGCCCCGTGCCCGGCGCGGCATGCTCGCCAAGGCCCGGACCGGTGTCGGTGACCCAGAGATGGAGCGTGCCCGTGGCCGGGTCGCGGCGGGTGCCGACCTCGATGTCGGCGCCGTTCTCGGACGGGTCGGCGCCGTGCCGAACGGCGTTCTCCACCAGGGTGAGCAGCGCCATGGAGGGGAAGGGCTCGGCATCGAGCGCCGGGTCGGTGGCCAGCGCATGTCGCAGGCGGTCGGGCATGCGCATGGCCATCAGCTCCAGGTAGGCGCGCACAAGCGCCAGCTCGCGGCCGATGCTGGGTTCGCCTTCGTGCAGCCTCGGCATCGCCGCGCGCAGGTAGGCGATCAGGCTCTGCAACACCGGCGCGGCACGAGCCGAGCCGCTCTCCACGAGAGCCTGCACGTTGGCCAGCGTGTTGAAGAGGAAGTGCGGTTCGATCTGCGC
Source organism: Rubrivivax sp. (assembly GCA_022842825.1). Lineage (GTDB taxonomy): Bacteria > Pseudomonadota > Gammaproteobacteria > Burkholderiales > Burkholderiaceae_C > Rubrivivax. The sequence continues at coordinate 28,810 of JALHOU010000028.1, forward strand.
CGTGAGCAGCGCCAGGCGCGCGTCGAGCGCCTGCCGCTCCAGCCGGGCGCGCTCGAGCTCGAACTGCAACGCCAGCGAGCGCGCGCGTGCCTCGCGTTCGCGCACCTGCGCCGTCAGGGTGATGATGAGTCCGAGCACGAGGCCGGCACCGGCGATGAAGAAGAAGCCGCGCACGCGCGGCTCGCTCGTGAGGAATGCGCCCAGGTCTCCGCCCACCGAGGCGAGGTAGATGAGGAAGGTGCCCAGCGGCGCCGCCAGCCCGACCGCCAGCACGGTGAACAGCCAGCGCGGCAGCCAGCGCGGCAGCCAGCGCTCGGGCAGGTGCTGCGCGCCCACGAATGTGAGCAGCAGCAGCATCGCGAGGAACAGCGTGCGGCCCAGCAGCACCGGGAACGAGACGAAGATGGGCGAGAAGATCACCGCCGCGGTGAGGCCGAAGCCGATGGCCACGCCCAGGCTGCCGGCGTTGAGCGAGGCGATGACGCGGCGGGAGAGGTCGGCAGGGGGCCGGGCGTTGGCTTCCCCTGGCCCCGGTGCAGCGCCGCCCTCCGCGGCTTCCATGCCGTCCCGGGCCGCACGGGGCGTGGTCATGTTGGCATTGGCCGCGTCGGGAAGGCCGGGAGCCGGGGCAGGTGCCATGCCGGCACGATAGCTGCGCTGGCCGTTGCGGGCCAAGGGTCGTGCGACGGGGGGCCGGTTTCCGGGCCCCAGGCACGGCTACAGGCCCAGGCGCGGGAACGGCGCCGACAGGGCGCGTTTGAGTGTCTCGGCGCTGTCGCCCAAGTGCGCGCGCGTGTCGGCGTCGATGTCCGCACGCCGCGTGGCCGCCTCCAGGCGCGGCAGAAGTGTGCGGGCCTGGTCGCGCAGCACGGCGCGCGCGTCCACGCGGGCGGCCGGCCGCAGCGCCATGAAGGCCAGGCGGTTGAGATGCTCGCGCTGCAGCTCGCGCCGCGCGGGCGAGATGGCGGCGCCCGTCTTGAGTTCGCTCCACACATCCTGCGTCAGACGGTCGTAGAGCTCGCGCAGCTGGAAGGCCTCGGCCGGGTGGTCGAACTTGCCCACGCTGTCGAGCACACGCTGCGCGATCCACTCGCTCATCAGGTAGCCGAGCACGGCGCGCTGCAGCTCGAACAGGCGCGCCGGCAGCGAATAGTCGGTCGGCACGCCGATCTCGGCGCGCTCGAGGTAATCGGGGGCGAGCCGGCGCTGCAGTGGCGCCGAGAGCTTGAGGCCGTCGGCCGCCAGCACCGTGCTGGCGATGACCTCCAGCGCCGAGCGCTGCAGCGAGGCCGGCACCGGCTGCAGCGGGTCGCGGCCGCTGCCAGGGTAGTCGCGCAGCGTGCGCACGCCGCCAATCTGCCGCACCAGCACGCCCACGGCGCGTGCGGCGTCGCCCAGCGCGTAGTTGAGCGAGCGGCGCAGCACCGCGTAGTCGCGCTGCGGCGAGAGCTCGCGCGTCTCCTGGCGCCGGAAGAGGTCGCGCGCGATCTCCACCCGCTTCGCGGCGAAGGCGATGGGGTCGTTGCCGAGGTCCAGCTGGATGGTCTCGGGGTCAATGCCGAACCAGGCGTCCTCGTCCGTGCCGTAGGCGAGCAGCGGCTCGCTGCTGCGCGCCGCGATGGCCTGCAGCATGCTGCGCTCTTCGGCCGCCGTGGCGCCGGCCGGGGCCGGCCTGTAGGCGTACTCCAGGGCCCAATAGTCGTAAGGGCCGAGCGTGGTCATGAACGGCGTGCCGCCCTTCTGCCCGGGGCGCGGCAGGTTGACGGCGTTGTATTCCATGATGCTGCCGGTCGTACCGTTGGCCCGCGTGAACTCGGGGTCGGAAAGCTGCGCTTCGGTGTACACGCGCGAGGCGCGGAAGTTGTGCCGCAGGCCGAGGGCGTGGCCCACCTCGTGCATCATCGCGTCCTTCACGTAGTCGAGCACGAACTGGTGCGCCTCGGCGCTGTCGGGCAGGATGTCGCCGCGGGCTTCGAGCACATCCAGCGCGTAGCCCATCTGTTCGGCGGCCAGCGTGCCATAGAGGCAGAGACGATGGTCGTGCGGCGTCGCCATCGCATCTTCGGCGCCCGGCAGCGCGAAGGGCGCGGCAAAGGTGCGCGGCGCGCCCCCGGCCACACCGGCGCTGCCCTGCGGCAGTGCGGGTGGCATCAGCGCGGCCAGCGAGCCACCGCCGGCCGTGGAGGCCAGGGACTGCAGCACCTGGGTGCGAATGCCGCGCACGGCGCGCGCCGAGAGGCCTTCGAAGGCGATGTCGGCGTCGAGGATCTCGCCACTGCGCGGGTCGACGTGGCTGGGGCCGATGGCGCCGAAGGTGGGCTCGGCGTTCATCATCCAGCGCACCGAGGCGACGCCGAAGTCCAGCGTGTCGAAGCTCGCATCGTCGGGCTGCTGCTCGACGACGAGGGCGTCCTTGAAGCCGATGCGCTCGAAGGCCTTGTTCCATTCCAGGATGGCCTCGCGCACGGTGCCGCGGTAGCCGTGCGGCACGTTGCGATCGATCCAGAACGTGATCGGTTTGACCGGCTCGGAAAGTGCCGCAGCGGGATCCTTCTTCTCCAGCCGCCAGCGGTTCACCATGCGCTGGCGCGGCGTGAGCGCGAAGTCGTTGCCGAGATCGAGCCGTGTGCTGGTGAACAGGCCCAGGCGCGGGTCGGCCTGCCGCACCGCCATCGGTGTCTCGGGCAGCGGCGCCAGCGAGTAGTGCAGCCCGACGAGCATGCTGCGAGCGTCAGGCAGGAAGCGCGGCACGGAGGGACCGCTGGCCCCCGGGGGCAGGTTGACGAATCCGGTCGTGGCAATGCTGCCGGTGGCGTAGTGGTTCAGCGTCTCCAGGATCACGGCGTCCTTGGAGCTGCGCGCCGCGGTGATCGTGCTGTTGCTGCGGTCGAGGCCATAGCCCTGGCGGAAGGCGCGTTGCAGCATCATGCCCACGCCGAGCACGTCGTTGAGGAAGATGCTGTTGGCCTCGACCAGCACCGACTTGCGATCCGGGTGCGGTTGGCTGGCCACGGCGGACACGCCAAGCAGGCTGTGCGAGTAGCTGTCGGCGACGGCGCGCGCCTCGGGCGTGCCCGGGCTGGCGAAGACGTCGGTGTTGCGGGCCTGCAGGCGCACGACGTTGTGCACGCGCACGAACTCGACGAGTTGGGCCCCGCCGGCCCCGTTGACCGGGTAGGCCATCAGGCCGCCCAGTACCCAGGCTTCGCCGATGCCGCTCTTGATCTTCGGGCTCAGCAGGAAGGGCTTGCCGAACTGCCGCGGGGCCAGCTCGAACCAGACTTTTTCGTCCTTCTGCCACATGACGATCGGGCCGTCGATGCGTTTGGCGTCGCGCACGACGTTGGCGAAGGGGGGCGGTCCCCCGGGGGGTGGGCCGGCGCTGGCCGCGTTCTGGTTCGACGCCGGCGCCGAGGCACTGCCCGCCACCGCCGCTGGCCCTGCCGCCCCGGAGGCAGCCGCGGCGGGCGCGCGAGGGGCGGCA
>JALHOU010000029.1:0-3550 GCA_022842825.1 Rubrivivax sp.
GCGCGCTGGCCAGCGCAGCCGGCCGCCGCCGGCCCAGCCCAGCCAGGCCAGGCTCAGCAGGCCGGCGAAGGCGGCCCGCCCCGCGGTGACGAAGGCCGGTGGCAGCTGCGGCGCGACCGGGTCGCCCACCGCCAGGCGCGTCATCGGCATCGTCAGCGCAAACATCAGGACACCCAGCACGCCCCAGGCGAGCCCTCGTGCCACGCGCCGCGCGTCCTCGTCGCCATGGGTTGCCGAGGGCGCGGGCAGCGCCGGCGGTGTGGCCGCGTCGACGCGCGTCATGCCAACGCCATCCACAGCGCCGTCCCCGCCAGCAGCAGCGCCAGCAGGCGGTTGAAGACCAGCAGCCGCGAGCCCTGCACCAGCCAGCGCCGCAACGCCGAGCCCACCCAGGCGTAGGTGAAGTTGCTCGCCAGCGCAAAGAGCATCAGCACCGGCAGCACCTGCGCGAGGCGCATCCAGGTCGCATCGCCGCGGATGATCCAGCCCACGCTGACGACGAGAGCCAGGATCCAGGCCTTGATGTTGACGAACTGCAGCAGCACCCCCTGCGCAAAGCCGACGTCGAAGCGCTCGGGGTCGCCGGCCGCCAGCCGCGCCGACTCGGCCAGCCGCCAGGCCAGCCAGAGCATGTAGCCCACACCCGCCCACTGGATGAAGCCGCGCAGCACCGGCGCGGCCTGCAGCAGCGCCCCCAGGCCGAGAGTGCAGGCGACGACCGCCACGCCCCAGCCCACCGGCACGCCGAGCACGAAGCGCATCGCGTGGCGCAGGCCGTGGTTCGCCCCCAGGGCCGCGGCCAGCGTGGTGTTGGGGCCCGGCGTAAAGCTCATCGCCGTGGCAACGAACAGCAGCGCGGCCCATTCGGCGCCTGTCATGCGGCCAGTCTAGCCGCCGCTTTCGACACAGCGGCAATACACTCGGGACCACAGTTTGAGCATCTGTACTGCCGATGTCGACGACACAGATCGAAGGTGGTCTCGCCCGCGCCGGCCGGGCCACGCTGAGCGAACAGCTGGCCGAACGCTTCGCCGAGCGCATCCGGCAGCGCCTGCTCGGCCCGGGCGCGCGGCTGCCCTCGGTGCGCAGCTGCGCGGCCCGGCACGGCGTGAGTCCGAGCACCGTGGTCGGCGCCTACGACCTGCTGCAGGCGCAGGGGCTGGTGTTGGCGCGGCCGCAGCGCGGCTTCTTCGTGCGCGAAGTGGCGGCGCCGGCGCGATCGGCGACGGCCCGTCTCGATGGAGCGTCGGACGCGCTCGCGGCCAGCGCACCCGGCCATCCCTCATCCGCCGCTGCGGTGCCGCGGCCGGTGGACGCCACCGCCCTCATCCGCGGCATGTTCCGCCCTCTGCGCGGCGCGCCACCGGCACCGGGACAGGGCACGCTGCCCGAGGCCTGGCTCGACGCCGGCCTGCTGCAGCGCGCCTTGCGGCGCGTGACCGCAGGCTCCGGCGCGCTCGGCTGGCTGTCGTATGGCGACCCGGCGGGCGACCTGCGCCTGCGGCAGGCGCTCGTGCGGCGGCTGGCCGACATCGGCGTGCCGGCCAGCACGGAGCAGATCGTCACCACGGTGGGCGCCACGCATGCCCTGGACCTGGTCGCGCGCACCTTGCTGCAGCCGGGCGACGCCGTGCTGGTCGACGAGCCCGGCTGGGCGGTCGAATACGCCCGCCTTACGCGCATGGGCCTGCGCCTGCTGCCCGTGCCGCGCGGGCCCGAAGGTCCCGACCTCGAAGTCCTGCAGGCGCTGGCCGAGGCGCACCGGCCGCGCCTGTACGTGACCGTGTCGGTTCTGCACAACCCGACCGGCGCGTCGCTGGCGCCGGCGCACGCGCACCGCCTGCTGCGCCTGGCCGAGGCGCTGGACTTCAGGCTCGTCGAAGACGACACCTATGCCTGGCTGGCGCCGGCGCACGCCACGCGCGTGGCGCAGCTCGACGCACTGCAACGCACGATCTATGTCTCGGGGTTCTCCAAGATCCTGGTGCCGCAGTGGCGCGTGGGCTATCTCGCCGCCGCGCCGGCGCTGGCCGAGCGGCTGATCGACACCAAGATGCTGGGCACCCTCACGACCCCGGCGCCCCTGGAGCAGGCCGTGGCCTGGTGCCTGGAGCAAGGAGCGCTGCGCCGCCATGCCGAGCGCGTGACCTCGCTGCTGGCGGCCGCGCGAACGCGCACCGTGCGGCTGGCGCGCGAGGCGGGCTGCCGCCTGATGGCGCCGCCCGAGGGCTTGTTCGGCTGGATCGACGTGGGCGCCGATACCGAACAGTTGGCTCACCTGCTGCTGGACGAGGGCTGGCTGACGGCGCCAGGCAGCCTGTTTCACGCCACGCCGCGCCCGACCACGCTGATGCGGGTGAACTTCGCCACCGCGCAGGACGCCCGCTTCTGGCACAGGCTGCGGGCCCTTCGAAGTGGGGGGGTCGAAACGTCTAGACACATTTGAAACAGGTGTTCCAGTCGTGAAGTCTTCACGGCAGCTTCCAATCCCGGCTCGCACGGTCGGCAGCGCAGGGAGCGGGCCGCAAGCAGCACAAGGCGGGCCTCCACACATGCCTTTTCAATCCACGCAACCGGCCACGGCGGGCGGCACTCCGCGCTCCGCCGAATTCATGGCCGGTCGGGCCAGCGACGAGACACTCGACTCCGTGGCCGGTGCCACGCGGCTGAGTTCGCTCACGCCTTCGCTGATGGCCGACCTGCAGCGATTCGGTGGCGAAACCGGCAGCGGCGCACTGGACATGCTGGCCATGCTTGCCGCCTCGGTGCGCCACGGCCGCTCGCTGCGCGCCCTGGTGCAGGTGGATCAGCACCAGGTGCCGCTCACACTCTTCCCCACGGCCCGCGTGGCGCACTCGCCACTGCCGATGGTCACGCTGCTCTCGGGCCGCGTGCAGGACTGGCGCCTGCTGCATGTGGCACCGGCGCAGATGGCGACGCCGGGAGCGGCCGAGTTGCAGTCGCTGGTGCACAACTTCACGCCGCTGCCGCTGCTGCTGTGGGCCGTGTCGCAGCGCGGCTCGCGCGATTCGCTGCTGCCCGAGATCGCCGGCACCGCCGCCTACCGCGTCACGCCTTCGGCCGACCTGCGGCTGCTCGAACTTACCGGCACCGTGCTCGCCGCTGTGGAGCGGCTGCGCCGCGGCACCACCAACCTGCGCGACATCGCCGCCTGGCCCGGCTTCGACAAGGTGCGCGCGCAGCGGCTGCTCAACGGGCTGTACCTGCAGGCCGCGCTGCTCGTGAGCCGCACCCATCCGGCCGCCACCAACGACGGCTGGGCGCAGGCCCACCACTAGGCGGCGCGGACTCGCGGCGCGCTGTGCAGGTCGCGGCACCGTCCCCCGCCGCCCCGCGCTGTCCAGCACCGTGTCGCCCAACACCGCGCGGCGGCGCACCCGTCCGGCGCCTTCAGCGCGCGGAGAGCGCCTCCCAGCGCTCGAGGCAGGCCATCAGCTCCTCCTCGATCGCGCCGTGGCGCCGGCTCAGGTCGCCGGCCCGCTGCGCCTCGCGGGCGTAGAAGGCGGGGTCGGCCAGCGTCGCGGCCAGC
>JALHOU010000029.1:3650-20230 GCA_022842825.1 Rubrivivax sp.
CCCAGCGCTCGAGGCAGGCCATCAGCTCCTCCTCGATCGCGCCGTGGCGCCGGCTCAGGTCGCCGGCCCGCTGCGCCTCGCGGGCGTAGAAGGCGGGGTCGGCCAGCGTCGCGGCCAGCGCGCGTTGCTCGGCTTCCAGCGCCTCGATGCGCGCCGGCAGAGCTTCCAGTTCGCGCTGTTCCTTGTAGCTGAGCTTGCCGCGCGCCGGCGCGCGCACGGGGCCGGACACGGGCGACCCCGGTGATGCCGGTGCGGCCGCGGCGGCAGACACCGTTGCCGGCACGGCCACGCGGGCACGCTCGCGCTGCTCCTTCCAGACGTCATAGCCGCCCTCGTACTCGCGCCACAGCCCCGGGCGGCCACCGAAGGCCGGATCACCCTCCCAGGCGATGGTGCTCGTGACCACGTTGTCGAGGAAGCGCCGGTCGTGGCTGACGAGGAAGACGGTGCCGTCGTAGTCCTGCAGCAACTCCTCGAGCAGCTCGAGGGTCTCGATGTCGAGGTCGTTGGTCGGCTCGTCGAGCACCAGCACGTTGGCCGGCAGCGCGAACAGGCGCGCCAGCAGCAGGCGGTTGCGCTCGCCGCCCGAAAGCGTGCGCACGGGCGAGCTGGCCCGCTCGGGCGCGAAGAGGAAGTCGCCGAGGTAGCTCATGACGTGCTTGCGCGTGCGCTTGCCCCCTCCCGCAGCGCCCGCACCCTCGGCGCCATCGGCGCCGAGCTCGATCCACTCGCTGCCCGGGCTGATGGTGTCGGCGAGCGTGGCATCGAGGTCGAGCGCGGCGCGCATCTGGTCGAAGTAGGCCACCTTCAGGCGCGTGCCGCGCCGCACGGTGCCCGAGGTCGGCTCGAGCTCGCCGAGGATGAGGCGCAGGAGCGTCGTCTTGCCCGCGCCGTTGGGGCCGATCAACCCCACCTTGTCGCCGCGCAGCAGCGTGGCGGTGAAGCCCTCGACGAGCACCCGATCGCCGAAGCGCATGCCCACCGCGTTGAGCTCGGCGACGATGCGCCCGGGCGGCAGCCCGGCGTCCACCGACAGGCGCACGCGGCCGAGCTGCTCGCGCCGCTCGGCCCGCAACGCGCGCAGCCGCTCCAGCCGCGCCACGCGGCCGACGCTGCGCGTGCGGCGCGCCTCCACGCCCTTGCGCACCCAGACCTCCTCCTGCGCCAGCAGCTTGTCGGCACGCGCGGCGGCCAGCACCTCGGCCTCGAGCTCGCGCGCCTTGGTGGCCTCGTAGGCGGCGAACACGCGATGGCCCAGCCCGGGGTAGCTGCGCAGCGCCCCGCGGTCGAGCTCGACGATGCGCGTGGCCACCGCGTCGACGAAGGCGCGGTCGTGCGAGACGAAGACGAGCGCGCCCTGGCGTTTCGTGAGCAGGTCCTGCAGCCACTCGATGGCGTCGATGTCGAGATGGTTCGTCGGCTCGTCCAGAAGCAGCAGGCTCGGCGAGGCCACGAGCGCGCGCGCCAGCGCCACGCGCTTTTTCATGCCGCCGCTGAGGGTGGCCACCTCCTGGCCGGGCGGCAGGCCTTCGAGGCCCAGCCGCTGCAGCGTCTCCTGCACGCGCTGCTCCCAGTTCCAGCCCTGGTGCGCCTCGATCAACGTCTGCAGGCGGTCAAGGTCTTCACCGGGCGTGTGGCGCTCGAAGCGCTCGCGCAGCGCGCGTGCTTCGGCCACGCCCTCGGCGACAGCATTGAACACGCTCTGCCCGGGCGCGAAGACCGGCTCCTGCGGCACGTAGGCCCGTCCGGGCCCGGTGCTGGCCGCGACCTGCAGTTCGCCGTCGTCGGGCTGTTCGAGGCCGGCGAGGATCTTCAGCAGCGAGCTCTTGCCCTCGCCGTTGCGGCCGATGAGCGCGACGCGCTCGCCTTCCTGCAGCGACAAAGAGGCGCCGTCGAGCAGCGCGCGGTGACCATAGGCGAGGTGCGCATCGGCCAGCGTCAGCAGCGTCATCGGTGCCGACGTCCTTCGGGCGCCCGCTCAGGGTTGGATTCGCGCAAGGACATGGGCAGGGACTGGCACCGCGCTCAGAACGACAGGCGCAGCCCGGCGGTGAGGAGCCCGGCCACCGTGGTACCGGTGTTGCGCCCTTCGCCGCTGGTGGCGTCCCAGCCGATCTCCAGCGCCGCGCTGGGCCCAAGGTGCAGCAGCATCGCCAGGCCGACAGCGGCCGTGAAGAGCCGCTGCGCGCCGACATCGTCGCTGCGCGAGTGGCGCACGTCGGCCAAACCCACGCGCAGCAGCCCTTCGCTGGCCGGCCCGAAGGGGATCGAGAACACCGCATTGACGCCCAGCGCCTGCATGCGCAGCGAGTCGCGCGGCGTGCGGCCGTTGTCGATGCGCGCGCGGCCGTAGTCGGTCCACGTGCCCTCCACGCCGATGCGGCCGAAGCGCAAGCCCAGGCCGACCTTGCCGGCGCCGGCGCGGCCGTAAGCGCAGTCGTCGTTGTAGTAGTAGGCGCTGCGGCAGTCGAACTCGTACTGGCTGCCGCCGGCGGCGAAGAGCAGATAGGGCCCCGGCCGCTCCGAGTACCAGGTGGACGGCGACTGCGCGGCGGCAGCGCCGGCGAGCGAGAGCCCAGCCACGCCCAGCGCCAGGGATCGCAGATGCGCCCCGAGACGGGACACAAGGTACACAAGGGTCGTCGACATGATGGGACAGCCTCGCTCGATGATTGCACGGCACGCTAGCACAGGGATGTCAACGGCCCATTGAGCGAATCCGGGGTCAGCACCGTTGCCGAACAGGTGTCGCAGCGGGTGCCGACGGGCCTCCCGCCCCGATCACCATGGTGCGCTCGTCGCCCGTGCGCTGCGCGCCGAGAACGCCGAGGCGCTGGCGCCGGAGGTGACGGCCTTCCGCCACCGGTTCTCGGGCCTTCGCTTCGTTCGCGCTTGGTTGCGTCGGGTGCCGGCGCGATGGCCTGATCAGCGCACGCCCATGACGGCGCGCGACGCGGCGCGCTGCCAGTCCGCGCCGCCGTAGCAGCGCTCCTCTTCGCGCGCCGCATCGACGAGTTTGACCACGTGCTCGTCGCGCGCGCCCAGCGCCACCTCGACGAGCTCGGACCACGGGCGCAGCACGAGCGGTGTCGGCGCCGGCCTTAACCGGGCCGCCACGACACCATGGGCATAGGCCTGCCAGAACCAGCGCCACGCATCCTGCCTGCCCGCACGGGATTGCACGAAGCGCGCCAGCACGCGCATGGCGTGCGTGCCGGTGACGAGGTGCAGCGCGGTGAAGTTGCCCGTCTGCGCGTAGGCCAAGGCGGCGGCACGCGCCAGGCGTTGCGGCGTGCCCTCGTCGACGGCCAGGCACACTGCCACGGCATTGACTTGGCCATCGGCGGCGGCGGCGCGCATGCGCTCGGCGATGAGCCCGGTCGTCGACGTGCCGGCCTGCAGCTTGCGCAGCAGCACGGCCGGGTCGGCTTGCGGCCGCGCCGCGCCGCGCACCTTGGGCCATGCGCCGAGCGGAAGATGCCACGATGCCCAGAGCGCAAGCCCCTGGGCCACCTCGCCGGCATGCCCCGCCTGCACCGCGGCTGCGGTGCGGATGAGGCCGTGGAACGCGGCCGCGCCGACGCCCGGCATCAGCGCGGGCAGCACCTGCTCCAGCACGTCGGCCGCGCCTTCGTGCGCAATCCACTGCTCGAAGAGGTCGAGGTAGAGCGGCCAGGCGGCGCGCCGTCCGAGCCGGTGGGCCCAGGCTTCGCCGGCCGGCCAGTGCTGACGCAGCCGCGCCGGCCGCAGCGCCTTGTCGGCCACGTAGCCAGCGCCGAACTCACGCAGGCGCTCTTCCGTGGCGCCAAGCCGGGCCAGCGCCAGCCACGCCATCGGCAGGTGGTTGGCCAGGCGCTGGCCGTACTCGGGGTCGTGCGCGCCCGCCTCGTCAAGCAGGCGATGAAGCTTCTCGTGGTCCATGCGTGCGCCTGGCTGGTTCGGGGAAGTTCGAGGAAGTACCGGCGTCAGAGCGCCAGGCGCAGCACGCGCTCGCCGTCCACATACTGGTCGGTGAGCTCGAAGCCGGCGTGCCCGTAGAACGCCACCAGTTGCGGCGCCGGCTCGACGATGCTCGTGAACATCTCGCCCGGATGCGGCCGCGTCAGCACATGCTCGATGACCAGGCGCAGCGCGGCCAGGCCGATGCCCAGGCCCTGCCAGTCGCGGTCGACCATCAGCCGCCAGAGGAAGAAGTCGGGGTCCTCGGGGTCGGCCACGCGGCTTGGGTCGTAGAGCATGACGAAGCCGACCGGCTCGTCGCCGGCAAAGATGGCACGCGGCCAGGCTTCGCCGTACACGGCGGCCTGCGCCATGCTCTTTGCGTTGGGCGCCACCTGGCGGCCGCCATCGCCGGCATCGAGGCTCATCAAGGCCTGGATGTTGTGGCGCGTGACTTCGCGCAGCGTCACCGCCAGCGCGCGGCCATGGGCACGGGCATAGGCCGTCGACACCGCCGGGCTCCGGCTCAGCGCAGCGCCGCCTCGAGCTTGTCGAGGAACATCCCGGCCACGTCGAAACCGCTCTGGTCGGCGATCTCGCGGAAGCAGGTCGGGCTCGTCACGTTGATCTCGGTGACGCACTCGCCGATGATGTCCAGCCCGACAAGCAGCAGGCCGCGCGCGGCGAGCACGGGGCCGAGCGCCTGGGCAATCTCGCGGTCGCGCCGCGAGAGGGGCTGCGCCACGCCCTTGCCGCCAGCAGCGAGGTTACCGCGCACCTCGGTGCCCTGCGGAATGCGCGCCAGCACAAACGGCACCGGCTCGCCGCCGATGACGAGCACGCGCTTGTCACCTTGCGTGATGGCGGGCAGGAACCTCTGCACCATCACCGTCTGTGTGCCGTGGCGGTTCAGCGTCTCGACGATGCTGCCCAGGTTGAGCCCGTCGGCACCGACCCGGAAGATGCCCATGCCGCCCATGCCGTCCAGCGGCTTGAGGATGATGTCGCGGTGCTCGGCGTGGAAGGCGCGGATGGCCGCCTCCTCGCGCGTGACGAGCGTGGGCGCGATGAACTGCGGGAACTCGAGGATCGCCAGCTTCTCGGGGTGGTCGCGCAGCGCCGCCGGCTTGTTGAAGACACGCGCGCCTTCCCGCTCGGCCTGGCCGAGCAGGTGCGTGGCGTAGAAGTACTCGCTGTCGAAGGGCGGGTCCTTGCGCATCAGCACCGCGCCGGTTTCGGCCAGCGCCAGCTCACGCTGGGCGCGAACCTCGAACCAGGCGTGGCCGTCGCCCTCCGCACCGGTGAGCGCAATCTCGCGCACCGCCGCGACGACGCGGCCGCCGCTTTGCCAGCGCAACTGCCGTGGCTCGCAGGCCAGCAGCGCATGGCCGCGTGCCGCAGCCTCGCGCATCATCGCGTAGGTCGAGTCCTTGGTGGTCTTGAACGACTCGAGCGGGTCGGCAACGAAGAGCAGGTTCAAGCTCGGCTCGCAGGGCTGGCCTTTCGCAGGCGGGGCCGCCACTGTGGCACAAACCGGGCCGCCGGATCCGATCCGGCGCCCCAGGCCCGACGCGCCTGTCAGGGCAGCGTCGCGCTCGCGACCTGCCGGCTGGCGCTGCGCCACTCCGGGAAGCCGCCGCGGAACCAGTGCACCTGCTTGTAGCCTGCCTTCACCGCGGCCAGGCTCGCCTTGTAGCTCTTCCAGCACTCGGCGCCGTTGCAGGCGAAGATGATGGGCGCGGCCCTGTTCTGCGGCAGCTTGGCGAGGTCGAAAGCGTCCAGCTTGGCATCGAAGTCGGTGTCCTTGGCGCTCTTCTCGACGTAGGGCACGAGGCGCGCCTGCGGCACATGGCCGGCCTTGAACTCGGCCTCGGTGCGCGTGTCGATGTAAGTGGCGCCGGCGCGCATCAGCTCGGCCACCGCCACGGCATCGACCACCTTGGCGCCGGGCAGCTGGCGCGGCGTGAAGTAGCCGAGCGTCGAGACGTACTCGTAGTCGCGTTTCTCCACGGTCGCGAGCTGGTCCATGCCGCTCCTGGCCAGGGAGGGTGAGCCCGCGAACGTGCGCAGCAGCACCGGTTGCAGCGAGCGCGCCGCGCCGCTGGCGGCGATCGACTCGCGCACCGCGACCGAGAGGCCCGGCGCCGGGCGGCTCTGCATCACCGCCGTCACCGGCTCGCCGGCGGCCACCCAGCGCTCGAACACCGCCTTCTCGACACCGACCACGTCGCACTCGCGCACCTGCAGGCAGACGAGCAGCGCGTCCTGGTAGCGCATGTTGATCACCGAGCGGTAGTGGCTCTTCAGCGAGGTGTTGGCGGCGTTCAGCTCGCCGCGCACGAGGTAGGTCACGACGCTGTCCTGCAGCGGCAGGCCCAGGCGCTTGCCCGCGGTGTCGGCCAGCGAGCTCATGCCCTTGCCCTTCATCGCCACGAGCACCGCCTGCGCACCCTTGGGGTTGCCCACCAGCGGCACGTAGCCGTGGCGCAGCGCACTGCTCACCACGTGCGCAGGCGCGACGAAGATGTCGTGCATCTGCGAGCGCGTCGTCGCGAGATCGGCCGTGGCGTCGGTGGAGATGACCCAGTTGGCGTCACCCACCTTGGCCTCGCGCAGCGCTTCGGCCAGCGCGGCGCGCAGGACCAGGTAGCTGGCCGCACGCGTCTGCTCGCCTTGGTCGCCGGGGTTCACGAGCACGTTGAGCGGCGCCGCAGCGGCCCAGGTGGCCAGCTGCGCCGCCAAGGCGATGCCTGCCACGCGCCGCAAGGCTCGCCAGGCACACACAGGAGCGATCGTGGTCGGACTCATGGGGATCCATCCGTGGTAGTTGAAGCTCGACCCGCCTTTTGGACGGGTGGCCCGACTATCGCGCGTGCGCCTCGTGAGCGGGGGCTACAAGCTTGGGATAGAGCGGCGCAGGATGCAACCTTTTGTATGCCCTTTGGGGCATGCCGGCGGCACGCACGAAGCGGCGTCCGTGTCGGCGCCGCCGGCACGAACGCCTCACGGCCGGCGCGCCTAGCCCCAGACCTCGCCGGCCACCTCGACGACGCGCTCGAGCTTGCGCCACTGGTCCTCATGCGACAAGGCGTTGCCGTGGTGCGTGCTGGAGAAGCCGCATTGCGGCGAGAGGCAGAGCTGCTCCAGCGGCACGTACCGGGCAGCCTCGTCGATGCGGCGCTTCAGGTCGTCCTTGGACTCGAGCTCGCCAAGCTTGGTGGTGACGAGGCCGAGCACCACCTTCTTCGCTGCCGCGCCGGCGTCGCGCAGCACGGCCAGTGGCTCGAAGCCGCCCGCGCGCGCGTCGTCGAACTCCATGAACCAGCCGTCCACGTCGGTGGCGAACATCGCCTCCACCACGGGCGCGTAGCCGCCCTCGGCGACCCAGGCGCTCTTGAAGTTGCCGCGGCAGGTGTGGATGGTGACGCGCATGCCCGCCGGCCGGCCGGCGAGGGCCGCGTTGATGGCACGTGCGTAGGTCCGCGGCAGCGCCGCCGGATCGTCGCCATTGGCGCGGCAGGTGGCCTGCACCTTGGGGTCGCAGAGGTAGGCGAAGGCCACGTCGTCCAGTTGCAGGTAGCGGCAGCCCGCGTCGGCAAGGCGCGCGATGGCCCGCCGGTAGGCCGCCGCCACATCGGCCCAGAAGGGCTCGAGGTCCGGGTACGCCGCGCGCGAGATGGCGGCGCGCCCGCCGCGCAGGTGCAGCATCGAGGGCGAGGGGATCGTCATCTTCGCCAACGTGCCCGGCATCTGGTCGGTGATCGACTTCAGGTAGGCGAAGTGGTCGGTCATCACCGGCCCGCTGCAGCCGACGCGGCCGGTGACCGTGGCGATGGGGGGTTGCTCCTGGCCGGCCACCTTGAACTTCGGCCCCTCGTGGCTGGACAGCGTCACGCCGTCGAGCTGGCCGAGGAAGTCCAGGTGCCACCAGTCGCGCCGGAACTCGCCGTCGGTGATGCTGGCGAGGCCCACATCGCGTTGCCGCGCCACGACCTCGGCGATGGCGGCATCCTCGGCCGCTGCGAGCGTGGCCGCGTCGACCTCGCCGGCCTTGAAGCGCGCGCGCAACGCTGCCAGCGAAGCCGGCCGCAACAAGCTGCCGACATGGTCGGCGCGGAAGGGCGCGGCAGCAGGCGGACAACTCGGCATCGGTCTCTCCATCGGGTGCATGTCGTCGTACGGCCATTTTGCGGCCCTGCAGAGCGTGCGCCGCGGTCCATAGAATGCGACGACGCCATGGTCCTGCACTGAGAACCCTCCGCGATGCCCCGCATCCCACGCCCGACCGCCACGCTGGCCGGCAACACCCCCGACGAGGTCGAGGCCCAGTTCTACGAGGCCCTGCAGCGCGCCGACCTCGAGCTGATGATGGCCGTGTGGGCCGACGACGACGAGATCGTCTGCGTGCATCCGGGCGGCGGCCGCGTCGTGGGCATGGCGGCCATCCGCGCCAGCTTCGAGGCCATCTTCGGCAACGGCGCCGTGCCCGCGCAGCCCGAGCAGGTGCACCGCATGCAGTGGCTCGGTGGCGCGCTGCACCACCTCGTCGAGCGCATCGAGGTGCCAGGCGACGGCGGCGGCATGCAGTCGGCCTGGGTGCTGTGCACGAACGTGTACGTGAAGACGCCGCAGGGCTGGCGCATGGTGGCACACCATGCGAGCCCGGGCTCGCTGCAGGAGCTGCCGGGCCCGGGCGAGGCGCCGGCCACTCTGCATTGAGGACGGCCGTACCGGAGACGGCTGCGGCGCCCGGCTGGCCGGGCTCCTACCGCGCTCCAGCCTGGCTGCCCGGCGGCAATGCGCAAACCATCTGGGCCGCAACGCGCGCCCGGCGCTTCGAGGGCACGCCGCCGCGCTGGCGGCGCGAGCGCTGGACCACGCCTGATGGTGACTTCATCGACGTCGACCACCTCGACGCGGCCGGTGCGCCCGGCGGTGTGCCCGGCGATGTGCCCGGCGATGTGCCCACGGCACGACCGCCGCAGCACCTCGTACTCTTCCACGGGCTCGAGGGCAGCAGCGCGAGCCAGTACGCGCAGGCGTTTGCCGCGGTGGCGCGCGCGCGTGGCTGGGCGTACTCGGTGCCGCACTTCCGCGGCTGCTCGGGCGAGCTGAACCTCGCGCCGCGCGCCTACCACTCGGGCGACTTCGAGGAGATCGGCTGGATCCTGGAGCGGCTGCGCGCCAGGCACGGCGCACCGCTGCGCGTGGTGGGCATCTCGCTCGGCGGCAATGCGCTGCTGCGCTGGGCCGAGGAGGCCGGCGAGAGCGCCGCACGCACCGCCGCCGCGGTGGCCGCCGTCTGCTCGCCGATCGATCTGGCCGCCGCGGGGCGGGCCATCGACCGCGGCTTCAATTGGCTCGTCTACTCGCGCATGTTCCTGGCCTCGATGAAGCCGAAGGCGCTCGCCAAGCTGGCGCGCCACCCCGGGCTCTTCGACGAGGCCCGGCTGCGTGCCGCACGCACGCTGTACGAGTTCGACGACGTGTTCACCGCGCCGCTGCACGGCTTTCGCGACACACCGGACTACTGGGCGCGCGCCTCGGCCATGCCGCACCTCGCGGCCATCCACATGCCGGCGCTCGTGCTGAACACGCGCAACGACCCCTTCGTGCCGGCGGCGTCGCTGCCGGCCGCGGGGCCGGTAGGGCGCTTCGGCCGCGTCACGCTCTGGCGGCCGGATGATGGCGGGCACGTGGGCTTTCCTTCCGGCCGCTACCCCGCGCACGTGGCGTCGATGCCGAGCGCCGTGTGCAACTGGTTGCTGGACCCTTCGTTGGTGTAAGTTCAGTCCGTGGACGAGATCGTCAAAGCGGCGCTGAAGAAGTGGCCCAACGTGCCGCATTGCTACGGCTGGCTGGCCCTCGATGCGCGTGGCCAGTGGTTCATGCGCGACGACCGCATCCAGGCCGTCGGCCCCTTCCCGCGCATCAAGGGCAGCCGCATCCAGCACGACAAACTACTCGCCTTCATCCACCGCAACTACACGCACGACGAGGCGGGGTGCTGGTTCTTCCAGAACGGGCCGCAGCGCGTGTACGTGCAGCTCGAGGCCGCGCCCTATGTCTGGCGCGTCGGCGCGTCGGCTCCCTGGCCGGTGACCGCGCACACCGGCGAGGAAGCGCAGGTGCACAGCGCGTGGCTCGACGAGCACGGACGGCTCTTCCTGCACACCGACCTCGGCCTCGGCAACGTGCACACGCTGGACATGGACTGCGCCGCCGATGCCGTCGAGCAGGGCCATTGGCGGCCGCAGGCCGTGACGTTCGACGATCTTCCCCGGTGCTTCGGATTCCAGCGCGCCCCGTCGCCGGGCGCTGCTGCGCGGGCATGAAGAAGCCGCCCCGGCGGGCGGCTCTTCGGCACGGGCCCTGGGCCCGCGCGCCTCATGTGCGTTTGCGTTCAACAACACAAGAGAAGCGACCTCGCGGGAGTTGGGCTGCGCTCGTGATCGCGCGCCGACAGCCGTGGCGCGCCAAGGACGCCGGTTGGTCGGCTACGCGAATGTCCTCTTTGGGCGGCCCAGCTTCGCTGGTCCCCCCAATGCCCCCTTGATTTCGCTGCGCCGACCACCCGACGTCCTCGGCGTGAACCGGCGGTGGTCCTCGTCGAGAACAGCCTTTAGTGCCAGATCGGGACGATGGGGTGCCCTGCGCAGCGAAATCAAGGGGGCATCCGGGGGACCAGCGAAGCTGGGCCGCCGGAAGAGGACATTCGCGGAGCAGGGCGCCCCGTCGGCCCGATTCCCCCACCACCCGTCCAAGCGCGACCCACCCAGACCGATTCCTGATCGATCGATCGCGAGTGGTTTCAGTGGCTCTTCGCGAACATCAGCGAACGCCAGGCAAACATCAACGAGACCTGAGCAACGCTCGCCGGCCGGGAAACCGTCACTTGGGTGCGCTGGCCGCCGCAGCGGGCGCGGCCGGCTCGGCAAACTTGCCGCCGCCCTGGTTCGCCAGGTACACGACGGCGCGGGCGATCTCGTAATCGGAGGCGTCGCCTCCCGCCTGCGCTGCCATCGCGCCCTTGCCCTTCATCACCGCGTTGAGCAGGCTCTCGTAGCCGGTGGCCAGGCGCGGGCCCCATGCTGCGGCGTCGCCCAGCTTCGGCGCATTGGCCGCGCCCGTGGCATGGCAGGCGGCGCACTGCGCCTGGTAGACCTGCTCGCCCGTGCGTGCCGCCGCCGGGCTGGACACGTCGCGGATCTCGACCATGCCCACCGGCTGCAGCCGCTTGGCGACGGCCTCGGGTGTCATGCCGTCGCTGCCCGCGCCTTCCTTGCCGCCGAAGGCGACGAAGTTGACGAGCAGGATGATGACGACCACCGGCAGCACGAACGAGGCGATGATCACGGTGACCAGTTGCTTGGGCGTGCGAATCGGGCTCGCATGATCGTCATGCGGATCGGTGTGCTGCCCATCACTCGTCGTGTTGCTCATTCTTGTCCTCGGCTGCGGATGCCGTTCAGGCCGGTCGGTCAAAGCCGCGGATTATAGAAGTGAGCCCCGCCGCACCCTGCACCTCGGCCGGTCGGCACCCACCCCGGCGCTAGAATGCCTCGGCGCCAAGCGCGGCGACCGTGGTGAAGTGGATATCATGCGGCCCTCCGAAGGCCGCGTCGCAAGTTCGATTCTTGCCGGTCGCGCCAAGCCGATGATGGGTTCGTCGGCATCAACCTCCGGCGCGTTTCGCCGTGTAGCCCTGGGTCTGCAGCCACGCGAGCACGCGCTCGATGTGGTCGCCCTGCACCTCGAGCACCCCGTCCTTGGCCGTGCCGCCGCTGCCGCAGTGGCTGCGCAATTGCCTGCCCAGCGCCTCCAGCTCGGCCGCCGCCAGTGGCAGGCCGCGCACCAGCGTCACCGTCTTGCCGCCGCGGCCCTTGGACTCGCGGCTCACGCGCACAGGGCCGCCGACCACCGGCGCGGCCGCCCGCTGCGCGGCGCAGGCGCAGGCCTGCAACGGCTGCCGGCACTGCGGGCACATGCGGCCGCCCTCGGTGGAATAGACCAGCCGCGTAGCGCCATCGTCCGGGCCTGGCTTCGAGGGCGGCGGCTTCATCACGATCTTGTCGCGTACAGGCTCGCTCTCCCGGGGCCAGCGGTTCCCGCGCTCAACCCTCGAGTTGCTTCTGGAACACCAGCCCCGCGTGTTCGCGCAGCGCGTGGAACTTGATTTTCGGCCAATTCTCCTGCATCGCGCGCAGCTCGCCGGCATATTCCAGCAGCACGCAAGGCGCGTCCACCGCATCGAGCGCCACGCGGTGCGAGTTGCCGTCGATGAAGCGCTTGAGCTCGCGCTCGTCAGCCGCCGCGCCCTCGCCCGTCTCGCAGGTCACCCAGCGCGCCACGTTGTAGCGCGCCGGCATGATGCGCGCCTTGCAGCCGTACTCGTGCTCGAGGCGGTGCGCCACCACCTCGAACTGCAGCTGCCCGACGGCGCCCAGCAGCAGCACGCTGCCGGCCATCGGCCGGAAGACCTGGATCGCGCCCTCCTCGCCCAGCTGCGTGAGGCCGGCGCGCAGCTGCTTGGTGCGCAGCGGGTCGGCCACCTCGACGCTGCGGAACATCTCCGGCGCGAAGAACGGCAGGCCCGTGAACTGCAACGACTCGCCCTCGGTGAGCGTGTCGCCCAGCTGCAGCACGCCGTGGTTCGGGATGCCGATGATGTCGCCGGCATAGGCCTCTTCCAGCAACTCGCGCCGCTGGCTGAGGAAGCTCACCACCGTGTTCGGGCGCAGCTCCTTGCCGCTGCGCGCCACCTTCAGGCGCATGCCGCGCTCGAAGTGGCCGCTCGCCACGCGCAGGAAGGCGATGCGGTCGCGGTGCGCCGGGTCCATGTTGGCCTGGATCTTGAAGACCACGCCGGTGAACTTGTCTTCGGTCGGCTGCACGGTGCGCTGGATGGCCGCCTTCGGGCCGGGCGGAGGCGCGAGGTCGACGAGCGCGTCGAGCACCTCCTGCACGCCGAAGTTGTTGATGGCGCTGCCGAAGAACATCGGCGTCTGGTGCCCGGCCAGGAACTGCGCCCCGTCGAACGACGGTGCCGCTTCGCGCACCAGCTCCACCTCGCCCGCCGCCTGCTCGTAGTTCATGCCGAAACGCTCGGCCAGCTGCGGGTTGCCGATGCCGTCGATCACCTCTTCCTGCCCTGCGCCCTGTCGCACGCGGTCTTCGCCCGGCGAGAACACCCGCATCTGATCCTTGCGCAAATCGAGCACGCCGCCGAACACCTTGCCCATGCCCACCGGCCACGTGAACGGCACGACGCTCATGCCGAGCTCACGCTCGATCTCGTCGAAGAGGTCCAGCGGCGCCTTCACCTCGCGGTCCATCTTGTTGACGAAGGTGAGGATGGGCGTATTGCGCGCCCGGCACACCTGCAGCAGCCGCCGCGTCTGCGGCTCCACGCCGTTGGCGGCGTCGATGACCATCAGCGCTGCATCCACGGCCGTGAGCACGCGGTAGGTGTCCTCGCTGAAGTCCTGGTGGCCGGGCGTGTCGAGCAGATTGATGACGCAGCCGCGGTATTCCATCTGCATCACCGAGCTCGCCACCGAGATGCCGCGTTGCTTCTCGATCTCCATCCAGTCGCTGGTGGCGTGGCGGCTCGCCTTGCGCGCCTTCACGCTGCCGGCGATCTGGATGGCGCCGGAGAACAGCAGCAGCTTCTCCGTCAGCGTGGTCTTGCCCGCGTCGGGGTGGCTGATGATGGCAAAGGTGCGGCGGCGCCGCACCTCGGTGGCGAGATCGGAGGACATCGTGTCGGAGAGGAGGCGCCGGGCGGTGTCCGGCGCGAGGGCGATCGGCAATTATCGGTGGCCCGACCGCCGGCGGGCGGCCCCACAGACTGCGCTCATGGCTGGTGGCCCTGCAGGTGCTGGCCTGGGTCGCCGGCAATTTCGCCTAGAGCGGCGGCGGCGGCGGCAACCGCGCTGGCGCGATCGCCGGCTGCCGGCCGCGCGCCGCCTCCAGCCGCTGCCGCACCGTGGCGCGCAGCACCGTCACGTCCAGCGGCTTGGTCAGGTAGTCGTCGAACCCCGCCGCCAGGCCGCGCTCGATGTCGCCGCGCATCGCGTTGGCGCTGATGGCGATGACCGGAATGCGGCGCGTGCGCTCGTCGGCACGCAGCCGCCGCAGCACCTCGTAGCCGTCGATGTCGGGCAGCTGGATGTCGAGCAGGATCAGATCCGGCCGGTGCTCGCAGGCCAGCGCCAGCCCGGGTTCGGGTCGCTCGGCCACGAGCAGGCGCACGCCGGTCAGCGCCTCCAGCATCGACTGCATCAGCACGACATTGACCGGGTTGTCTTCGATGTAGAGCACGGTGCCGGCGGTGCCCGCCGGTGCCGCCGTGGCCTCGAGCCCGGTGGCCGGCGTCGCCGAGGCGGCGGCCGGTGTCGTCGCGTCGTCGCGGGGCAGGTTGACGGTGAAGATGCTTCCCCGGCCAGGCTCGCTCGTGACCCCGATCGTGCCATTCATCAAGGCCACCAGCCTGCGGCTGAGCGCCAGGCCGATGCCGGCCCCTTCCACCGGGCCACGCTCGGCGCCGAGGCGCTCGAAGGCCGTGAAGAGGCGTTCACGCGCCTGGGCTTCGAGCCCCGGGCCGGTGTCGGCCACGGCCAGGGCCACGCGCGCTTCATCCGCGGTGCAGCGCACACGCACCCGGCCCTGCGGCTGGTTGTACTTGATCGCGTTGCCCAGCAGGTTGAGCAGCACCTGCTTGAGCCGCGTGCGGTCGGCATGCACACGCGGCGCCGCGGCCGGCAGTTCCGAAGCCAGGTCGATGCCGCGCTCGGCCGCCAGCGGCCGCATCAGCAGCAGGCATTCGTCGACGAGCGGTGCCAGTGCCACCGACTCCAGCGCGATGGCTTCGCGGCCCGCCTCCACACGCGCCAGGTCGAGCACGTCGTTGATCAGCTCGAGCAGGTGCCCGCCAGCCTCGCGGATGCGGCGCACCTGCTCGCGCTGACGCGCCGACAGCGGCTCGCGCGCATCCGCCTCGAGCAGCTGCGCGAAGCCGAGGATGGCGTTCATCGGCGTACGCAACTCGTGGCTCATCGCCGAGAGGAAGTCCGACTTCGCCCGGCTGGCGCGCTCGGCCTCGTCGCGCGCGGCGCGCAGCGCCTGATCGGCCTGCCGGCGCGCCGTGACGTCGCGGCCGATGCCGATGTGGTGGCGCACGGTCCCGCCCTCGAGGATGACGCGGGTCTCCAGCTCGAACCAGTAGGCGGTGCCGTCCTTGCGATAGTGCAGGACCTCGCCGCGGCCCTTCTTGTCGCGCAGCAGCGCCTCATCGATGCGGGCCACAGCGTCGGGGTCGGTCTGGGGTCCGCGCATGAACTCCGCCGTGCGGCGGCCCACGACCTCGGCGAGCGCATGACCCGTGAGCCGCGTGAAGGCGTCGTTCACCCACTCGATGCGGCGCTCGGCGTCGGTGATGATGACCGCGTCGTCGGTGTTCGACGCGACGAGGGCCAGCTTGCGCGACTGCGCCTCGCTCGCCCGCAGGCGCCCGTTGGCCTCGATGAGCGCGGTGACGTCGGCGAAGGTGCGCACGAAGCCGCCGCCAGGCAGCGCTGCGGTCTTCACGTCGAGCACGGTGCCCAGATGCGTGCGCCTGAAGTACTGGGGCGGCACGGGTGCCTGCACACCCTGGCGCCATTGCCGGATGCTGTGGAGAACCTGCTCCTCCATCAACGGGTCGTCGGCTTCGAAGTGGCCGTGCTCCTGCTGGTAGCGGGAGAGTTCGACCCCGGTCGGGCGCGTCGCCATCAGCGACTCCGGCAGGCCGGTGAGCTCGCACATGCGGCGGTTGTAGAAGCTCGTGCGCCCATCGGCCCCGAGGCAGAAGATGCCCTGGTCCATGTGCTCGAACGTCAGCCGCAGGTCTTCCGTGGTGCGTCGCAGCTCGGCGGTCGTCTGCTCGAGCCGGCCCTGGCTCTCGAGCAGCGACTCGGCGCGCTGCGCGCCGGCTTCACGCACCGCCACCATCAGGTGCATGTTGCGTTGCGCCCGTTGCCCGTTCAGCGCCAGGAAGAGAACGAACAGCCCGCCGGCAACGCCGGTGGCCGTCGCGGCCGGCTCGGCCGTGGCCACCAGGCGGGCGATCAGCGGCGCCAGCACGATGATCGCGTAGCCCATCGCCACGCGCAGGTCGAACGAGGTCAGCGTGAGTGCCCCGGCGGCCAGGCCGGCCACCATGAAGGCCAGGGCGACCTGCGACTGGTATTCGCCGACCGGAAAGACCAGCACGCTCGCCATGCCCAGCGTGACGGCCATGCCCAGCACCGCGGCACGCGTGCGGCGCAGCTCCGCCACCATCGCCCCGCCGGCGTCGGCGCCCGCGCCGCCGCCGGCACCCACCATGTCGCACAAGGCTCGCACCACGAACGAGGCGACCACGAGTCCGCCCCAGAGCCACATGGCGGCCGCCGGCACCTGCCCGCGCACCACCCACATCACGAGTGTCGCGATGACCGCTTGGCCAACGATGGCCGACCATTTGCCGGCCCGATACAGGTGCACCCGCTCCGCGCGCAGCGCGGCCTCGATGCGCGCGGCCGAGGCTCCTGCCACGGCCGGCGGGGCGGTGTGCCCTTTGATCTCGGCCACGATGCGGCGCCCAGCTCAGGTGAGCCGCT
>JALHOU010000029.1:20330-32255 GCA_022842825.1 Rubrivivax sp.
CACCCGCTCCGCGCGCAGCGCGGCCTCGATGCGCGCGGCCGAGGCTCCTGCCACGGCCGGCGGGGCGGTGTGCCCTTTGATCTCGGCCACGATGCGGCGCCCAGCTCAGGTGAGCCGCTGGACCCCGGGCAGCGCGCAGGCGTAGATGCAGTTGCGCAGCGCCGCGATCGCCTCGTAGCGCGGAAAGCTGCGTCGCCACGCCAGCACGACGCGGCGCGTCGGCACCGGCGGCGCGAACTTGACATAGCGCACGTGGTCCTGGCGCGTCGGCGGCTCCTTGGGCAGCGAGAGCTGCGGCACCACCGTCACGCCCATGCCCGAGGCGACCATGTACTTGATGGTCTCCAGCGAGCTGCCCTCGAAGCTCTTGCGGATGCCCTCAGTGCCCACCGAATTCGGGCTGGCGAAACGGGCGTACTCCGGGCACACCTCGAGCACGTGGTCGCGGAAGCAGTGGCCGGTGCCGAGCAGCAACATCGTCTCGTTCTTCAGCTCCTCGGCACTGAGCTGCTTGCGCTTGGCCAGCGGGTGGCCTGCCGGCAAGGCGGCGACGAAGGGCTCGTCGTACAGCGGCGCCACCGCCAAGCCCGTGTCCGGGAAGGGCTCGGCCATGATGGCGCAGTCGAGTTCGCCGGTGCGCAGCATCTCCAGCAGCTTGGCCGTGAAGTTCTCCTGCAGCATGAGCGGCATCTGCGGCACGCGCGCGATGGCCTGGCGCACCAGGTCGGGCAGCAGGTAGGGGCCGATGGTGTAGATGATGCCCAGCTTGAGCGGCCCGCTCACCGGGTCCTTGCCGCTCTTGGCGATCTCCTTGATCGCATTGGCCTGCTCGAGCACCTGTTGCGCCTGGCGCACGATCTGCTCGCCCAGCGGCGTGACAGACACTTCGCTCGCGCCGCGCTCGAAGATCTTCACGTCGAGTTCGTCCTCGAGCTTCTTGATCGCCACCGACAGCGTCGGCTGCGAGACGAAGCAGGCCTCGGCTGCGCGCCCGAAGTGGCGCTCTCGCGCCAAGGCGACGATGTACTTGAGCTCGGTCAGGGTCATGGCCCCATTTTGGCGCCCGCGCAACCTCTCCCCGATGGACGCGCCAGACCAAGGGGGGGTGACAGATTGCCCATGCTGCGCTGCAATACGCTTCTGCTGATCCTGTCATGGCCGCCTCCGACTCCACCGTCAGGCCCGAACCGCCGCCTGCCCAGGCGGCAACACCCCGCCCCACGCACGAACCCGGCAATTACTGGCTTTCGTCCCTGGAGTTGCGCCGCGGCGTGGAGGTGGAAGTGCTGGGCGTACGCCACGTACCGGGCGAAGCGCTGCGCGAGTTCGTTCGGATGCACCGCGCCTGGGAAGCCCAGGGCGGGCGAGCCGATCCTGGTGCCCCGCCGGCGCTGGACATCGCCTTCGAGGCCGACGGCAGCGTGACCATCCCCGGCGACTTGCGGGCCGCCTGAGGGCGGCTCAGGCCGTGAGGCGCACCGGGTCGAGATAGGCCAGCCGCCAGGTCTCGAAGTCGATGTCGTCGGCCGCCTCGATGGCCTGGCGCTTCATCAGCGACTCGAGCGCCATCGCCTCGTGCTGCGACTGCTGCTCGCGCGTCCACGGCAGCGCCATGTGGCGGGCGCGCGTCTGCTCGGCCATGGCGCGGATGAAGCCGGTATAGCTGCCGCCGAAGTCCTGCTGCAGCGTGGCCAGCACGCGGGCGGACGGCAGCGTGTCGGGAGTGGCAAGCGCCCGGCGTGCGGCGTCCAGCGCCTCACGGTGGGCCTCGCCGCCGATGGCCGCGTCCAGCGCAGTGGCGATCGGCGGGCACGCCTCGAGGATCTCCTCGGCCCACTCGACCAGGGTCACCTCGCGCAGTGAGCCACCACCGGTCACCGCGCGCTCCAGCCGCAGCCCAGGCTCGCGCCCGAAGGCCGCCGCGCGGTGCTGGTTGCGCCCAAGCGCGACGATCTCGTCGGGCGTGTCGGGCGCGCTGGCACTCAGCAGGCAGTGCAGCAGGAAGATGTCGATGAAGCGCATCGTCTGCGCGTTGATGCCCACGGGCTCGAACGGGTCGAGGTCCATGCAGCGCACCTCGACGTATTCGACGCCGCGCTGGCGCAGCGCGTGCAGCGGCCGCTCGCCGCTGCGGATGACGCGCTTGGGACGGATCGTGCCGTAGAACTCGTTCTCGATCTGCAGCAGCGAGGTGGCGAGCTGGTTGTACTCGCCACCGAGGTTGCGGATGCCGATGGCCTCGTAGGGCGGGTAGGGCCGCGTGAGCGCGTCGTGCAGCGAGGCGGCGTAGCTCTCCAGGCTGTTGTAGCTGACCTGCAGCGTCGCCTGCGCGTCGCTCTGGTAGCCGAGCCGGCCCATGCGCAGGCTGGTGGCGTGCGGCAGGTGCAGCGTGTGCGTCGCGTCGGCGGCCACCGGCACGAGGCCGTGGTCGCGGCCGGCGACGAAGGTGCTGCACAGCGCCGGGCTGGCGCCGAAGAGGGTGAGCAGCAGGAACGAGTGCCGCCGGAAGTTGCGGATGAGTGCGAAGGTTTCGTCGTTGGACAGGCCCGGCAACGACCAGTTGTAGTGGATGCCCGAGATCGTCTGCATGCGCCGGCCGTAGCGATGCCCCAGGCCCATGCGATAGACGCTCTTGGCGCGGCCGATGTTGCTGCTGCCATAGCGGCCGAGCGGGATCGTCTCGTCGGTGGGCAGGCCGCAGGGCATGCTGCTCACCCAGAGGCGCTCGTCACCCAGCGGCGCCATCGTGCGGTAGACGAACTGGTGGATCTCGGTGAGCTGCGCCAGGCAGCTCTCGGCGTCGGCGTGCACGCCGGTGATGAGTTCGAGCTGACTCTCGCTGTAGTCGGTGGTGATCTGCGGGTGCGTGAGCGGCGCGCCGAGCGCGCTCGGGTGCGGCGTCAGGGCCAGGCCGCCGGTGGGCAGGGCGCGCAGGCTCTCTTTCTCGACACCGCGGCGCATGCCGGCCAGGCGGCCGGCGCCGAGGCGGGAGAGGCGGTCGTCGAGCAGGGTCATGGCAGGGTGTTGCGGCGGACGGACGTGACCAGGAGGCGGCCATTGCCGCCAAACCGCGAGCGTACGCTGCCGCGACGAAAACCCGATGACGCGGCGGGGTCGCGCCGCGTGCTAGGGCGCCGGACAGGGCCTGCGCACCCGCGGTCCGGATTCCGAGTGGCCGTTGGCATGGCACGATCGTGCCGGCTTCAGGGTCGCGCCCGGAACCGGGCGGACCCTGCCCCAACCCACGAAACATGACATCACGCAGGAGGCTTCTTCTCGGCACGCTCGGTGCCACGGGCGCGCTCGTGGTCGGCTGGTCGATGCTACCGGCGCGGCAAAGGCTCAACCCCTCCATCGCCATGCCGGCGCGGGTCGGCCAGCCGGCGCTGAACGGCTGGGTGCGCGTGGGCGACGACGACACCATCACGGTCTTCGTACCCAAGTCCGAGATGGGCCAGGGCGTGCACACCGCAGCCGCGCTGCTGCTGGCCGAAGAGCTGGGCGCCGAGTGGTCGCGCGTGCGCCTCGAGCAGGCGCCGATCGACGCCATCTACAACAACCTCGCCGCCGTCGTCGATGGCCTGCCCTTCCACCCGGGCAGCGAGAGCGCGATGAAGAACCTCGCCGGCTGGCTGGCGGCCAAGTCGATGCGCGAGTTCGGCGTCATGCTGACCGGCGGCTCCTCGAGCGTGAAGGACCTGTGGCTGCCGATGCGCCAAGCCGGCGCCTCGGCGCGCGCCATGCTCGTGGCCGCTGCGGCGGCGCGGTGGTCGGTGCCGGCCACCGAGATCCAGGCCCAGGCTGGCCAGCTGACACACGCCCCCTCGGGCCGCTCGGTGCGGTTCGGCGAGGTGGCCGCGGCGGCAGCCGCCTTGCCGTTGCCCCGCCAGGTGAGGCTGAAGGAGCCGGCGCAGTTCACCCTCCTCGGCCGCGACACGCCGCGCCTCGAGGCGCGCGCCAAGGGCGAGGGCCGGGCCGTCTTCGGCATCGACGTGGTGCTGCCCGGCATGCTCCATGCCACGGTGAAGATGTGCCCCACGCTTGGCGGCAAGGTGGCCAGCCTGGCTGGCGCCAAAGCCCTGGCAATGCCGGGCGTGAAGAGCGTTTTCGCCTTCGACGGCCACCACGGCGGCAGCGCCGGCGTGGCGGTCATTGCCGACACGCCCTGGCACGCGTTGAAGGCCGTCGGCGCGATTGACGTCACCTGGGACGAGGTGGTGCCCGCAGCGGCGTTTGACAGCCGTGCCGCCCTGGCGGCGCTTGTCCGGCGGCTCGACGACGGTGGCGGGTTCACGTACCACTCGGTGGGCAACGCCCCGGAGGCGCTCGCTGGCGCCGTGCGCACGATCGAGGCCGACTACACCGCGCCCTGGCTGGCGCATGCGGCGATGGAACCGATCAACTGCACCGTCCAGGTCCACGACGGCGCCGCCACGGTCTGGGCCGGCACGCAGGTGCCTGGCCTCGCCCGGCGGGCCGCCGCCAAGGTGCTCGGCCTGCCCGCCGACAAGGTGGAGGTGCGCGTGCAGCTGCTCGGCGGCGGCTTCGGCCGCCGGCTGGACGTGGACTTCATCGCCCAGTCCGCCGTCATCGCGCGCCACGCGCCGGGCGGCGCACCGGTGCAGACCTTCTGGACGCGCGCCGAGGACACCACGCACGACTTCTACCGGCCCGCCTGCGCGGCGCGGCTGCGCGCCGGGTTCGACGCCGCCGGCCGACTCGTCGCCGTGACCCACTTCTCCGCCGGGCAGGCCGTCGTGCCGCAGCTGCTGAAGCGGCTGTTCGGCGTGCCGGCCTTCAGCTTCGACAAGACCACCAGCGAAGGCGCCTTCGATCAGCCTTACGAGTGGCCGGCGGCGCGGTTCGAACACGCCGCGGTCGAGCTGCCGGTGCCGGTGGGTTTCTGGCGCGCCGTGGGGCACTCGCACCAGGCCTTCTTCAAGGAGAGCTTCGTCGACGAGATGGCCGCGGCGACGGGGGCGGACCCGGTCGCCTTCCGCCTCGCGCTGCTGCAGCGCCATCCGCGCCATGCCGCGGTGCTGCAGCTCGCCGCGGCGAAGGCCGGTTGGGGTACGCCAGCACGCGCCGCGCCCGACGGCGCGAAGGTGATGCGTGGCGTGGCCCTGCACGAGAGCTTCGGCACGGTCGTCGCCCAGGTGGCCGAGGTGTCGATCTCGGCCGACGCCTCCGGGCGCAAGGCGATCCGCGTGCATCGCGTCACCTGCGCTGTCGACTGCGGCTTCGCCGTCAACCCCAACCACGTGCGCCAGCAGATGGACAGCGGCATCGTGTTCGGCCTGAGTGCGGCGCTGCATGGCGCCATCGACATCGAGCGCGGCCGCATCACGCAGACCAACTATCACGACTACCCCAGCCTGCGCCTGGACGCCTGCCCGGTGATCGAGACGCACATCGTGCCGAGCACGGCCCACCCCGAGGGCGTGGGCGAGCCCGGCCTGCCACCCATCGCGCCGGCGGTGGCCAACGCGATCTTCGCGCTCACCGGCCAGCGGCTGCGCGCGCTGCCGCTCACGCTGGTCTGACGCACGATACCGCACTGCACTGCACTGCACGGCAGCACCACGCCAACGACCGACCCCGCGCGCACGCAACCCATGACCACCATCGTCCGGATCAACGGCAAGTCCACCGCCGTGACTGCGGAGCCGGACACGCCGCTGCTGTGGCTGCTGCGCGGCGAGCTCAGGCTCACCGGCACCAAGTTCGGCTGCGGCATGGCGCTGTGCGGCGCCTGCACCGTGCACCTGGACGGACAACCCGTGCGCAGCTGCGTCACGCCGCTGGCAGCCGTGGGCGACAAGGAGGTGACGACGATCGAGGGGCTCTCGGGCAAGGTGGCCGACGCGGTACGCGCCGCGTGGCTCGAGGTCGACGTCGTGCAGTGCGGTTATTGCCAGAGCGGCCAGATCATGGCCGCGGCGGCCTTGCTCGCCGCCCACCCGAGGCCGAGCGATGCCGAGATCGACGCGGCAATGAGCGGCAACCTGTGCCGCTGCGGCACCTATTCACGCATCCGCGCCGGCATCCATGCGGCGGCGCGCCGGCTTTCGGCGGCATGATGGGCACATGACGCAGCGCCACCGCGCGGCCGGGCGAACCCCATGAAGAGCTTCGGCAGCCGCGCCGCCGGCGAGCGCCTCGAGCGCATGCGCGCCAGTGCGCAATGGGTGGCCGGGGGCGCGCTGGGCGCGGCCGGCTTCCGCAACCGCGGCCCCATCCGCCCGGGCCTGCGCGATGCCTCGGCGCCGCGCCCCACGCTGACCGAGTTCCTGCGCGGTGGTGGGCGACGCGTGCCCACGGGCGAGCTGCCGGTGGCCGATCCGCTGGACACCTGGCGCCGCCCGGCGGGCCGCGACCTGCGCGCCACCTGGCTCGGGCACTCGACCGTGCTCGTCGAGATCGGCGGCAAGCGCATCCTCACCGACCCCGTGTGGGGCCAACGCGCCTCGCCCTCGCGCTTGGCCGGCCCCCGGCGCTTCCATCCCGTGCCGGTGCCGCTGAAGGCCCTGCCACCGCTGGACGCGGTGATCGTCTCGCACGACCACTACGACCACCTCTGCATGGCCACGGTACGCGAGCTGGCGAAGCGGCAACCCGAGCTGCCGTTCATCACCTCGCTCGGTGTGGGCGCCCATCTCGAGTTCTTCGGCGTCGCACCCGGGAACATCATGGAGCTCGACTGGTGGCAGGCGCACACGCTGCGCGGCAGCGAGCTGCGCCTCACCGCCACGCCCTCGCAGCACTTCTCGGGCCGCGGCCTGAAGGACCGCAACGCCACCCTCTGGTCGTCCTTCGTCGTCGAAGACGGCCGGAGCCGGGTCTTCTTCAGCGGCGACACCGGCCTCACCGACCAGTACGCCGAGATCCGCCGGCACTTCGGCCGCGGCAAGGCGGCTCCGCCTTTCGACCTCGTGATGCTCGAGGTGGGGGCGTTCCACCCAAGCTGGGGCGACATCCACCTGGGTCCGAAGAACGCGCTCGAAGCGCTGGCCCTGCTGGGCGGCGGCGCCTTGCTGCCGGTGCACTGGAGCACCTTCTCGCTCGCCCTTCACCCCTGGGACGAGCCCGCCGAGACGCTGCTCGAGCTGGCCCCGCCACAGGGCGTGCACCTGGTCATGCCGATGATCGGCCAGCCGGTGGCACCCGCGCTGGTGGACGGCGTACGGCCCTGGTGGCGCAGTGTGGGCACCCGCGTCGCACCCGCGGCCGAGGTGCTGACCTGGCCCAGGGCGCTGCCTTTTCCGCTGGATTGAAGGCCGCAACGGCAAGGCCGGCCGCCTCCCCTGGAGCGTGTGCCAGTGCGGCTTTGTGCCGATTCGCGCGCAGGTGGCATCGCAAATAATCCTTGCGCGATGCGCTCCCTGGCTCAGACGTTCCGGCTGCTGCTCGCCCTGTGCTGGGCGGCCGCGCTGCCGCTGCAAGCCTGGGCCCAGGCCGCCGACGCCTCGCCCGCGGCCGGTGGTGCGGGCCGCCGCATCGCCCTCGTCATCGGCAACAACGGCTACGACAGCGCGCCACTCGTCAACTCCATCAACGACGCGCGCGCCATGGCCAGCGCGTTGCGCGAGGCCGGCTTCTCGGTGATGCTGCTCACCGACGTCGACCAGCGCCAGTTTCAGCTCGCGCTGCGCGAATTCGGCGAGCGCCTCAAGGCCGCCGGCAGCGGCGGCGCCGGCCTCTTCTACTACGCCGGCCACGGCATGCAGATCAAGGGCCGCAACTTCCTCATCCCCGTGCGCAGCAACATCGCGCACGAGGACGAGGTGGCCTACACCGCGGTCGATGCGCAGTCGGTGCTCGACAAGATGGAGTCGGCCGGCAGCGGCACCAACATCGTCATCCTCGATGCCTGCCGCAACAACCCCTTCGCGCGCAGCTTCCGCAGCGGCCAGCAGGGCCTGGCGCAGATGGACGCACCGGTGGGCACGCTGGTGGCCTACGCCACCGCCCCGGGCGCGGTGGCCATCGACACGCTGCCCGGGTTGCGCAACGGGCTGTACACGACGCACTTGCTGGACGCCATCCGGCGCCCTGGCCTGAAGGTGGAGGACGTGCTCAAGCAGACGCGCAACGCCGTGCTGCGCGCCTCGGGCAACAAGCAGATGCCGTGGGAAGCCTCGGCGCTGGTGGGGGACTTCTACTTCCATCCGCCGCGGGAAGGCGTGGCCGCCGCATCCGGGTCCCCCGTGCCCGCCAACCCCACCGCCGTGGCGCCGCCGGCGGCATCGGCCTTCGATACGCAGGCGGCCATCGACGACGCCCTGTGGGAGGCCGTGAAGGACTCGCGCAGCAGCGCCGAGCTCTACGCCTACCTGCAGCGTTTCCCGAACGGCCGGCACGCGCGCGACGCGCGGCGGCGCCTGCTCGACTTGTCGGCGCCCTCCGGCACACCCGTCGCGCGCATCACGCCGCCGCCTGCCGCCGAGGCGGGTCCTTCGTTGCCGGGCCTGCCCGCGCCACCACCGCGCCAGGGGCTCCCCGCGGACTACACCCGCCCGTACCTGTCGGCCCCCTCACAGGACTCCGCCGCGCGCCAGGTCGAGGAGGCGGTGCGTTGGGGCCCCCACGGCACGAGCAGCCGATCGGACAACCCCCGCCGCAACGCCCACGGGTTCGCCGAAGGGGACCGCTTTCGCTACCTGAAGACCGATCACTTCGTGAACGGCAGCCACGGCGTCACCGACTACGTGTGGCGCGTCGATCGCATCGAACCCGATGGCGGACTGTGGGTCAACGGCGGCCGGCAGCGCCTGGATGCCGCCGGCCAGCGCGCCGGCGGCAACGACGAGCACACCGGGGCCTGGGTCGACTACGTGCCTGCGCTGCCCGTCATCGAGATGGCGCGGCTGGGCCCCGGTGTGGCGCAACCGGTGGCCACCAGCGTGAGCGTGCGCGACGCCGAAGGGCGCGTGGAGCGCATCGCGCTGCGCGGCACCGTGCGCACGGCGGCCGACACGTCACGCGGGCCACGCGGCATGGCCGACCTGCTCCCGGCCGTGCGGGTGGAGTTCGAGCTCGCCGGCGAAGGCCAGCGAAGCGACGGCGTGCGCAGGCAGTTCCGCTGGATGCACACCTACTGGATCGCCCTGCCGCTGCTGCTGCCGGTGTCGATGCAGCTCGTCGAGGTCGCCGACGAGCTGCCGCGCCAGAACACCCGCCACGAACTCATCGCCGTCGACCAGCTCAGCCTGAGCGACGGCGCACCCGTTGGCCAGCGCTGACCACATCACCTTGCTGCACCGGGGCGGGCGCAGCGCCCGTTGGGGCAACCTCGGGCTCTGGGTCCCGGGCCAGACGCGCGACTACGCAGGCGCCTGCCGCGACCTCGCGCACGCCGTCGGCGACGCGGCGGGCATGCGCCCCGGAGACTCCGTGCTCAGCCTGGCCTGCGGGGCGGGGGAGGAGCTGACCCTCTGGGCCGAGGCCTTCGGCGCCGCCACGGTCATGGGGCTGGAGCAGACGCCGACGCTCGCCGCGCAGGCACGGCAACGCGCCGAAGCCGCCCAGGCCAGTTGCGACATCGAGGTGCACTGCGCCGACGCCCGCCGCATCGCGCAGCTCATCGGCGGGCGCTTCGACCGCATCGTGTGCGTTGACGCGCTCTACCACCTCGGCGCGCGCGCGCCGCTGCTGCGCGCCGCGCGCACGCGCCTGTTCCCGGGCGGGGCCTTCGCCTTCACCGACCTCGTGCTCGACCGGCGTGGCGGCGCGGTCTGGCGGCAGGCCGCGCTGCGCCTGGGCGCGGGCTTGGCGGGCATCGACGCAGCCGAGCTGCGCAGCCCGGTGCAAGGCGTGGCCCTGCTGCGCGAGGCCGGCTTTGACGACGCGCAGGTCACCCTGCTGGACGAGGCGGTGCTCGACGGCTTCTGCGCCTACGCCGAGCGCCAGGCGCGCCGCATCGGGCTGGCCGGGCGCCTGTCGGCAGGCTGGCGGCGTATCGCCCTCACGGCCGCGCTCATCCGCGCCGGGCGCGGCGCGGGGATGGGTTACGCGCTCTACTGCGGCCGCGTCAACGCCGCGCCGCCGACCGACGACGACCCACCCGACGCCTGGGCCGCCACCGCGCCCGAGGAAACGCTCGCACCCTGAGCCGGCCGCGGGGCGCCGTCCACCGCCCTCTGCCGCGCGCCCGGCCCCGGCCATGCCGCCGCAGCCCCGTCGGCCAGCAAGGCGCGCACCGCCGCCTCGGCCGAACCAACCGCGCTTTCGAGCAGCGGGATGCCCGGCTGCGCATAAGAGCCGCAGAACCACACGCGCCGACCGGGCTCGGCCTGCAGGGTGGCGAGGCCGGCGAGCGCGTGCTCGCTCGCTGCGTCGACCACCGGACGCTCGAAACGGGCCGCGGAGATCACCGTCTCGTCGCGCGGCGCGCGCAGTGGGAACACGGTCTGCAGGATGGGCGCGCTCGCACCGCGGGCCGCCCGCGCTGCCCGCCAAGCCAGCGACGGCATGACGGCATCGACCCAGATCGTGCTCTGCGGCTGCGTGCCACCGGGCGCGACGAGCAGGTTGACAGCCGACCAGTCGCGCCGCCGCGCCGGCATCAGGCCCTCGTCGCGATGCATGACCACCTCGACGGGGCGGTACGAGAAGCCGGCGAGCACGCCGCGCTCGCCGTCGGTTGCGTCCTCCAGCAGTGCCAGCGCCTGGTTGGCCTGCGTGGCCAGGACGACGTGGTCGAAGTGCAGCGGGGCACCGTTGTGCAGGCGCAACTGCACCGCGCCGGCACCAGACCCGGGCCACTCGCCCGGCCCTGTCCGGCGCAGACCGGCGAGGCCTTGGCCGAGGCGCACCACGCCTCGCTGCGCAATGCCTTCACACAACCGTCGCGCCACCTCGTCGGCGCCGAGCACGGCACGCCGCACCGGCTCGCGCGCGAGCCCGCGCGCCAGATACTCGACGACCACCGCGGCCGGAAAGCGCAGCGCGTCCGCGAAGGAGCAGGTGCATACCGTGGCGACGGCCGGCAGCAGCAGGCCCCGCACGAAGTCTTCGTCCTGCCCGCCGTGGCGCACCAACGCGCCGACGAACTCGCCGATCGTGCGGCCGGCCAGCGCGCCGGCGGCCCTTGCCGCCAGCGCCTCGCGGCGAAAGCGCAGCGCGCCGGCGACGATGCGGCGCGCACGGTGCGACAGCATGTCCTGCGGCGCCACCCAGCTCAACGAGGCGCCACCGACGAGCCAGTTGCGATAGCGGAAGTAGAGCGCACCGTCGGCCTCGTGGAACGAGCTGGCGTAGCTCACCGGCTCGGTGGCCACGCCGAGCTCGGCATAGAGGCGCACGAGGCTCGGGTAGTAGCCGGCGTAGAAGACGCGCATCGGCACGTCCACGCGCACCACCGCCGGCTCGCCGGCGGACACGGGCACACCCACCGAGTGCGCCACGAAGCCAGGCGCCGGGTGTTGTTCGAAGACCGTGACGCGGTGGCCCGCTTGCACCAGCCGCCACGCCGCCGTGAGCCCGGCGAGGCCGGCGCCGACCACCGCCACCGAGAGCGCGGCCGCAGGGACTGAGGTCCGGGCCGAAGCCGACGGCACGTGGCGCAGCATCGCCCGCCCTGTCAGAGCACCGCCACGGCCCGCCGCGCCACTTCGGCGCTGCTGGCAGCGAAGAAGGGCGGGTTCGGCGCTTCGCGCGGCCGCCCCGGCACCCGCAACGGCGCGCCTTCGGTGCCGAGCACCACGCCGCCAGCCGCCTCGAGCACGGCCTGACCGGCCGCAGTGTCCCAGGCCATCGTCGCCGTCAGGCGCGGGTAGAGGTCGGCGGCGCCTTCGGCGAGGCGGCAGAACTTCAGCGAGCTGCCGGCATGCAGCAGCTCCAGCGGCGGCGGCAGGCGCGCGAGGTAGGCCCGCTGCGCCGCGCCGCCGTGCGAGCGGCTGGCCAGCAAGAGATCGGAAGAGCGTC
>JALHOU010000030.1:0-12421 GCA_022842825.1 Rubrivivax sp.
TGCTTGAGCGGCAGCTCGCGCACCAGCACGGCCAGCGCCCGCCGCGCGGCCGCGGGCAACTCGTCGGCAGCCGCCGTGCGCGGCGCCGGCGCATGCACGACGAGCGTGAACTCGCCGCGGCGTCGGTTGGCATCGGTCGCCAGCCAGGCCGGCAGTTCGCGCGCCGGCAGGGTGACGATCGACTCGAACTGCTTGGTCAGCTCGCGCGCCAGCGTCACGGTGCGCTCCGCGGCATGCTCGGCCAGTTCGCCGGCAAGCGCCTCGATGCGATGCGGCGCTTCCAGGATCACCACCGCCATGTCGTCGGCCAGCAAGGCCAACAGCCGCGCTGCGCGCTCCGCGCCCTTGCTCGGCAGGAAGCCGGTCATGCGGAAGCCCTCGCTGCGCGCATCGCCGGCCACGCAAAGCGCGGCCAGCGCGCTGCTCGGGCCCGGCAGCGGCACGACGCGCCGGCCGGCGGCGGCTGCGGCAGCCACGAGCACCGCGCCCGGGTCAGAGACGGCCGGCGTGCCTGCGTCGCTGACGAAGGCCACCGACTCGCCACGGGCCAGGCGCTCGAGCACGGCCCCGCTGGCGGCGTGCTCATTGTGCGCATGCAGTGCGACGAGCGGCTTCGTCAGCCCGAAATGCGCGAGCAACGCCGCGCCCACCCGCGTGTCTTCACAAGCCACGGCATCGACGCGCGCCAGCACGTGCAGCGCCCGCAGCGTGATGTCGGCGAGGTTGCCGATCGGCGTGGCGACGACGTAGAGTGCACCGGCCTCGAAGCGCTGGTGCCCCGCCGCCGCCGCCGCGGCGCGATGCAGCAAGGAGGTGTCGACGGTGGTGTTCAAGCGCGATGACCCTTCGTTGCCGCGTGGCGGCCCGCGAGACCCGCCATCGTCGCGCAAGGAGGCCGGCGACGCCGCGGAGGCGTTGGCGCTGCGCTGGCTGCAGGCGCGGGGCCTCACGCCGGTGGCGCGCAATTATCGCGTCGCGCGCGGTCGCTCGGCGCGTGGCGGCGAGGTCGACCTCATCCTGCGCGACCGCGACGGCACGCTCGTCTTCGTCGAAGTGCGGGCGCGGGCCGACGCACGCCATGGCGGCGCGGCCGCCAGCGTGGGCGCGAGCAAGCAGCGCCGCATCGTCTTCGCGGCGCAGCACTACCTGATGCGCCTGCCCGCACCGCCGCCCTGCCGATTCGATGTGGTGGCGCTCGAGGGCGACGAGGTGCAGTGGATCCAGGCCGCCTTCGACGCCGGGTGATGCGGCACCGCGGCACGCGCCGCAGGTGCATCTGCCTGTGTCTGCGTGGGTCCGAGATGGAACCGGCGGTGGCGACCCCTGTCTTATGATGCGTGCCCCATGCTCGAGCAACGCATCCAGCAGCAGTTCTTCGAGAGTGCCGACCTGAAATACCAGTCGGCCGAGACGCTGGCGCGGCCGGTGGCCGAAGCGGCGCAGGCGCTGCTCGGCGCCATCACCGGCGGCGGCAAGGTGCTCGTGTACGCGGCCGGCGTGGGCTCGGCGCTGTCGCTGCACTTCCAGCGGCTGCTGCTGGGGCGCTTCGAGCGCGAGCGGCTGCCGCTGGCGGCCATTGCGCTGGGCACGCAGGCCGTCGAGCAGGTGCGGGCGCTGGGCCTGCCCGGCGACGTGCTGCTGCTGGTGGACAACGGCGAGGGCGAGAGCGCGCCCGTCATCGCCGCCGCGCGCGGCAAGGACATGACGCTGGTGCTGCTGGCCGGCCGCGGCGCACCCGAGTTGCGCGAGTTGCTGGCCGAAAGCGACGTGCTCGTCGCCGTGCCGCATGAGCGCGGCGCGCGCGTCGCGGAAGTGCACATGCTGGTGCTGCACTGCCTTTGCGACGCGATCGATTTCCAGTTGATGGGAGACCTCGAACCTTGAACACGCACACCCGCACCCCTTCGAAGACACGCAGCCGGGCTTCGCTGCGCGGCTGGGTGCTGGCCGGTCTCGTCGGCACCTCGCTGCTGGGCGGCTGCGCGCCGCTGATCCTCGGCGGCGCCGTCATCGGCACCGGCCTCGTCGTCACCGACCGCCGCACCACCGGCATGCAGCTCGAGGACCGGGCGATCGAGACCAAGGGCGAGGCACGCGCCAGGGAGCTCGCCACGCTCGGGCGCATCAACGTGAGCAGCTACAACCGCACGGTGCTCATCACCGGCGAGGTGCCCGGCGAGACCGAGCGCGCCGCCGTCGAGAAAGCCGTCTCGGGGGTCGAGAACGTGCGCACGGTGGTCAACGAGCTCGTCGTCGCGCCCAACCTCTCCGTCTCGCAGCGCTCGGGCGACTCGCTGCTCGGCGCCAAGGTCAAAGCCTCGCTCGTCGACGCCAAGGACGTGGCGGCCAATGCCTACCGCGTCATCGCCGAACGCGGCGTGGTCTACCTGATGGGCCGCGTCACCGAGCGCGAGGCGGGGCGCGCGGTGGAGATCTCGCGCAGCGTGCCGGGCGTCGTCAAGGTGGTGCGCGTGCTCGACATCATCACCGAGGAAGAGCTCGCGGCGATGACGGGCAAGAGATAAGACCCGCCACCCGCCGCGCCCGCGCCTACTTCAGCCGCCGGATGAGGCTCGAGGTGTCGAGCCGGCTGCCACCCATCTGCTGCAGCTCGGCGTAGAACTGGTCGACCAGCGCCGTTACCGGCAGCTGGGCGCCATTGCGGCGCGCTTCCTCGAGCACGAGGCCGAGGTCCTTGCGCATCCAGTCGACGGCGAAGCCGAAGTCGAACTTGGCCTCGAGCATGGTCTTGCCGCGGTTGTCCATCTGCCAGCTCTGCGCGGCGCCCTTGCCGATGACGTCGAGCACGAGCGGCATGTCCAGCCCCGCGCGCTGCCCGAACGCAAGCGCCTCCGCGAGGCCTTGCACGAGGCCGGCGATGCAGACCTGGTTGACCATCTTGGCCAGCTGCCCGGCGCCGCTGTCGCCCACGCGCGTGACGGCGCGCGCGAAGTTCATGGCCATCGGCTTCATGGCCTCGAAGGGCTCGGCGTCGCCGCCGCACATCACCGTGAGGGCGCCGTTCACGGCACCGGCCTGGCCGCCGGAAACCGGCGCGTCGATGAAGTGAAGGCCGCGCGCGCGCGCGGCGGCATGGAGCTCGCGCGCCACCGCGGCGGAAGCGGTGGTGTGGTCGACGAAGATGGCGGCGGGGGGCATGCCGGCAAACGCCCCCGTTTCGCCCAGCACCACGCTGCGCAGGTCGTCGTCGTTGCCGACGCAGGCAAACACCACTTCGGCGCCGGCGGCGGCCTCGCGCGGCGTCGGCGCGCTGCGCCCGCCGTACTCGCGCACCCAGGCCTCGGCCTTGGCCGGCGTGCGGTTGAAGACGGTGACGCGATGCCCGGCGCGCGCCAGGTGCCCGGCCATTGGTTGGCCCATGACGCCCAGGCCGATGAAGGCCAGCCGGCGCGGCAGCACCGTGCCGTAGTCGCGGGTCGCCATCGCGCTGCTCTCAGACCACGCGCATGTGCTCGGTGCCCTCGGCGAGGTCGAGCTTGCGCGCGCGCTGGCTCTGCAGCTTGATCTGCAGACGCAGGTCGTTCACGCTGTCGGCGTTGCGCAGCGCGTCGTCGTAGGTGACGTGGTGGTCCTCGTAGAGCTGGAACAGGCTCTGGTCGAAGGTCTGCATGCCGTGCTCGCGCGAGCGCTTCATCAGCTCCTTGAGCTCGGCCACCTCGCCCTTGAAGATGAGGTCGCTGACGAGCGGCGTGTTGAGAAGGATCTCCACCGCGGCGATGCGGCCGCGGCCGCTCTCGCGCGGCAGCAGCCGCTGGCTGACGAGCCCCTTGAGGTTGAGCGAGAGGTCCATCAGCAACTGCTGGCGGCGTTCTTCGGGGAAGAAGTTGATGATGCGGTCGAGCGCCTGGTTGGCGCTGTTGGCGTGCAGCGTGGCCAGGCACAGGTGGCCCGTTTCGGCGAAGGCCACCGCGTGCTCCATCGTCTCGCGGTCGCGGATCTCGCCCATCAGGATGACGTCGGGGGCCTGGCGCAGCGTGTTCTTCAGCGCCATCTCCCAGCTGTCAGTGTCGATGCCGAGCTCGCGTTGCGTGATGATGCAGTTCTTGTGCGCGTGCACGAACTCCACCGGGTCCTCGACGGTGATGATGTGGCCATAGCTGTTCTCGTTGCGCCAGTCGACCATGGCGGCCAGCGAGGTGCTCTTGCCCGAGCCGGTGGCGCCGACGAAGATGCACAGGCCGCGCTTGGTCATTGCGACGTCCTTCAGCACCTGCGGCAGACCGAGGCCGTCGATGGTGGGCAGCTCGCGCGGGATGGTGCGGAAGACGAGGCCGATCTGACCCTGCTGCAGGAAGGCGTTGACGCGGAAGCGCCCCACCCCCTGCGGCGAGATGGCGAAGTTGCACTCCTTCGTCTTCTCGAACTCCGCCGCCTGCTTGTCGTTCATCACCGCGCGCGCCAGCGACACAGTGTGCTGCCCGGTGAGCGGCTGCGGGCTCACCTTGGTGATCTTGCCGTCCACCTTGATGGCAGGCGGGAAGTCGGCGGTGAGGAAGAGGTCCGAGCCGTTGCGGCCGACCATCAGCCGCAGCAGGTCGTTGACGAACTTCGATGCCTGGTCGCGTTCCATGTGAGTCCTAGCCCGGGAAGTTTTCCGGAATCTTGGCCTTCGCGCGCGCCTCGGCCGGCGAGACGAGGTTGCGGCGCACGAGGTCGGCGAGGTTCTGGTCCAGCGTCTGCATGCCCATCGCCTGGCCGGTCTGGATGGAGCTGTACATCTGGGCGATCTTGTTCTCGCGGATCAGGTTGCGGATGGCGCTGGTGCCGAGCATGATCTCGTGCGCGGCGACGCGCCCGGTGCCGTCCTTGAGCTTGCACAACGTCTGCGAGATCACGGCCACGAGCGACTCCGACAGCATCGCGCGCACCATCTCCTTTTCGGCCGCGGGGAACACGTCCACCACGCGGTCGATCGTCTTGGCCGCGCTGCTCGTGTGCAGCGTGCCGAACACGAGGTGCCCGGTTTCAGCGGCGGTGAGCGCGAGGCGGATGGTCTCGAGGTCGCGCATCTCGCCCACGAGGATGGCGTCGGGGTCCTCGCGGAGCGCTGATCGCAGCGCATTCGAGAAGCTCAACGTGTGCGGCCCCACCTCGCGCTGGTTGACCAGGCACTTCTTGCTCTCGTGCACGAACTCGATCGGGTCTTCCACGGTGAGCACGTGGCCGTACTCGTTCTCGTTCATGTGGTTGACCATGGCCGCGAGCGTGGTGCTCTTGCCCGAACCCGTGGGGCCGGTGACGAGCACGAGGCCGCGCGGCTTGAGCGAGAGCTCGGCAAAGACCTTGGGGCAGCCGAGCTGCTCGAGCGTGAGGATCTTGCTAGGGATCGTGCGGAACACGGCGCCGGCGCCGCGGTTCTGGTTGAACGCGTTGACGCGGAAGCGCGCCAGCCCCTGGATCTCGAAGCTGAAGTCGCACTCGAGCGTGTCCTCGTAGTGCTTGCGCTGGGCATCGTTCATGATGTCGTAGACCATGGCGTGCACCGCCTTGTGGTCCAGCGCTTCGACGTTGATGCGCCGCACGTCGCCGTGCACGCGGATCATCGGCGGCAGGCCCGCCGACAAGTGAAGGTCCGACGCCTTGTTCTTGACCGAGAAGGCCAGCAGTTGGGTGATGTCCATGCGACAGGGGTGACCGCAGCGGCGAAGGCGCTGCCGGTAAGCTTCGGGGGATTATGGGCAGCATCGGAAGCAACCTGCAAGAAGTGAAGGAGCGCATCGCCCGCGCCTGCGCAGCAGCCGGCCGCGATGCCAAACTCATCACGCGCGCGCGCGTGCCCGGCGCGGGGGCCGGCATCACCCTGCTCGCCGTCAGCAAGACCTTCGGCGCCGAGGCCGTGCGCGAGGCGCACGCCGCCGGCCAGCGCGCCTTCGGCGAGAACTACGTGCAGGAGGCCCTGGCCAAGATCGAGGCCCTGGCCGACCTGGGCAGCGACCTCGAGTGGCACCTGATCGGTCCCTTGCAGAGCAACAAGACCCGCGCCGTGGCCGAGCGCTTCGACTGGGTGCACTCGGTCGACCGGCTCAAGATCGCCGAGCGGCTGGCTGAACAGCGCCCACCCGGCATGGCGCCGCTGCAGGTGCTGCTGCAGGTGAATGTGAGCGGCGAGTCGAGCAAGAGCGGGGTTGCGCCTGCCGAGCTGCCCGCCCTGGCGGCCGCGGTGGCCGCGCTGCCGCGCGGGCGGCTGGTGCTGCGCGGGCTGATGAGCATTCCCGAGCCGGCCACCAGCCCGGCAGCGCAGCGCGCGCCGCACCACCGCCTGCGCGAGCTGCTGGAAACGCTCAACTCGCAAGGGCTGGGACTCGACACGTTGTCGATGGGCATGAGCGCCGACCTCGAGGCCGCGATCGCCGAAGGCGCCACGCTGGTGCGGGTGGGCACCGCGATCTTCGGCCGCCGCTGACCCGCGCCCGTTGCAGGCTCGGCTCAAGCGCGCGACCGGGCAAGCGCCCGCGCGGCGCGACGCCGCGCGCGGCGGCCCGATCCGGCCGGCAAGCGTGGTTTAGATCGCGCAACCTTCTCACGGCGGGCCATGTCACCGCCGGTTACCCCAGGCCGGGTGCCCGCACAATGCAGCCATCCCGAGACGCAGGGGTGGCGTAAGTCAGCTGCGATCTTGGCGAGCCAGCGGGGGTGGCCCAAGTGCCAGCCGCGGCGGAAGCAGACCACGACATCTGCGCAGCCCCACTCGGGCCGCGCCCCTCGCCACCCAGGGGAACCGACATGAGTTTCGTCTCGCGCTTCATCGTCCTGATCGAGCGCCGCCGCCTGCAAAAGGCCGCCGTGGCCACCGTCACCGCGATCTCGCTGCTGCTGTCGGGCTTTGGCCTCACCGGCGCCCACGCGAGGCCAGGCAACCGCCACGAACACAAGCTTGCGAAGGACCTGCAGTCCTCGATTGACGCCACGGCGACGCCGAAGGCGCGCTGGGCGCGCGACAAGGGCGGCAGGCGCATGGTGCAGGCGGTCTTCGTCAGCGGCGACACCGACCCGGCCATGACCGCCCTGCGGGCGGAGATCGCGCAAGTGGGCGGCACCATCGACGCCAGCTTCCCCGGCTTGCGCATGCTGACGGCCACGCTGCCGGCGAACCGGGTCAACAAGGTCGCCGCGCGCAGCGACGTCAAGTTCATCGCCCCCAACCGCGAGACCAAGCGCAGCGCCAGCACGCTGGAAGCCATCACCGGCGCCACCACGAGCGGCGTGCGCACGAATTCGACCAAGACCAGCTACTCCGGGCTGGACGGCACGGGCATCGGCATCGCCATCGTGGACAGCGGCGTGATGAAGGCGCACGAGGCCTTCAACAACGCTGCCGGCGCCACGCGCGTGGCCAAGAACGTGCAGTTCCTGACCACTTCGCTCGCCAACTGGACCGACGCCTACAGCGTGGACACATCGCTGCAGCCGGGCAGCGCGGCGCTGGCCAGCTACGAGACCGCCATCGACAACGGCGCCGCCCAGGTGCAGGACGGCTACGGCCACGGCACCCACGTGGCCTCGGTCGCGGCCGGCCGCCCGGTGACGTACGGCGTCGCGCCGGACCTGACCGGCATTGCCCCCAACGCCAGGATCTACGACGTCAAGGTGCTCAACGACCTGGGCTACGGCACCTTGAGCGACACGCTCGAGGGCATCCAGTGGGTGATCTATCGGGCCAAGGAATACAACATCCGTGTGATGAACCTCAGCCTGGCGATGGACTCCACCGACAGCTGGCAGGACGACCCGTTGTGCGCGGCCGTGCGCAGCGCCGTGTCGCAGGGCATCACTGTCGTGGTAGCCGCCGGCAACTTCGGCAGGAATCTCGCCGGCAAGGAGGTCTACGGCGCCGTCTCGTCACCCGGCCACGACCCGAGCGTCATCACCGTGGGCGCGGCCAACTACAAGGGCACGCCAGCGCGCGCCGACGATGTCGTCACCTCCTTCAGCTCGCGCGGTCCGACCCGCGGCGGCCGGCTCGATTCGACCGGCACGCGCCTGCCCGACAACGTGCTCAAGCCCGACCTCGTGGCCCCCGGCAACCTGGTCGTCGGCGCTGCAGCCACGAAGGCGGTCTCGTCGAGCCTGACCTGGAACAACCTGGCGACGCTGTTCTACGCCCCGCTGGTGACCGCCACGGGCATCACGCAGAGCTACGGCGAGACGCAGATGTTCCTGTCGGGCACCTCGGTGGCCGCCCCGGTGGTGGCTGGCGCGGCCGCGTTGCTGCTGCAGGCCAACCCCGGCCTGACGCCGCCCATGGTCAAGGCCATCCTGCAATACACGGCACAGCCGATGACCGGCGCCAACCTGCTCCAGCAAGGCGCGGGCATGCTCAACATCAACGGCGCCGTCACCCTGGCCCGGGTGCTGCGCACCGACGTGAGCAGCGCCATCCAGGCCGGCACGATCGCCGCCGGCGCCAACTTGCTGGCCAGCGGCAAGACCATGCCCAGCAGCCGCAGCTCGACGGTCGCCGGCGGGACCTTCAACTGGTCACGCATCGTGTTCGCCGGCGGCAACCGCGTGGTCACGGGCGACGCGCTGTTCACCAAGTTCCAGCCGATCTACGACCCGCGCTACACCTGGTCGCGCAACACGGTGCTGGAGCGTTACGCCGACTACTGGGACGCCAACAGGACCTACGTCAAGTGGTTCTGGGAGTGGCCGCTGTCAAACCAGGCCCTGTTGACCAGCGGCGTGGTGGACGGCAGTTCGCTGGTCGGCGCGAGTTCGCTGATCGGCAAGACCGGCGTGTTCACGCCGACCTCGACCCTGTCGAGCTGGCTGGCCAGCGGCAGCGGCACGACGCTGGGCTCGGGCCTGGTGCTCAGCGAGGGCCTCGTGCTCAGCGAGGGGCTGGTGTTGAGCGAGGGCCTGGTGCTGAGCGAGGGGCTGGTGCTCAGCGAGGGCCTCGTGCTCAGCGAGGGGCTGGTGCTCAGCGAGGGCATGGTCCTGAGCGAAGGCTATGTCGCCGGCGAGAAGTGAAGCGGCCCACGCAGGGCATCCCGCCTCGCCACGCGGCGCACTCCACAACGCATCCGAGAACAACACCATGAACTCCACGACCCACCTCCCCTCTCAAGCCCGGCATCGCCTGGCCGGCCTTCTGCTCGCCGTCGCCTTGGCCGGTTCGCTCTTCGGCGCCTCCGCCGCATCGGCGGCCAAGAAGACAAGCACCGCCAGGGCGTCGACGACGACTGTCGCGGCTGCAGACACACCGATGTCCGCGAGCCAACCCGCGGCCAAGATCGCCGACGACCTGAACAGCGTCATTGCGGCACCGACCAC
Organism: Rubrivivax sp.; assembly: GCA_022842825.1. GTDB lineage: Bacteria > Pseudomonadota > Gammaproteobacteria > Burkholderiales > Burkholderiaceae_C > Rubrivivax. The sequence continues at coordinate 9,295 of JALHOU010000030.1, forward strand.
GCCCAGCTTCAGCAGCTGGGTGCGCGACATCAACGGCGTGCGCTACGTGAAGGCCATCGTCGTGGCCATGCCGGGCGCCGACCCCGAACTGGCGAGCCTGCGCAAGAGCGTGCTGGCCGTCGGTGGCTCGGTCTATTTCCGCTACACGTCGGTGGCTGCGCTGTCGGTGCTGTTGCCGGCCCGGCGCGTGATCGACATCGCGGCGCTGGCCGATGTGCTGGGCGTGTCGCCGAACCGCATGACGGCGCGCACGGCCACTTCACTGACCCCCAGCGCCCTCGAAGCCGCCACCGGCGTGACCGGCGTGCGCACGCGCACCAGCGCCGGCTACAGCGGCCTGGACGGCAGCGGCGTCGGCATCGCGGTCCTCGATTCCGGCGTCATGTTCAGGCACCAGCTGTTCACCGACGCAGCCGGCGCCTCGCGCGTGCGCAAGAGCGTCAGCTTTCTGCGTGCCGGCGACGCCACCGCGGCCGGCGCCAAGGACTGGACGCCGCTCATCGACGCCTCGGCCGGGCTGTACCCGGGCAGCCCGACGATGGCCACCTTCGAGTCGAAGATCGACAACTCGAAGACGCCGATGTCCGACGCCTACGGCCATGGCTCGCACGTGGCCGCGGTGGCTGCCGGCCGCGACTTCCGGCAGACCCTGGATACCACCGGCATCGCCCCGGGCGCCGACCTCTACGACGTGGCGGTGCTCGACCACAACGGCTTCGGCCAGCTCTCCGACGTGCTGGCCGGCATCGACTGGGTCATCCACCACGCCCGCGAATACAACATCCGCGTCATGAACCTGAGCCTGGCGGCGGACTCCACCGAGAGCTGGCAGACCGACCCCCTGGCGCGCGCCGTGCGCAGCGCCACGGCCGCCGGCATCACGGTGGTGGTGGCGGCCGGCAACTTCGGCCAGACGGCGACCGGCGCCGAGCGCTATGGCGCCATCAGCTCGCCGGGCCACGAGCCCTCGGTCATCACCGTGGGCGCGGTCAATACGCGTGGCAGCGCCGTGCGCAGCGACGACAGCGTCAATCTCTTCAGCTCACGCGGCCCCACGCGCGGCTCGTTCATCAACGTCAACGGCGCGCGCCGCATCGACAACCTGCTCAAGCCCGACCTGGTGGCGCCGGGCAACAAGGTGCTCGGCGCGCGGTCGGTCGACAACTACACGCTGTTCTTTCCGAGCACGCTGCCGGCCAGGTATCCGCAACTGACGTACGTCACGGGCAGCAGCAGCAAAGGCGGCGAATCGGTGATGATGTTGTCGGGCACCTCGGTGGCCGCACCGGTGGTGGCGGGCGCCGTGGCGCTGATGCTGCAAGCCAACCCGGGGCTGACGCCGCCGCTCATCAAGGCCATCCTGCAATACAGCGCCCAGCCGGTGGCCGGCGCCAACCTGCTGCAGCAAGGTGCGGGGCTGTTGAACATCGCCGGTGCCGTGAAGCTGGCTCAGGCGCTGCGCACCGACGTGGCCAGCGCCGTCGAGGCAGGCAAGATGACTGCGGGCGCCAGCCTGCTGGCCGGCGGCAAGGCCATGCCCGTCACTTCCACCACGCTCAACGGCCAGACCTTCAACTGGAGCCGCATCGTCTACGCGGGCGGCAACCAGATCGTCAGCGGCGAGGCGCTGTTCACCAAGTTCCAGCCGATCTGGGACCACCGCCTCGTGTGGGCAGGCAGCGTCGCCCGGCGCCAGACCGTCACCTACTGGCCCGCGAGCAGCGGCGTGCCGGGCAACACCTATGTCAAGGCCATCACCTCGGCACCGGCGTCCAACCAGTCGCTCGTGACCCCGGGCGTCGTGTCCGCCACTTCGCTGGCGGGCAGCAACTCCTGGGTCGGCCGCACGGGCGCCTTCATCCCCAGCGCCACGCTGAGCAGCTGGCTCAACGCCGGCAGCGGCACCACGCTGGGTCTGGGCTTCATCCTCAGCGAGGGTTTCATCCTCAGCGAAGGCTTCATCCTCAGCGAGGGCTTCATCCTGAGTGAAGGCTTCATCCTCAGCGAAGGGTTCATCCTGAGCGAAGGGTTCATCCTGAGCGAAGGCTTCATCCTCAGCGAGAGCGGCCAGCCCAACGCGACGGCCAACGACTCGAGCCTGCTCGGCGAGCCCTGAGCGCCAACGCAAGCCGGCACGACACCCTGTTTTGTTGATCGACACGCACACTTCATCGGAGCTCCGCATGTCGCTGCATTCCGCCCTCATCTTCCTGTTCGGGAACCGCCGCCTGCACCGGGCCGCCGTGGCCACGGTCACCGCCTTCTCGATGCTGCTGCCCGGCTTCGGGCTCAGCGGCGCCCAGGCGGCGCCAGACCACCGCCGCGCCGCCAAGGTGGCGCAGGACCTGGACGACGAAGTGCGCGGCGCCAACCGCGTGCGTCCGAAGTGGTCGCGTGACATCGGCGGCGTGCGGCATGTGCAAGCCATCCTGGTCAGCAACTCGGCCGACCCGGACATGGCCGATCTGCGGGCCCACGTGCTCAGGCTGGGCGGCTCGGTGCATGCCGTGCACGCGGCCTCGCGCTCGATCACCGTGCAGGTCAAGGCCAGCGACCTGGCCAAGCTGGCGGAGCGCAGCGACGTGCTCAGCGCCTCGCCCAACAGCGAAACCCAGCGCACCGCCAGCATGGTCGAGACCGTCACCGGCGCCATCAATTCAGGCGTGCGCACCTACAGCAGCAAGTCGGCGTACGTCGGCTACGACGGCACCGGCATCGGCATCGCCATCCTGGACTCGGGCGTGATGCGCAATCACAAGTCGTTCAGCGGCCCCTCGGGCGTGCGCGTCAAGCGCAACGTGACGATGCTGAACAACTCGCTGGTCAACTGGACCACCGGCGTGGCCGGCGTCAGCTCGCTGCAGCCGGGCAGCACGGCGCTGGCCAGTTACGAGGCGGCGATCGCCAATGACAGCGTCGCGACACAGGATGCCTACGGCCACGGCACGCACGTGGCAGGGGTGGCCGCCGGCCGCTACTTCGTGCCCAAGGCGACCTCGCAGCAGGACATGAACGGCATCGCCCCCAACGCCAACCTCTACGACGTGAAGGTGCTCAGCGACCAGGGCACGGGCACGGTCAGCGATGCCATCGAAGGCATCGAGTGGGTGATCTTCAACGCCAGGCG
>JALHOU010000030.1:12521-14902 GCA_022842825.1 Rubrivivax sp.
GTCGTCAACGGCATGTCGTTCATCACGCGCTACTCGCCGCTGATGGACCCGCGTGTCACCTGGGCCAGCGGCAAGGTGCGGGTGCGCACGCCGGTGTACTGGTCGGGCACCGGCATTGCCGCCAACACCTACGTCAAGTCCTTCACCGAAACCGCGCCGACCCAGCTGACGCTGGTACCGGCGGGCGTGGTCCTCGCCGACTCGCTGGCCGGCACCTCGTCGCTGCTGGGCAAGACGGGCGTCTTCATGCCGACCTTGACGCTGTCGGGCTGGCTGGTCAGCGGCAGCGGCGTGGTGCTGGGCACCGGGCTCGTGCTCAGCGAAGGTCTGGTGCTGAGCGAAGGTCTGGTGCTCAGCGAGGGCCTCGTGCTCAGCGAGGGCTTGGTCCTCAGCGAGGGCCTGGTGCTCAGCGAGGGCCTGGTCCTCAGCGAAGGCCTGGTACTCAGCGAACGGACCGTGCTCGGCGAGTGAGGCCCCGACCAGTCCGCAGGCGGATGCCGTGCAGGCCGCCTGCTGTTGATCGCGCCCGCGGCTCCCGATAGCCCGGCAATGGTCGGGCCGCCGGGGCGCGCCGCCGGGGCGCGCCGCTGCGGCCGACGAGGCGCACCTCAAGTGCGGCGTGCCCGAGCCGATAACTCGTTGGATCCGTTCACCCTCACCGTGCGCCCGCCTCCCATCAGCCCCGCCCCCGACAGCGCAGACGATCCGGCGCCGGCCTCTTGGTGGTGCCGCCTGCACGGCGCGCTGATGCCCGACTACAACCGCAAGGCCACGGCCTACTGGTGGTTCGTGGTCTGCCTGGGCGTCGCTGCGGTGCTCGGCTCGACAATCAGCCTGGCTGGCGAGCCAGCCCAGGTGATCGTGCAGGTCGCCGTCGGCGTGGCCGTGGCCATGCTGGCCGGCATCTTCCCGGTGCGGGTGCCGCACTCGAAAAACTCCTACGCCGCCGGCGAAGTCTTCATCTTCCTGCTGCTGCTGATGCACGGCCCCGCGGCCGCCACGCTGGCCGCCGCCGGCGAGGCGGCGGTAGGCTCGATGCGCACCAGCAAGCGCTGGACCAGCCGCATCATCAGCCCGGCCATCGCCGCGCTGGCGATGCTCGGCACCGGTGCCTTGCTGCAGGCGGCGCTGGTCGCGCTGAACGCGCGCGGGCTGGGCAACGCCGGTTTCGTGGTGGTGATCGCGATGGTCTTCGCGATGAGCTACTTCGTCGCCATCACGCTGCTGCTCACCGCGGTGCCGCGCCTGAAGCGCAACGAGCCGATGCAGCTGTCGGACCTGTTCGGCGTCTTCGGCTGGGTGGGCATCGCGTATGCCGCCAGCGCCACGGTGTCGGCGCTGCTGTACCTCGTGTACCAGCAGACCGGCATCGGCGTGCTGATGGGCCTGCTGCCGCTGCTGGCCATGCTGCTGGCCACGCTGCACTACTTCTTCCGGCAGCAGGAGAGCACCGAGGCGGCGCGCCTGGCCGGCGCCGAGGCCGCCGAGCGCGAAGCCGCCATCGCGGCGCGCCACATGCGCGAGTTGGAGGCGAGCGAGCGGCGCTTCCACAGTGCCTTCACGCACGCCTCCATCGGCATGGCCCTGCTCAGCTTCGACGGCCGCGTGCTGCAGGCCAACCCGGCGCTGGCCGGGTTGCTGGGCCTGCAGCGCGAGGACCTCGTCCACCGGCCGGTGCAGGACTTCGTGATCGAGGAAGATCGCGCCAGGCTGGCCGAGCAGTTCGCGGCCATCGCGCGCGAGGTGACCGAGGGCTTCGCGCTCGAGCTGCGGGGCCGCCATCGCGACGGCGACGAGGTCTGGGTGGCCTCGCACTGCAGCTTCTTCTCCGAGCCGGGCTCCAGCTCGCCCTGCCTCATCCTGCAGGTGCAGGACATCACGGCGCGGCGCAAGGCCGAGGAAGGCCTGCACCATCTCGCCTTCCACGACAGTCTCACGGGGCTGCCCAACCGGCGCCGGTTTCATGAGATGCTGGCGGTGGCAGTGCAGCGCGCGCAGCGGGAGCCAGGCCACGAATTCGCCGTCATGTTCCTCGACTTCGACCGCTTCAAGCTCATCAACGACAGCCTGGGCCACGATGCGGGCGACGAGTTCCTGATCCAGGTCTCGCGCCGCATCCAGGACAGCCTGCGCCCCGGCGACGTGGTGGCGCGGCTGGGCGGCGACGAATTCGCCGTGCTGGTGCAGCACCTCACCGGCGAGGCCCAGGCGGTGGCGCTGGCCGAGCGCATGATGGAGATGCTCAAGCGCCCCTTCCATGTCGTCGGCACCGAGCTCACCACCAGCGCCAGCATCGGCATCACCTTCAGCAAGTTCGGCTACACGACGCCCGAACATGTGCTGCGCGACGCCGACACCGCGATGTACAAGGCCAAGGGCGC
>JALHOU010000030.1:15002-31434 GCA_022842825.1 Rubrivivax sp.
GGCATCGAGACCGAGTCGCAGTTCAGCCAGCTGCATGCCATGGGCTGCAACCTCGGGCAGGGCTTCCTGCTCGGGCGGCCGCTCGCTCCCGAGCAGGCCGCGGAACTTCTGGGCGGTGCAAGTTGGCGCGAGGCGCCCTCGCGTGCGCCCGAGCGCATCCCCGTCGAGGTGGGCGCCAACACAATGCTGCACTGAGCGCGCCCGGCCCCCGGCGCGCTGCCAGCAGCGCCGCAGGCCCCGTTTGACTTCCACCCGCCCGCCCAGCCCGCCCGTCACGGCCGAGCCGCCGGAGGCTGCGCGCCAGCCTGCCGGCACGGCGCCAGGCCTGGTGGCGCGCCGGTGGCAACGCCTGCACGCGGCCCTGATGCCCGACTACAACCGGCCGGCGAGCATCTACTGGTGGCTCATGGTCGGTGGCGGAGGCGCACTGCTCGTCGCCTGCCTGGCGCAGGTGGCGCAGCAACCCCGGGTCGTGTGGCTGCAGGTCGCCGTCGGCATGGGCCTGGCGATGCTGGCCGGGCTCTTTCCGGTGCGCGTCCCCGGCACGCGGCACTCGTTCGTGGCCAGCGATGTCTTCATCTTCCTGCTGCTGCTGATGCATGGGACGGCGGCCGCCGCGGTGGCCGTGGCCGGCGAAGCGTTCATCGGTTCGTTGCGCACCTCCAAGCGCTGGACCAGCCGCATCGCGAGCCCCGCCATCGGCGCCTTGGCCATCGGCATCGCGGGAAGTCTCCTGGAGGCGGCGCGGGCGGGCCTCGGACATCCGGGCGCGGCCGGGGTGGTCGCGCCGGCGGCCAATGGCACCGTGGTGCTGATGGCCCTGGCGATGGTCACTGGCCTGCTGTACTTCCTGCTTGGCGCCACGATGCTTTCCGGCGTGTTGCGTCTCAAGCGTGGCGAGCCCTTTTTCCAGCTCACCGACCTGGTGAGCGTCTTCCGCTGGGTGGGCATGGCCTATGCCGGCAGCGCCGCGCTGGCCACGCTGCTGCACGCGGTCTACCTGAGCGCGGGCGTCGGCGTGTGGATGGTGATGCTGCCGCTGCTGGCCATGCTGCTCGTGACCCTGCACTTCTACTTTCGCCAGCAGGAGTCGACGCAGGCGCTGCGTGAGCGCTCGGCCGAGGCCGCGGCGCAGCAGGCCGAGGCTCATGCGCGCCACCTGCGCGAGCTGCAGGCCAGCGAACGACGCTTCCATGGCGCCTTCACACATGCCGCCATCGGGATGGCGTTGCTGGGCTTCGACGGGCGCATCCTGCAGTGCAATGCCGCCCTTGGTGCGCTTCTTGCGCGCGATGCCGTGGCGCTCACCCGACGCCGCCTGCAGGAGTTCGCACACGCCGACCACGCCGCGGCGCTGGATGGGAAGCTCGTCGAGGCCGCGCGCGGCCGCTTCGACGGCGCGATCGAGATGCGTTTCGTGCAGCCCCAGGGCGGCACGCCATGGGCGGCGCTGCACTTTGCCGCGTTCACCGAGCCCGAGTCGGGCGAGCCTTGCCTGATCGTGCAGGCCCAGGATGTCACCGATCGACGTGTGGCCGAGGGGCAGCTGCAGCACCTCGCCTTCCACGACACGCTCACCGGGCTGCCCAACCGGCGCCGCTTCATGCAGTGCCTGGAGGGTGCGGTGGCGCGCTCGCGCGCCGACAGTCACTATGCGTATGCCGTCATGTTCCTGGACTTCGACCGCTTCAAGCTCGTCAACGACAGCCTTGGCCATGGCGCGGGCGACGCGTTGCTCGTGCAGCTTGCGCGACGCCTGCAGGAACGGCTGCGTCCGAGCGACATCGTGGCGCGGCTGGGCGGCGACGAGTTCGCGCTGCTGATGGAGCGCATCGGGCATGAGCGCGACGCCGTGGCACTCGCCGGCCGGCTGATGGAGGCGCTGCGCGCGCCCTTTGCCGTGGCCGGGCAGGAACTTCAGGTCACCGCGAGCATCGGCATCACCTTCGGCAGCCTGGGCTACGCCAGCGCCGAGGCCGTGCTGCGCGACGCCGACACCGCGATGTACAAGGCCAAGACCGACGGCCGCGCGCGCGTGGCGCTCTTCGACGGGAGCCTGCACGCCGAGGTCTCGCGCCGGCTGCGGCTCGAAGGCGACCTGCGCCGAGCCATCGACCTTGGCGACCTCACGGTCTCGTACCAGCCGGTGTTCGACCTGCAGCGCGGCCCCATGGGCGAGGGCCATCGCGGCGCTCAAGGTGGCGGCCTGTGCGGCCTGGAGGCGCTGGTTCGCTGGCATCATCCGACCGAGGGCGCACTCGCGCCCGCGGCCTTCCTGCCCATAGCCGAAGACAGCGGGCTCATGCCGCGCCTCTCGGCCTTCGTGCTGCGCACGGCCTGCCGCCAGGTGCGCGCGTGGCAGCTCTCGCACGCTGCCTGGGCCGAGCTCACGGTAAGCGTCAACGTCGCCGCCGAGGACCTGGCCGAACCCGGCTTCGCCGCGCGCGTGCAGGCGGCGCTGCTGGAGTCGGGCCTGCACAGCGAGCACCTGACTCTGGAGCTGACCGAGAACATCCTGATGTCGCGCATCGAGGCTGCGGTGCCGGCGCTGGCGGAGCTGCGGCGCCTGGGCGTGCGCGTGGCCGTCGACGACTTCGGCACCGGGTACTCGTCGCTGAGCTACCTTGCGAAGCTGCCGATCGACACGCTGAAGATCGACCGCAGCTTCATCGCCCAACTGACGAGCGACGTCGACCAGGCCGCCGTGGTGCGCGCCATCCTCCATCTCGGGCAGTCGCTGCGCAAGTCGATCATCGCCGAGGGCATCGAGAGCTCGCGGCAGGTGGAGCACCTGCTCGCGCTCGGGTGCCGGCTGGGGCAGGGCCACCACCTGGCCGAACCGCTGGACGTGGCCGCGACGAGCGAACTGCTGGCGCGTGTGCGCGGCGGCGCGGGCGAGACGGGCGCGGCTCACCTGCACTGAGGCGGGCGAGCGGCCGGGCCGCACCACGCGGCCGCAGCGGCCGCCTAACATCAGCCTCCTTGCCGGGAGACCGCCCATGCCCTTGCCGATGACCCGCCGCCGCCTTCTGGGCGCCCTGTCTGCTGCCGGGTTCGGGCTGCCGCACTTGGCGAGCCTCGCGCAGAGCGGCTATCCCGCGCGTCCGGTGAAGCTGTTGGTCGGTTTCCCGCCCGGCGGCGGCATCGACTTCACCGCGCGCACGATCCAGGCGGGCCTGGAAGCCGCGCTCGGCCAGCCGGTGGTCATCGAATACAAGCCCGGCGCCGGTGGCGTGCTGGCGGCCACCGAGCTCACGCGAGCCACACCCGACGGCTACACGCTGCTGGTGGCCAACACCGGGCCCTTCGCGATTGCGCCCTACCTGCAATCGAAGATGCCCTACGACCCGGTGAAGCAGTTCACCTACGTCGGACAGATCGCCGAAACGGGCTACATCGCCGCCACGCGCACCGACCACCCGGCGCGCGATCTTCGCCAGTTCGTCGAGTGGGCCAAGGCCAACGCCGGCAAGGCCAACTTCGCCAGCGGAGGGCCCGGCTCTTCCACGCACCTCAATGGCGAGTTGTTCAACAGCGTGGCCGCCATCGACCTGCTGCACGTGCCCTACAAGGGCAGCGCGCCGGCGGTGACCGACCTGATCGGCGGCCAGACGCACCTGCTCATCGACGCCGGCACGGTGCTGCTGCCGCAGATCAAGGGCGGCCGGCTGAAGGCGCTGGCGGTGACGGGCGCGAAGCGCGACGCCAACCTGCCCGACGTGCCCACCGTGCGCGAGCTGGGCCTCGCCGGCATGGAAGCGTCCGGCTTCCAGGGCCTGGTCGGCCCCACCGGTTTGCCGCGCGAGGTGGTCGAGCGCCTGGCCGCCGACCTGCGCAAGGTGCTCGCCAACGCCGACATCAGGGCCAAGTTCGCCGGCGCCGGGGCCGAGGTGCAAGCGCGCGGGCCGCAGGAGTTTGCCGACTATGTGAAGGGCGAGAGCGAGCGCTGGTCGGCGCTCATCACCCGGCGCGGCATCAAGCTGGACTGATCTGCTCCGATCGCGCTTGCCTTGCTGCGGCGCAGAGGGCGATCGCCGGGGTTTGCGAGGCGCCTGGCGCGGCGTGGGGACTCGCACTGAGGTCGTGGCGCGCCAAGGCCGCCGGGTGGTCGGCTCTGCTCGTGTCCTCTTTCGGCGGCCCTGCTTCGCTGGGCCCCCGAATGCCCCCTGGACCTCGCTGAGCCGACCACCCGGCGTCCTTGGCGGGCAACGCCGGTTGTCTTCGGTGGAGTGCCACAGCAGGTGCCGGATCGGGGCGATGGGGTGCCCTGCGCAGCGAAATCAAGGGGGCATTGGGGGGACGTGCGAAGCAGGGCCGCCCAAAGAGGACATTCGCGGCGCAGGGCACCCCGTCGTCCCGATCCCGCCACCGCCCGTCGCAGTGCGATCCGAGCGAGCCGAATCGATCGATGGCGGCAGGCACGAGGTGCCCGCTTCGCCGCCAGCCCCCGGATCGCCACGCCGCGAATCGGGCGCTCAGTTCAGATACATCCCCAGATAGCGCCGCCCGCGGCTCACCGCCTCGGCGTCGGGGCAGACGGCGAACCAGTCCACCAACTGCTTGCGCGCGCGCTGGCGCCAGCTCGATTCATCGGTGCCCTTGTCGCGCAGCACCACTTCGAGCAGTTCGTCGAATGCGGCGTTGTAGGCGCCCTCGTACACCCGCAGCGCCGCCAGGCCGAAGCGGGCCTCGAAGTCCTTGCCATCGGCGGCAATGCGGACCATGAACTCCGCCGCGTTGCCGGGCGGCTTGTTCCGGGCCAGCTCGATGCGCTTGCACAGCGCGGGGTGGCGATCGCCGCGCGCGTCTTCCTTCACGCGCTCGAGCAGCTCGACGGCGGCGTCGAGCTCGCCACGTGAAATCAGGCGCTCGGCCAGGTCCATCAGCGTGGGCGCATGCGTGGGCTCGATCGACAGCACCTCGGCCAGAAGCTCCTCGGCTTGCTCGGCAGTGGGCGCCTCGGCGGCGGCCTGGCGCAACTCGTCCACCGGCGAGCCCGGCGGCGCCAGCTTGCCAAGGTGCTTGTCCAGAAACTGCCGGATCTGCCCTTCGGGCAACGCGCCGACGAACTGGTCCACCGGCCGCCCGCCGATGAACAGCACCACCAGCGGGATGCTGCGCATGCGCAGCGCCGCCGAGATATTGGGCGCCTCGTCGGTGTTGATCTTGGCCAGCAGCACGCGCCCGCCGAGGCTCGTGACCACCTTCTCGAGCACCGGGCCGAGCGAGCGGCAGGGGCCGCACCAGGGCGCCCAGCAGTCCAGCAGCACCGGCACGTCGAGCGATGGCTCGAGCACGCGGGCCTCGAAGTCGGCCTCGGTGACATCGAAGACCAGCTCGGTCGGCGCGGGCGCCGGCGCGGCAGCCGGGGCGCCGCCGGTGGTGGGCGCGCCACCCATCTGGTAACCCATGCCAAAGGAGGCATCGGCGGAGAACGGGTTCGGACTCTTGGTGCTCATGGGAGAGGGGCAGGAGGAGAGATGGGCGAAGGGGCCAGGATGATGAACCTGCGCCGGACGGCAAGCCGGCGGTCGCGAGCCCGGGCGGCGGCACGTCAGGCGCGCCGCGGATTGGCTGGCGCGCCGTGATGGTAGCGGGCGCGGGCGCGGGCACGGCGAACTTCGCCAGCGCAGCGCGCGGGCGCAGGCGCGGGCGTTCCGGCGAGGCGGCCGCGTCCGCCTACGGATACAGCCCGCGCTCCTCGCGCGCGGCCAGGATGCGCTCGCAGGCCACGGCGAAGGTGGCCGTGCGCAGCGTGATCTTGTGGCGGTCGGCCGCGTCCCAGATGTTCTTCAGCGCGCCGACCATGATCTTGTCCAGGCGCACGTTGATCTCGTCCTCGGTCCAGAAGAAGCTCGAGAAGTCCTGCACCCACTCGAAGTAGCTCACCGTCACGCCGCCGGCGTTGCAGATGACGTCGGGCACGACGAGGATGCCGCGCTCGGCCAGGATGTCGTCGGCGGCGGTGTGCGTGGGGCCGTTGGCGCCCTCGAGCACGAGCTTGGTCTTCAGCTTGCGCGCCCGCGCCACGTCGATCTGACCCTCGAGCGCCGCGGGGATGAGGATGTCGGTCTCCACATTCCAGAAGTCGTCGTTGGCGATCTTGTCGGCGCCCTTGAAACCGGCCACGCCGCCGGTGCTGCGCACGTGCGGCATCAGCTCGGCGAGGTCGAAGCCGTGGGCGTTGAAGATCGTGCCGGTGTGGTCTTGCGCGGCGACGATCTTGCTGCCGGCCTGGTGGAAGAGCTCAGCCGCCGAGCTGCCGACGTTGCCGAAGCCCTGCACGGCCACGCGCGCGCCTTGCAGGTCCAGGCCGAGGCGGCGCGCCGCCTCGCGTCCGGTGACGAAGACGCCGCGGCCGGTGGCCTTGACGCGGCCGAGGCTGCCCCCCAGGTGCAGCGGCTTGCCGGTGACGACGCCCGTGGCCGTGGCGCCGACGTTCATCGAGTAGGTGTCCATCATCCACGCCATGATCTGCGCGTTGGTGTTCACGTCAGGCGCCGGGATGTCCTGCTGCGGCCCGATGATGATGCCGATCTCGCTCGTGTAGCGGCGCGTCAGCTTCTCCAGCTCTTTCAGCGACAGCGCCTTCGGGTCGACGCGGATGCCGCCCTTGGCGCCGCCGAAGGGCAGGTTGACGGCGGCATTCTTGATGCTCATCCAGGCGGCCAGCGCCATCACCTCCTCGAGCGTGACGTCGGGGTGGTAGCGCACGCCGCCCTTTCCCGGGCCGCGCGTCAGGCTGTGCTGCACGCGAAAGCCCTCGTAGTGGGCGATGCGTCCGTCGTCCATCTCGATCGGGACGTCGACGATCAGGCTGCGCTTGGGGCGGCGCAGGGTGTCGGTCCAGCGCGCCAGGCGGCCGAGGTACGGCACGACACGGTCGATCTGGCCGAGGTAGGTGCCCCAGGGGCTCTCGGAGGTGGGCTGGACGTAGGAGAGGTTGGAGAAGCTCATCGTGTGGGCCTTGGGAAGTGGCAGCGCGGCGCAAGGTGGCTGCGTAGCGGCCGAGCTGCGGGATCACCGCGCCCCGGCCGGGTGACGGGTTCGAGGCGCGCACTGTAGCGGCGGGCTTGGCCCTTGTGTGCGACGAGGCGCGCCCCGTCCATGCCACCTTTGCATGGCTGGCTACACTGCCCGCATGCCCACCGGACCGTCGACCCCTTCGTCCACCGCCGAAGCCCGCAACGACGTCGTCGTCGCCTTCGTCGGCGGCGGCAACATGGCTTCGGCGCTGATCGGCGGGCTCGTCGCCGCCGGCCGCGCGCGCACCGACATCGTCGTCGTCGAGCCGTTCGAGGCGCAGCGCGACAAGCTCGCGCAGGCGTTCGGGGTGCAGGCGCAGGCGCGGGCCGACGAACGCCTGGCGAGTGCCGGCACGGTGGTGTGGGCGGTGAAGCCGCAGCTCTTCGCCGAGGCCGCGGCACCTTGCGCCGGCTTCGTCCGCGGCGCCTTGCAGCTGTCGGTGATGGCCGGCATCCGCACCGAGGCCATTGCGCGCGCCATGGCTCTGGAGGCCGAGCGGGCGGCGGTGGTCCGCGCCATGCCCAACACGCCCGCGCTCATCGGCCGCGGCATCGCGGGGCTGTTCGCCACCACCGCGGTCAGCGCGACGCAGCGCGCGCGCGTCGAGGCCCTGCTCGCGCCCACCGGCGCCACGCTGTGGCTGTCGCGCGAGGCCGACCTCGATGCGGTGACTGCGGTCTCCGGCTCCGGGCCGGCCTACGTCTTCTACGTGCTCGAGGCGATGATCGACGCGGCCGTGTCGATGGGCCTGAGCGCCGAGCAGGGGCGGTGCCTGGCCATCGCCACTTTCGACGGCGCAGCCGAGCTCGCCCGCCGTTCACCCGAGACGCCGCAGACACTGCGCGCCCAGGTCACCTCCAAGGGCGGCACCACGCATGCGGCCATCACGTCGCTGGAGGCCGACGGCGTGAAGGCCGCCTTCGTGAAGGCGCTGCGCGCCGCCGAGCGCCGCGCGCAGGAACTGGGCGACGAGTTCGGCAAGGTCTGAGTGCCATGGCCCGCGCGGCGCGGCGCGAGGCCGACCCCGCGGCTATCGCAGGGCCAGATCGACGGCGACGCCGGCAAACACCGCGAAGCCGAGCCAGTGGTTCTGGCGGAAAGCCTTGAAGCAGCCCTCGCGCGTGCGGCCCCGGATGAGCGTGTGGTGCCAGGCCGCCTGCGCCGCGGCGGTGGCGATGCCGACGAGGAACCATGAACCCAGCCCGAGTGCGTGGCCCAGCACCGCCCAGGCGGCAAGGTGGAGGGCGTAGAAGGCCATCACCGCCAGGACATCGAAGCGGCCGAGCGTGATGGCCGAGGTCTTCATGCCGATGCGCTCGTCGTCGTCGCGGTCGACCATCGCGTATTCGGTGTCGTAGGCGAGCACCCAGAAGAGGTTGGCAACGAGCAGCCACCACGCGTGCGGCGGCACGGCGTCGGGGATGGCCGAGAGGCGCCACTCGCTGCCGCCCAACGCGGCCGCAAACGCCATCGGGATGCCGAAGCTGAAGGCGATGCCGAGCACGGCCTGCGGCATCGAGACGAAGCGCTTCGAAAACGGGTAGATGAGCGTCACGGCCAGCGCCACGAAGCTGAGCAGGACGGCCGCCGGGCTGGTGGTGAGCACGAGCGCGAAGGCGAGCAGCGCCAGCACGGCGCCGAGTGCGAGCGCCTCGCGCACCGCGACGGCGCCGCTCGTCACCGGCCGCTGCGCCGTGCGCTTGACGTGGCGGTCGAACTCGCGGTCGGCGACATCGTTGATGCAGCAGCCGGCGCTGCGCATCAGCACCGTGCCGGCGACGAAGACGACGAAGAGTCTCCAGCCCGGCCACCCGTCAGCGGCGATCCACAGCGCCGAGAGCGTGGGCCACAGCAGCAGCAGCCAGCCGGCGGGGCGGTTCCAGCGGATGAGGTCGAGGTAGAGCGCCAGGCGGGGGCGCGACGGGGCCGGCGGACTCATCGGAGGATTATGGGCAGCAGCCCTGCGTAGCCCGGCCGGGCGAACAGGCCCGCCGACGGCGCCGACTCTTCCCCGTGCAGGCCGTGAATCAGCCGCCCAGGCGGGCGAGGAGCTTCTCGGCTGCGGCGCGCTCGGGCTCGCGCGGCTGCATGGCCAGCACGCGTCTGGCTTCCTCGCGCGCCTTCTCGGTCTGGCCGGCCTGGGCCTGCAGCTGCGCCAGGCGCAGGCGCAGCGGCAACGACTTCGGCGCAAGGGCCAATGCCTCCCTCTGGCGCGCGATCGCCGGCTCGACCTGCCCGCCGGCCGCCAGCGCCGCGGCCAGTGTGTCGATCACCGCAGGCAGGTAGGGTGCGAGACGCCGCGCCCGCTCGGCCGTGGCCAGTGCCCCAGGGTCCCGCGCCTGCACCTGGGCGTAGGCCAGGTCGTTGAGCAGCAGCGCATTGCGCGGGTCGGCCTGATGCGCCTGCTTCAGCCGCAGGGCGGCGAGCGAGTAGTCGCCGCGCCCGGCCGCGGCACGCCCGAGGTAGGCCATGAAGACGGCGTCGCCCGGGTTCGTGCGCAGCCAGGCGGCCTCGAACTCACGCGCCGCGCTCGCGGGCGCGCCGGCTTCGGGCCGCGCGAGCGCCCCGTGCAGAGCCACCGCGGTGGCGGTGCCCGGCTGCACGGCGTGGGCTTCACGCAGCAGCGGCAATGCGCGGCCCCACTGCCCACGCATGGCCTCGAACTCGGCTTCGACCAGCCACCCGAGCGCGTCCTTCGGCGCAGCCTCGCGCACGCGCCAGGCGAGCGCGGCTGCCCCGCGCGCATCACCTTCCAGCGCGGCCATGCGCATGGCCGCGCGCACAGCGGGCGGCCACGTCGGCGCCAGCTTGTGGGCACGCAGCACGTGGTCGCTGGCGGCGCCGCGGTCGCCGCTGGCAAGTTGCGCCTCGGCGAGGCGCAGATGCGCATCGGCCGAGTTGGGCAGCAGATGCACGAGGCGCAGCAGGTGCGTCACCGCCTGCCGCCGCTCGCCGCCGGCCAGCTGGACGGCGGCCAGATCGGCCAGCACCTCCGGATGGTCCGGCAGGACCACCAGCGCCGCTTGCGCACGCGCCAGTGCCGCCTCGTCGTCACCTTCACGCCGGTGCAGTTCGATCGCCTGGCGCCAGATGGCCGCATCGGTGGGCGAGGCCACGACAGCGCGATCGATCCAGCGCGAGGCGTCGGCACGGCTGCCACCGGCGCGGCGCGTGATCGCCGCCAGCGCGATCATCGACGGCGCGGAACGCGGCTCCAGCTTGAGCAGCGCCTCGTAGCGACGCCGCGCCTCGTCCAGCTTGTCCTCGGCGAGGTCGAGGTCGGCCAGGCTCGAGACAGCTGCGAGCAGGCGGGGCTCCTTGGCCAGCGCCGCCTCGTAGGAGGCGCGCGCACCGGCGCGGTCACCTCGCGTCTGCAGGATGCGCCCACGCACATGGTCGGCCAGCGCGGCCTTCGGGCGACGCGCCGCGAAGGTGTCCACGGCCTTCAGGGCGGACGCGGCATCGCCGCGCTTCATATGCACCGCCACCTGCGCGAGCGTGGCCTCGACGGCGGCGTCCTCGCTGTTGCCGGCGAGTTGCAGCTCGCGCAGGCCGAGGTCCACCTGACCCTGCGCGATCAGCGAACGGCCCACCTCGACGCGCACGGCACCGGCACCCGGCGCGAGCCGGGCTGCGCGTGCAAAGGCGGCGTCGGCAGCGGCGAAGTCACCCAGCTCCGCGTGGGCCCGCCCGACCGTGGTAAAGACACCGGGGTCGCGCGAGTCGGCGGCGATCACCGGCCGCAGGGTGTCGAGAGCATCCCGCGGCTGGCCCGCGCGCACCTGCAACGCGGCCAGTTCGCGCCGCGGCTCATGCGCCTCGGGCGCCAGCAACACCGCCTTCGTCAGGTGCGCCCGGGCCTGGTGCACCTCGCCCAGCCGCGCCTGCACGAGGCCCGCCAGATACACCGCCGGCAGCTGGTCGGGCGCCCCGCGCACGAGGCGGTGCGTGATGTCGCGCGCCTGCGCGTACCTGCCTTGCAGGTAAGCCACCAAGGCCTGGTAGTACATCGCAGTGCCGTTATCGGGCAGCGCGCGGGACATGGCCTCCACTGCCTCGGCCGCGGCGCTGTGTTGGCCGGTGCGCAGCAGGAGCTCGATGGCCCCGGAATGCGCCACGGCCAGCTTCGGGCGCAGCTCCGCCGCGCGGCGATAGGCCGCCAGCGCCCCAGGCATGTCGCTGGCGAGGCGCGCCAGCAGGTCACCCTTCAGCACCCAGCCCGGCGCAAGGTTCGGATCGGCCGCCAGGACCTGGTCAGCCAAGCGGCGCGCCGTCTCGCCATCGCCTCTCGCCGCCGCGAGACGCGCCTGGAGGATGAGCGCGGTCGCGAGTTGCGGCGCCGCCGCCACTGCCTTGGCGACCTCCGCAGCGGCAGCCTCCAGGTCGCCGAGCTCGCGATGCGCCTGGGCCAGATGGACCCGCAGTTCCGCCGCAGCCTTGGGCTCGTCCGGCACCTTCGACTTGAATTGCTGCAGCACCTCGGCCGGCTTGCGCTTCGCGAGCAGCAGTTGCGCACGAACCAGCGCCAGGTTCGCAGGCGTCATGCCGAGCGCCGCGGCGCGGTCGGCCTCGATCTCGGCGCCGTTGTGGTCGCCGCTGGCAAGCAGCGCCTTGGCCAGCAGCAGGCGCGCCGGCGCCGACTTGCCCTGCGACTGCAGCGCGGTCCGTGCCACGATCACGGCCCCGTCGATGTCATCCGCAGCCAACCGCTGCTCCACCGACGCCAGCTGCTTCGCGTGCTCAGAGCCGTCGCAGGCCGCGAGCGCCAGGCTCGCGGCGAACATCAGCGCAGCGTGCCACGAGCGCGCGGGCTGGCAAAGTGCCTTCAACAGCAACAGGAACCGGTCAGGCATCGCGGGGGCGATGTTGCCGCAGCCATCGCCACAACGCTGCCATCACGGCACTGCAGCAAGGCGCACCCGTGCAGTAGGCCAGCAAAACGAAGAAAGCCCGCACTCGCGGGCCTGCTGGCACGGCGCCTTCTGCGCTTATCGAGCGCGGCGTCGGCGCAGGCCGGCTCGCAACCCAAACAACGCGAGGCTGGCAAGGGCCAAGGTGCCGGGCTCGGGCACCTGCCCACCGCCACACCCCGGCGTTCCCGCGATGCAGCCTTCGGTAGCCACCGAGCCGCTGTCGGCCCCTATCGACTGGTAACGCACGTAGAACGGTTCATCAAAGCTCACGCCGCCGGCCACCGCCGACACGAAGCTGAGAGTCATGTTGAACGTGTGGCTGGTCGCCTCGCCCAGCCCGCCGCCGCCGCCGCCCGAACAACTGGGACCCGACGTGGCGCAGAAATCCACCCAGCCCACGCCGCTGGGCACGTTGCCGCCATCCCTGACGGTGAAGATGCTGCTGTTGTCGATCTGCGTCCCCGATAGGTCGGGTGTCAGGACACCCACGCCGAACGAGGTGAGACGATTGATGCCGGTCTGGTCGGCCGTGGTGGTGTTGGTGATGCCCACCGTGAAGACCGCCGTGTTGCCCGCCAGGCTTTGCAGCGTGTAAGTCACCTGCGCGCTCAGGAACGTGCCGGGCGCATAGGCGTACTCATAAAGGGTCGTGATGGAGTCGCCGGCCGAGTCGAAGGTGAAGGCCGCTTGTGACGGCGCGGCGCCAAGGCCTGCGGCGGCGACCAGCAGGGTGGCCAGTGAGCGCTTGATGTTCATGGTCTCTTGATCCCTATGGGAACGCAATCACACAAGCATGGTTCGCGCCAGCAGCGCCAAGTGCTTGTCGCCATTGAATCCCGACTCCATCCGCAGATGCACAGGCGACGGGCTGTAAAGCAGGCCGACGGGGCTTGCGCGTGAGATCCGTCACAGGCGCTTTCGCGGGCCTTCCGGCCGGACGCCGCAGCGCGGCGTTCACGCCGTGGTCACCCCGTTAGACTGCCCCGAAGGAGACAAGCCATGCGCCGAGCTCACGCATCGCTCGCCCCCTTTGCCTTGGCCCTCGTGGCCGGTTGCGCCTCCGGCCCCGTCGATGGCCCGCCGCACAACCCTCCCCCGGGCCTTGAGCGCACACCCGATGCCGTGCCCCGCCTCGAACCCATCCGCCCCGGTGGCCCGAACAAGCCCTACTCGGTGGCCGGCCGCACCTACGTGCCGCTGACCGCCGACGTGGCCTTTGGCGAAACCGGCCTCGCCTCCTGGTACGGGCGCAAGTTCCACGGCCGCGCCACCTCCAGCGGCGAGCCCTACGACATGTTCGCGATGACGGCGGCGCACAAGACGATGCCGATCCCGAGCTACGCGCGCGTGCGCAACCCGGCCAACGGGCGCGAGATCGTCGTGCGTGTCAACGACCGCGGCCCCTTTGTCGAGGGGCGCGTCATCGACCTCAGCTACGCCGCCGCCGCCAAGCTCGGCCTGCTCGCCGGCGTGGCGCCGGTGACGGTGCGGCGCATCACCTTCGGCGACATGCGCGCGGCCGAGCTGCTGGGCTTGGCCGAGCTGCCCGCGGAACGGGCCGCCACGCCCCATCCCTAGCCTGCACGACAACGCGGCTTGATCGCGCCGCGCTTTGCCTGGATGCTCGCGGCTTCGCCGCCCCGGCGGCCGAGGAGGGAAGTGACAATGGCCACCCAGCGCGACAGCAACTCCGGCGCGCGACGCCCCATCGTCTTCCTGGTCCCCGGCCAGACGGCGGATCGGCCCTTCGAGGCAGCGGCGGGCACCGCCGCCCGCGGCGGCGCGGCAGGCGCGGCACGCGCCCCGACGCCCGGCGCGCTCAAGGCCAGCGTCCGCCTCTCGGCCCAGCGCGGCGGCGGCGAGTTGAACCGCCTGGAAGCGATGCCCGGCGAGGACGTGGTGGCCTTGCACATCGCCGGCGGCCCTGTGCTGTGGCTGCACCCGGAGACGGCGCGCGACCTGCTGCAAGCGCAGTCGCAGGCGATGCGCGACAAGCCGGCGCCTGCCGCCCACGGTGCCGCGCGCGGGTCCGCCGCCGCGATGGCCGAGGACGAGACGCCGATCACCGTCGCCGCGCAGCTGCGCTGGCATGGGCTGGAGCGCGCCGCGCCGACGCGCGGCTGGATGGGCGACGTGGTGCTCGCCGCCATCGAGGTCTTCACGGGCAAGAGTGGTCTCAAGGACAAGGCCGTGGACCTCGTGGCCAGCCAGGCGCTGCGCCATGTCGACGGCCAGGTCGAGGCCGGTCTCTACGCCCTCGAGCCCACGAGCCTCGAGACCAGGCTCAAGGGCAGCGGCCGCCGCCTCGCCGCGTTGCCCGCCGCCGACGGCCCGGCCCTCGTGCTGATCCACGGCACCTTCGTCGAGACCACGAGCACCTTCAAGAAGCTGTGGACCGAACACCCGCGGCGCGTGCGCGAGCTCTTCACCCGCTACGAAGGCCGCGTCTACGCGCTCGACCACCCGACGATGGGCGCGAGCCCGATCGCCAACGCGCTCACGCTGGTGCAGGGCCTGCCCAAGGGCCGGCCGGTGCGGCTGCACCTGCTGACGCACTCGCGCGGCGGCCTCGTCGCCGAGGTGCTGGCGCGCTTGGCGCACCAGAGGAAGATCGGCGCCGCCGACCTCGCCTTCTTCCCGGGCGAAGCGCTGGCCGGGCAGCGCGCCGAACTGCAGGCTCTGGCGCGCGAGGTGGCCGAGCGCGACATCCGCGTCGAGCGCGTGGTGCGCGTCGCCTGCCCGGCGCGCGGCACGCTGCTGGCGAGCAAGCGGCTCGATGCCTACCTCTCGGTGCTGAAGTGGACGCTCGAGCTCGTGCGCGTGCCGGTGGCGCCGGCCCTTGTGGACTTCCTGGCCGAGGTGGCGCGGCGGCGCGCCGACCCGGCGTTGATCCCCGGCATCGCGGCCATGATGCCCGAGGCGCCGCTGCTGCACTGGCTGAACGACGTGCCGGCGCCGATCGACGGCCAGCTCTTCGCCGTCGCCGGCGACCTGCGCGGCGAAGGCGTGGGCAGCTGGGTGAAGACGCTGCTCGCCGACGCGTTCTACTGGGGCGACAACGACATCGTCGTGCACACGCGCGCGATGTACGCCGGCGCGCCGCGCGCGGGCGGCGCGAGCTACCTGCTCGACCAGGGCGGCGAAGTCACACACTTCAACTACTTCGCCAACGAGCGCACTGCCGCTGCGGTGGTGGACGCGCTGCCCGGCGCGGCCGCACGGGTGGCCGCAGGCAAGGCCGGCGTCGCGGCTGCGCCCACGGCGCTGCCGCCGGGCTTTGCACCGATCGGCCCGCTGTCGTGGAGCGGCAAGGACGCGAGCGGCCAACGCGGCGGCGCCGCGCGGCGCGACAAGGCCGCCGCAGCCGCCGGTGCACGCAGGCCGGCCGTCTTCGTGCTGCCCGGCATCCTCGGCAGCCACCTGCGCACGCCCGACCATCGCCTGTGGGTGGGCTTTCGCATCATCGCCGGCCTGCGGCGCCTGGCCTACGCGCCGGGCGGCGCCGACGGCATCGCCGACGACGGCCCGATCGGCCTCATCTACGACGACCTCATCGAGTTCCTCGGCCGCACGCACGAGGTCATCCCGTTCGGCTTCGACTGGCGCCGGCCGATCGAGGAGGAGGCCCGGCGCCTCGCGCGCGCCATCGACGCCGCCATCGAGGCGCGCCGGGAGAGCGGGCAGCCGGTGCGCGTGATCGCGCACTCGATGGGCGGCCTCGTCGCGCGCACCGTGCAGCTCGAGAGCCCCGCCACCTGGGCGCGCTGGATGGCCCACGAGGGCGCACGGCTCGTCATGCTCGGCACGCCCAACGGCGGCTCGTGGGCACCGATGCAGGTGCTGTCGGGCGACGACACCGTCGGCAACCTGCTCGCCGTGGTCGGCGCCCCCTTCGCCGACGGCCGGCCGGTGATGGCGGCGATGCCGGGCTTCCTGCAACTGCAGGCCGGTCTCACCGACGAGGGCCTGGGCCTGCACCGCGCCGAGCGCTGGAAGCAGCTCGCCGAGGATGACTTCGCGCAGCTGCAATCGGCCAACTGGTGGCACCGCGCCGCCGGCGAGGCGCTGCAGGAGGCTGTCTACCGCTGGGGCGTGCCGTCGCAGCCGGTGCTCGACCGCGCCGTGGCGCTGCGCAAGCGCCTGGACCAGCAGGTCGAGCGCGACCTGCCCGCCTTCGCGGACAAGCTGCGCCTGGTCGTCGGGCGCGCGCGCTTCACGCCCGACGGCTTCGAGGTCGGCGGCGAAGGCTTCGTCTACCTCGACGCCGTCGACGGCGGCGACGGCCGCGTGCCACTGCGTTGTGCCCTGCTGCCCGGCGTGCGCACCTGGACCGCCGACATCGAGCACGGCAGCCTGGCGAGCAAGGACCGCGCCTTCGGCGCCTACCTGGACCTGCTCGAAACGGGCGCGACGGCGTTGCTCACGCCGCTGCCCGCCGTCCCCACGCTGGGCGCGCCGGCGCGCGGCGCCGCCGCAGCGCGTGCCGAAGCGGC
>JALHOU010000031.1:0-2505 GCA_022842825.1 Rubrivivax sp.
GTGCTCTCGGCCGGGCACAAGATGCAGTACGACACCCCGGAGGCCATCTACAACCGGCCGGCGGCGCTGTTCGTCGCGGGTTTCACCGGCGCGCCGCCGATGAACCTGGTGGACTGCGTGTTGTACGAAGGGTATGCCGATGTCGGCGGCGGCCTGCGCGTGCCGCTGCCCTATGAGCTGGCACGCCGCGCCGAAGGCCACCGCGCGCTGAAGTTTGGCGTGCGGCCCGAGAACCTGCGCCTGGCCCGGGCCGTTGCGCAGGACATCGAGCTGCCGGCCCGGGTGGTGCTGCTCGAGCCGCTGGGCGCCGAGACGCTGGTGACGCTGCGCCTGGGCCGGTGCGAGATGGTGGCGCGCTGCCCGGCCGGCTTTCGCGAAACACCGGGCACCGGGCTGACGCTCTTCGTGGCGCCACCTCACCTGCACCTGTTCGATGCCGCCAGCGGCGTGGCGCTTTGATCGCGCCCGGGCCGCCCATGCCGCCGCCGACCCCGCCCGACCTGACCCACGCCCCCGAACCCCGGAGACTTCCATGAAGCGCCGCCTCGCGTTCACCCTGGCCTGCACCGCCGCGCTGGCCCTCTCGACCCTGGTGCCCGAAGCCGCCTGGGCGCAGACCAAGCTGCGTGTCTTCTCCGGCGGCGCGCAACAGCGCCCCGACCTGATGAAGCGCCTGTTCGAGCAATACCAGAAGGTCAACCCGGGCGTCACCATCGAGATGGAGACCGGCGGCGCCACCAGCGAGCTGCAGCGCCAGTACCTCAGCACCGTCCTCAACGCCAAGGACCCGGCCATCGATCTGTACCTGATCGACATCGTCAACCCGGCGCAGTACTTCGGCGCCGGCTGGCTGGAGCCGCTCAACGCCTGGTTCGGCGACGCCGCCACGGCGATGAAGCCCTATCTGCCGTTCTACGCGGCCTCCAACGTCGTCGAGGGCAAGATCGCCGCCATGCCGGCGTTTGCCGATGCGATGTTCATGTACTACCGGCGCGACCTGCTCGAGAAGCACAAGATCGCCGAGCCCAAGACCTGGGACGAACTGGCCGCCGCGGCCAGGAAGGTGATGGCCGCCGAGGGCAACCCGAACCTGCAGGGCCTCTCGATCCAGGGCGCGCCCATCGAAGGCGCGGTGTGCACCTTCCTGCTGCCGTACTGGAGCCAGGGCAAGGAGTTCAACGACGCCGCCGGCCGCATGACGCTGGACCGCGCTGCCGCGGCCGCGGGCTTGAAGCAGTGGCTGGCGCTGGTCGACACCGGCGTGGTCAAGAAGAACGTGGCCGAGGTGAAGACGCCCGACACCACCAACGAGTTCAAGGCCGGCCAGGTGATCTTCGCCATCAACTGGGGCTTTGCCTGGGACCGCTTCAAGGACGATGCCGATTCGCAGGTGAAGGGCAAGGTGGGTGTGATGCCGCTGCCCGCCATGGCCGGTGGCAAGAGCGCCACCTGCACCGGCGGCTGGCAATGGGCACTGTCGGCCTTCAGCAAGAACAAGGCCGAAGCCGCCAAGCTCGTGCGCTACATGACCAGCCCCGAGGCGAGCAAGTTCCTCGCCGTGGAGGGCTCGCTGCTGCCCACCTACGCGAGCGTGTACACCGACGCCGACGTGACGCGCGCCGTGCCCTGGTTCAAGGAGGCGGCCACCGTGGTCGTGGCCGGCAAGAGCCGCCCCATGAGCCGCGACTACGGCCAGGTGAGCGACGTCATCCGCACCACCACGAGCGCGGTACTGGCGCGCACCAAGACGCCGGAAGAAGGCGTGGCCGAGATCGGCTCGCGCCTGCAACGCGTGATGCGCTGAGCCGCTCCACATGAACGCGCAGCCATGACCAGCGCCCTCGAGCGCCTGCGCGACCCGAGCGAGAAGACGCTCGGCGTGCTGCTGCTCGCCCCGGCCTTCCTGCTGCTGGCGCTGATCGTGGTCTACCCGATCGGCAAGCTCGTCTTCAACAGCTTCTTCGACCTGCGGCTCTCGGGCGGTGGCGGTGGGTTCAAGTTCGTGGGGCTCGAGAACTACCGCCTCGTGCTCGGCGACGCCGAGTTCTGGAACGCCACCAAGAACACCGTGCTCATCACCCTCATCACCGTGCCCGCGGCGCTGGTGGTGGGCCTCGGGCTGGCGATGCTGGCCAACCTGCCGTTCAAGCACAAGTGGCCGGTGCGCCTGGCGCTGCTGCTGCCGTGGGCGCTGCCGCTGGCCTTTGCCGGCCTCATCTTCGCGTGGTTCTTCCACACCGAGCATGGCGTGGTCAACGACGTGCTGCGCCGCTTCGGCGCGCCGGAGCCCACGATGTGGCTGCTGCGCCCGAACTGGGCTTTCGCCGCGATCTGCCTCACCATCATCTGGAAGACGAGCTCCTTCATGGCGCTCATCCTGCTCGCCGGCCTGCAGATGATCCCGAAAAGCCTCTATGAAGCCGCGGAAGTGGACGGCGCCAGCCAGTGGCAGCAGTTCTGGCAGATCACGATCCCGATGTTGATGCCCAGCATCATCGTGGCGCT
>JALHOU010000031.1:2605-15104 GCA_022842825.1 Rubrivivax sp.
TTCGTGAATGCCTGGGACGAGTTCCTGCTGGCGCTCTCGCTCAATGCCAGCGCCGGCATGCGCACGGTGCCGGTGGGCATCACGCTGTACCAGGGCGAGTTCACGTTCCCGTGGCCTGTCATCTCGGCGGCGCTCGTCGTGGCCATCGTGCCGGTGGCGGTGCTGATCGCCATCTTCCAGGAGCGCGTGGTGGGCGGGCTCACGCAGGGGGGATTGAAGGGGTGACCGCGAAGTGAGCAAGACCATCCGCTACGGCATCATCGGTTGCGGCAGCATGGGCCGCGAGCACATCGAGAATCTGTACGCGATGGGCGCCGGCGTGGTAGTGAACGCCATCGCCGACCCGCATGCACCCAGCCGTGAAGCCGCGCTGGCGCTGGCCCGCACGCCGCAAGACAGGCCCCAGGCCTTCGACGACCACCGCGCGCTCTTGCAAAGCGGCCTGTGCGACGCGGTGGTCATCGCCACGCCGAACCACACGCACGCCGCGATGCTGCGCGATGCGCTGGCGGCCGATGTGCACATCCTCACCGAGAAGCCGCTCGTCACGCGCATCGAGGACGGGCTCGACCTGCTCGCACGCGAGCGTGGGCGCGAGAAGGGGCGCGGCAAGCTCGTCTGGGTGGCGCAGGAGTACCGCTACATGCCGCCGGTGGCCGAGCTCGTGCGCCTGGCGCACGAGGGGGCGGTCGGGCGCATCCACCAGGTCTCGGTGCGCGAACACCGCGAGCCCTTCTATCCGAAGGTGGGCGACTGGAACCGCTTCAGCGCCAACACCGGCGGCACGCTGGTGGAGAAGTGCTGCCACTACTTCAACCTGATGGAGCTGATCCTGCGCGAGCGCCCGCTCAGCGTCTACGCCAGCGGCGGCCAGCGCGTGAACCACCTGGACGAGCGCTACGGCAGGCCCGGCGCAGAGCAAGTGCCCGACATCCTGGACAGCGCCTTCGCCGTGCTGGAGTACGAAAGCGGCGCGCGCGCGATGCTGGACCTGTGCATGTTTGCCGAGAACACGGTGGACAACGAGCACATCACCGTGGTGGGCGACGAGGGCAAGCTCGAGAGCCTGCTGCCGAGCCTGACGCTGCGCCACGGCCGGCGCGAAGACTGGGGCCGGCGCGAGGCCTGGGGTCAGCCCTCGGGCACGGGCCGCGGCGTCTCGGTGCGCCGGGTGTGGGATACGAACATCAAGTACGCCGGCCATCACTTTGGCGCGAGCTACATCGAGCACCAGCGCTTTGCCGCCGCCGTGCGCGAGGGCCGGCCGGCGGAAATCGACCTTGCCGAAGGCCTGCGCGCGGTGGCGGTGGGCCTGGCCGCGCACAAGAGCATCGACGAGCGGCGCGTGGTGGCGATGAGCGAGGTGCTGCCGCCGGGGGTGTGAGGGCAGGGCGGCGGGGGCGCGCGCCAAGGCGTCACAGTGCATCAGCTGGACGCGGCAGCCCAAGCGCCGGTGTCGATGCCGGCGGTGCTGGCCGCGACCATCGCGTGGCCGAGCGTGGCGTTGTTCCTGCCGCGGCAGTTTCACCGGGCACGCCGTTGGGGCGCGGGCCTCAATGTCCCGCCTTGCGCGGCCGATACACCGGTGTCGCGGAAGCCCCCGCGCTTGGAGCATTCGTGCACGTCGAATCGTTGAGCTACCGCGCGGGCGGTGCCTGGGAGCGGCCATTGCCCGCCGACCTCGACAGCCCCGGCACCCTGGTGCTGGCGTTCGGCGCCCGGAAGTACGGCGACGACGACAAGCCGTTGCAGGATCTGATCACCGCCTTTCCGCGCTCCGCCGTGGTCGGCTGCTCGACCTCCGGGGAGATCGACGGCGGCCTCGTCGACGATGACACCGTGAGCGTCGCGGTCTGCCGCTTCGAGCACACCAGCCTCGTCATGGCCTTGACGGAGATCGCGGGCGCGCACGATTCGGGCGCCGCTGGCGCGCGGCTCGCGGCACAACTGCCCGCGCCGGGTCTGCGCGCTGTGTTCGTCTTGTCCGATGGCGTGGGCGTGAACGGCACGCCGCTGGTCAAGGCGCTGGCAGGCGGCCTGGCGCCCGACACACCCATCTCCGGCGGCCTGGCCGGGGACGGTGCCCGCTTCGAGAGCACCTGGGTGCTGGCCGGCGGCGCGGCGCGCCCGAACCAGGTGTGCGCCGTGGGCTTGTATGGCGAGCGCCTGCGCGTGGGCAGCGGCTGCGATGGCGGCTGGTCGGACTTCGGGCCGCTGCGCCGCATCACGCGCTCTCAGGGCAACGTGCTGTACGAACTGGATGGACGGCCTGCCCTGGATCTGTACAAGGAGTATCTGGGCAAGATGGCCGACGGTCTTCCCGGTGCGGCCCTGTTGTTCCCGTTGTCGATCCGGCGCCCGGGCGCCGGCACCGAGCCCCTGGTGCGCACGATCCTGGGTATCGACGAGCAACAGCGCTCCATGACCTTCGCGGGTGACGTTCCGGAGGGTCACGAGGCCCGCCTCATGCGAACCACCGGAGAAGGGCTGGTCGGCAGCGCCAGCAAGGCCATCGCGCAGGCGACGAGCGGCCTGTCGGCCACGGCGCCGAGCCTGGTCATCTCGGTGAGCTGTGTGGGGCGCCGCCTCATGCTGGGCGAGCGCACCGAGGAGGAGGTCGAGTCGCTGGTGGAAGGCGCCCCGGCGAACGCCTCGCATGTCGGCTTCTACTCGTATGGCGAGATTGTGCACGGGGGCGAGGGCGGGGTCTGTGAACTGCACAACCAGACCATGACCGTGACCGTGCTGAGCGAGGTGTGAGTTGGTGCCCGACCCGGCCCTGCACCCCACGCTGCAGCGACAGCTCAAGCGTGTGGGCCTGTTGCCTTCGGCGCGTGACGCCGCCGCCGCGCTGCCGGCGCTGCTGGAGCGCGTGAGCCGCTGCTATATCGAGGCCGACCAGGACCGCTATCTGCTCGAGCGCTCGCAGGAAGTGGCCTCGCGGGAGATGAGCGAACTGCACGCGCAGCTGGCTGCGAGCCAGGCGCGTCTGGCCAGCCTCCTGTCGCTCTCTTCCGACTGGATCTGGGAACAGGACGCCTCGCTGCGCTTCACGTACGTCTCGGCACACACGAACGAGGTGGGCCGCGATCTCGCGACCCTGCTCAGCGGCAAGCACGCCCTGCTCGACCTGGAAGCCGTGAGCGAGGCCGATGCCAAGCAGTTCCAGGCACTCGTCGCCGCGCGCAGCCCGTTCCGCAACTTCGTGTGCGGACTCGGTCAACCCGGCGGACGTCCCTACTATCTGCGCGTCAGCGGGGAGCCCGTGTTTGTTGGCGACGAGTTCCGCGGCTACCGCGGCGTCGGCTCCGACGTCACCCAGGCCACACAGGCCGAGCAGCGCGTGCAACAGCTGGCCCGTTACGACGCACTCACCGGAGTGGCCAACCGCGGCATGTTCCTTCAGCAGCTCGAGCATGCCCTGGCGCGCGCGCGGCAGACCGACACCAGCCTGTCGGTGTTCTTCATCGACCTGGATCGCTTCAAGGCCATCAACGACACCCTGGGCCACGACGCCGGTGACGAACTTCTGAAGGTCGTGGCCGCGCGCCTGACCAGCCTGTTGCGGGGTGCGGACATCGTCGGGCGGCTGGGCGGGGACGAGTTTGTCGTGCTGCTGGACGGCAACCCCGATTCGACGATGCTCACCCGGGTCGCCGGCCGCGTGCTCAGCGAACTGGCCGAACCGCTGCGTCTGGCCGGCCGGCCCGTTCAGGTGAGTGCCAGTGTAGGCATCAGTCGATTCCCCGGCGACGGCACCGACGCCGCCACCTTGCTCAAGTGCGCCGACACGGCGATGTACCTGGCCAAGGCGCGGGGCAAGAACAACTTCCAGTTCTTCACGCCGCAACTGGCCGACCAGACCGCCCGGCACCTCGCTCTGGAAGGAGAACTGCGCCAGGCCATCCAGCACGACGAGTTGCTGCTGCACTACCAGCCCAAGTTCGACGTGCGAACCGGCGCGCTGCTCGGCATGGAAGCGCTGGTGCGTTGGCAGCATCCGCAGCGCGGCCTGCTGGCCCCGGGCGAGTTCATCGCGCTCGCCGAGGAGAGCGGCCTTGTCGTGCCCATGGGACGCTGGGTGCTCGAGGCAGCCTGCGAGCAGCTTCGGGTCTGGCGTGACGCCGGGCTCGACCCGCCGCGTTGCTCGGTCAACGTCTCGGTGCGGCAGTTCGCCCATCCGGCCCTGCTGGACGAGGTGCGCAACGCACTCATTGCTGCGGCGCTCGACGCGGGTGCCTTGGAGATCGAGGTCACCGAGAGCGTGCTGATGGCCGACCCCGAACGCGCGCAGCAATCGCTCAAGCGCCTGCACGCGTTGGGCGTGCAGATCGCGATCGACGACTTCGGCACCGGTTACTCGTCGCTGGCCTACCTCAAGCGGTTTCCGGCGCAGACCTTGAAGATCGACCGCACCTTCGTCGACGGCCTGCCGCTCGACCGTGACGATGTCGCGATCACGCGCGCCGTCATCTCGCTGGCGCACAGCCTGGACATGCGGGTGGTGGCCGAGGGCGTCGAGACCGAGAGCCAGCTGGGCTTTCTCGCCGACGCCGGCTGCGACGAGGCGCAGGGCTACCTGCTCGGTCGGCCGATGACACCCGAATTGCTGGCCGACCTCCTGCGCGGCCAGGGCGAGCGGCGCGCCGCCTGAGCGCTGCGCGCCACTGACCCGGCCCGCCGCCTCAGCGGCTCATGGCACGCGGCCCACACTGGCGCGCGTCAGCCCGGGCTGGTACGCGAGGAACGCGCGATTCGCCGACATCATCTGCAAGACCGCGCCGGTGTGCCGCGCGGAGAGCGTCGGGCCGGTCCCCGCCAGCGTGCATTGGCCGTTGGCGGCGGTCTGGCAGGCGACGATCTGCTGGCCCACCGGGCGCTTGGCGATCGCGGGTGCCGCGGCCGTCGTTGACGGCGCTGTAGCCCGGCGGCGCTGAGCCAAACGGTGCACCGAGGCCACCGAAGGAGGCCGACGACGCTCAGCGATCGCCGATCTCGCGCTGGTGTTCGGCCAGGCGCTGGCGGCGCCCGTTGGCATCGACGAGCCAGACCGTGTGCGTGAGCCAGCGGCCACGTGGGTCGACCACGATCTCGTAGTCGTAGCCACGTGGCGCGCCGGGGCACGGCGTGTTGCTTCCCTCTTGGGTGGCGCGCACCGACAGCGGCAGGCCGCTCGGGTGGTAGCGATAGCGGTTCACGCAGGTCGGCTCCTCGCTTCGCACTTCGCGCTGCACGAGCGCGCGCCCTTGAGCATCGAACTCGGTGAACATCTCCCGCGTGCGCCCGTCGATGCGCTCGAGGCGCCATAGCGGCTGCTCAGGCTCTGGCAGATGGAGCAGCTCCTCGGCACGGCGCACACGAAACGCCAGCTCGCGCGAGGGCACGCGCACGCCTTCGCGTGAGAGGCTGACGCCGCTCACCATCCGCTTGGACTCGAGCGGCCCGGGATAGCTGATCGTGGTCGTGGCGCGGGAGAACGGCTCCGACTCGGTGATGCGCAGCGGTCGGCCTTGGCCGTCGTAGCGCACCTCGCGCGAACCGCCAGGCCCCTTGCTGCGCCAGGACTCGATCACCCCGTCGCTGCGGTAACGCCGCGTGTGCACCGTCGGGGGGCCGCTGCCACCGCTGTGGTCGATGCGCTCGATCTCGCGGCCCGCGGCGTCGCGGCGAAACGTGCTGCGCTGCATCAGCACGCCCGTGCGCCGCTGCTCCTCTGCCAGGAGCCCTGCGGGGTCGTAGTGGCGCACGAGCGCCGGGCCGGCAGCGGCTTCGTCATCCACCCGCACGAGGCGGTCGCCGTCGTCGTAGCGGTAGCGCCAGTCATGGCGCTGTTCCTTCTCGCCGCGCCGTTGTTGCAGCAGTGCCAGAGCCGCCGGGCGGCCACGGGCGTCGAATTCGATGCTCGCGATGCGAGACGACACCCAGGTCGAGTCGGCACTGGCCTGCGGCGCGAAGAGCCGCTCGCTCCAGCGCAGCGTTCGCACCTCGCCGGGCGCGAGGCCAAGCAGCCCGACGTGCCAGTCCACATCGAGCCAGAGCTCTGTGGGCGGCGCGGCGGCCCGCGCCGGACCGGCGGCGCCGAGCAGCACCAGCCCCACGAGCGCTGCGGTCAGGCGCGCTGATCCTGCTCCTTTGGGACGCACCGATCGCGCATGTGCCATGCCCGACGCTAACCCATGGGGCGGCGTGCCGTCGGCCCATGCCGCTCACTGGCCGGCGTACTCCAGCGACGAGTGGTGCACGACGATGCGCAGCTTGCCGGCGTCGTCCTTGACGAACTTCCAGGTCTTGTCCACCGTGGTGATCTTGCCGTCTTTGCCGGTGATGTTGACCTTGCCCATCGTGGTGGCGCTGTCGCCGGCGATGAACACTGCGGCGTTGTCCACTTCGCACTTGGTCCAGCCCTTCAGCGCGAAGCCGGTGTCCTTGGGGAAGGCCGGG
This sequence comes from Rubrivivax sp., assembly GCA_022842825.1. GTDB lineage: Bacteria > Pseudomonadota > Gammaproteobacteria > Burkholderiales > Burkholderiaceae_C > Rubrivivax. The sequence goes on from JALHOU010000031.1 coordinate 9,047, forward strand.
TCGCCGCCGACAAAATAGGCCAGCGCGCCGGCGCGCGTGGTGCGGAACGTCTGCGGGTTCACGGTGAGCGTGGGCTTGAAGAGCACGCCGCCCATCTGGTAGCCGTAGGCCGCGTCGATCACGCGCTCGGCCAGGGCCTTCGCCGCCGACTGACCGCTCTTGGTGCCGGTGGTGGAGATGTCGACCAGCGCCTTGCACCAGCCCTGCTGCGCAGCCAGGACTTCGGCCTCGGTGATGGCCTGGTTGATGACCACGCCCTTGGCAAAGGCCGGCAACGAGGCGGCGGCAAGCGTCAAGGCAGCCAGGGTGAAAGCGGTCTTCATGTGGAACTCCTGAGGTCGCATGTGGTTGGCGTCGAGGGATCGGCCGGCGTCGTTGATCTCGTTCCCGGCACGGAACGCATTCCAGTGGCCGTCCATGGACCGTGGCTGAACTCCGCATGAGCGGGCGCTGAATCGGTCATGAACGCCAGATGAAAGGCCCCGCTGCGAGGGCCGGTCACGCCACAATTCCGGGATGTTCCGTCGCAGGCTCACCCTGTCGCTAGGGCTGCTCGCGGCTGTCGCCGTGCTCGAAGGGCTCGGTGCCGCGGCCGCGCTGAGCGTGGCCGAGCGCCAGGTGGAGCGCGGGCGGGTGGCCAGTGACATCCGCACCGCGTTCGTGGAGCTGTCGGCCACCAAGCAGCGCCTGCGCACTTGGGTGGCGCAGCGCCAGCAAGGCGCCGGTGCCGACACCGAGGTGCGTGAGGCGTTGCAGCTCGACATGCGGCGCACGCTCGAGCGGCTTCAGGCCCTGTCGACGGCGGCCATCCAGCTCGACGACAGCGCCGCCACCCGTGACGAGCACCTGCGCCGGCGGGATGCGATGGCTGTGCTCGCCGCCAGCGTCTCCGATCTCGAGGCCGCGGTGGATGCGGCCGAGCCACTGGCCCCCGGGGCCGACGCCCGGCAGGCCTGGCAGGCGCTGACGGCCGTGTTCGACCGCTCTCAGGGCCGCGACGTGCGCCAGCTCATCGCCGACAGCGTGGCGCGCGAGGCCGCCGCAGTGGTGCGCGAGCGCGCGGCGGCGGATGCGAGCCTGGCATGGATGCGGAGTTTCTGGCTGGCCATGGCGCTCACGCTGGCGCTGCTGGCCATGGCGGCGGCGGTGCATTTCGCGCGGGCGCTGCGGCGCCCGCTCACCCACTTGAGCGAGGGGGCACTGGCGCTGCAGCAGGGCCAGCTGCGGCACCGCGTCCCGGTGGACGGCGTGGACGAGTTCTCGGCCGTGGCGCGCAGCATGAACACGCTGGCAGCCGAACTCGAGGTGCACCGCGCGCGCGAGGCGCAGGAGCGCCAGCAGCTCGAGGACCAGGTTGCCATGCGCACCATCGAACTGCGCGAAGCGCTCGACGCCCTGCGCGACACCGACGCCCGCAGGCGCCAGCTCTTCGCCGACATCAGCCACGAGCTGCGCACCCCGACGACAGCCATCCGCGGCGAGGCCGAGGTCACGCTTCGCGGTGCCGACCGGCCGACCGAAGACTACAAGGCCGCGCTGCGTCGCATCGTGGAGGCGGCGTCGCAACTGGCCGGCGTGATCAACGACCTGCTCGCCATGGCGCGCAGCGACATCGACTCGCTTTCGCTCGTGAAGCGGCGGCTGGACCTGGTCGAGCCGGTGGGTGAGGCGCTGGCCCAGGCCCAGGCCCTGGCCGCGGCGGGAGGCGTGGCGTTGCACGGCGACGCGCTCCCGGCGGGGCACTTCTTCGTGCTGGGCGACGCACAGCGGCTGCGGCAGCTGCTGCTGATCCTGCTGGACAACGCCGTGCGCTACTCGCGCCCGGGCGGGGAGGTGCGGCTGGTGATGAAGGCCGGGGCGCAGGCCGGCCAACGCGGGCGGACCTGCTGCGTCGAGGTGCACGATGCGGGCATCGGCATCCCGCCGCATGAGCTGGCACAGGTCTTCGACCGTCACTTCCGCGGCCAGGACGCGCGCCGCCAGCGCCCCGACGGCAGCGGGCTGGGCCTGCCTATCGCGCAGTCACTGGCCAAGGCGCATGGCGGCCGCGTGGAGCTGCTCAACGGGCTGCAGCAGGGCACCGTGGCTCGCCTCACACTGCCGGCGCTGGAGCCGACGGCCACGGCACTGGCGGCTTGAGGCGCGGCGCATGAACATCCTCATCGTCGAGGACGACGATCGCATTGCCGACTTCCTGTGCCGCGGCCTGCGGGCCGAGGGCCATCGCGTGCAGCGGGCGGCCGACGGCCCCACGGGGCTCGCCATGGCGCAGGACGTGGCACGCGAGGCCCAGCCGGGCGAGCCACCCACCTTGCTCCTGCTCGACCTGATGCTCCCTGGCTTGAGCGGCCTGGAAATCTGCCAGACGCTGCGCTCGGCCCAGGTGGGGCTGCCCATCCTGATGCTGACCGCGCAGGGCTCGCTCGAAGACCGCGTGGCCGGCCTGCGCCTGGGCGCCGACGACTACCTGTGCAAGCCGTTCGAGTTCGAGGAATTGCTGGCGCGCCTGGAGGCGCTGGCGCGGCGGGGCCGCGATCAGGCGCCGCGGCAGGTGAGCCGGCTCGTGATGGCCGATCTCGAGCTGGACCGCGAGCGCATGCAGGCCAGCCGCGCTGGCCGGCCGCTGAGCCTGACGGCCCGCGAGCTGGCGCTGCTCGAACTGCTCATGAGCGCGCCGGGCCGACTCTTCAGCCGCGAGCGCATTCTGGCCAATGTCTGGGGCACCAACGAAGACCCGCTGACCAACATCGTCGACGTCTACATCCGGCGGTTGCGGGCGCGCATCGACCTGGAAGGGATGCCGCCCCTGATCCACACGGCGCGCGGGCTCGGGTACCGGATGGAAGCCCCCACGCCGTCGGTACCGGACGGTCCGCAGGCCTGACCGCCCCGCAGGTCGGCGACGCCAGCGCGTCCAGCACGGCCCACTCGCATGCGACGCCCATGGGCTGGAGCCGCTTCTTCACCGTGACGCCGAACCACCTCAACGACACCGGCCTGTGGGCGTACTTCAGCGGCAATGCGGGCGGCGGCGGCAGCGTGCCCGAGCCCGGCAGCCTGCTGCTGGCCGGCGCCGCGCCCGCCTTGCTGGTGGGCCAGCGGCGAAGGGCCCGCTGAGGCGCGGGCGGCTGGGGGGGGCGGATGGGCGTGGGACGGGTGATTCCCCGCCCCTGTCACGTGCCGGACGGCCGCGCCGCGCGCAGAATCCGTCGCACGGCGCGGCCGGGTTGCCGAAGCCGGGAGCGCTGCAACCATGACCTACGCCACCTATCCCTCATTGCACGGCCGCGTCGTCTTCATCTCCGGCGGCAGCTCGGGCATCGGCGCCGAGCTCGTGCGCGCTTTCGCACGGCAGGGCGCACGCGTCGCCTTCTGCGGCACCCAGCCCGATGGCGGCCGCGCGCTCATCGACGAACTCGCCGCGGCGGGCCTGCCCGCACCCGGGTATGCCGCCTGCGATGTGCGCGACGTGGTGGCCTACCAGGCGCTGCTGGCGCGCGTGGCGGCCGAGCTCGGCCCCGTGCGCGTGCTCGTCAACAACGCCGGCCGCGACGACCGCCATGCCATGGAAGACGTGACGCCCGAGTTCTGGGACGAGCGCCTCGCGCTCAACCTCAAGCACTACTTCTTCGCCATCCAGGCCGTGGCGCCCGGCATGGCGGCGGCCGGCGGCGGCAGCATCGTCAACATGGGCTCGGTGAGCTGGCTGCGTGGCCGGCCCAACCTCGTGGGCTACACCACTGCCAAGGCCGGCATCCTGGGCCTCACGCGCACGCTGGCGCGCGAGCTGGGCGGGCGCGGCATCCGCGTCAATGCGCTGGTGCCGGGGGCCATCGTCACCGAGCGGCAGAACACCTTGCACCGCGACCCGGCTGCGGACCAGGCCTTCCTCGACCAGCAGTGCCTGAAGATCCGGCTCGACCCGGGGCACGTGGCGCGAGCGACGCTGTTTCTGGCCGCCGACGACAGCGACGGCATGACCGGCCAGCATGTGCTGGTGGACGCGGGGCTGGCGCAGCAGTCGGTGGTGAGCTGAGGTTCTGGGCAGGGCGGCCTGGCACTGCCACAGACCTCTGCCACACGGGCATCGGAGGGCTGAGCAATGTGCCTGCAGGCCGCGAGCGGGCACACGCCGAAAGCGACGCGGCGCTATGGGTCGCACTGGCTAGACTCCGGAGGCCATGAAACAAGCCTCGCTCCGGATCGCGACGCTGTGCATGCTCGCCTTGCTGCACAGCGCCAGCGCCGCCACGCCGGCCAAGGTGCTGCGCCTGTCCTTTGCCGGCGGCGAAAATGGCTTCGATCCAGCGCAGGTGAGCGACACGGTTTCCTCTGCGCTGGTGGGCAGCATCTTCGATCCGCCACTCACCTACGACTATCTGGCGCGCCCGGTCACGCTCAAGCCGCGCACCGCCGTGGCCCTGCCCGAGGTGCACGACGGCCACACGCGCTTTGTCTTTCGCCTGAAGCCGGGCATCTACTTCACCGACGACCCGGCCTTCGGGGGCAAGAAGCGCGAGCTGGTGGCCACCGACTATGTCTTCAGCGTCAAGCGCTACTACGACCCGGCCACGCGCAGCCCCACGCTGTTCCACTACGAAAACGCCGGCCTGCTGGGCTTGGGCGAGCTGCGCCGCGAGGCCATCGCAGCCAAGAGGCCTTTCGACTACGACCGCGAAGTGCCAGGCATCCGCGCGCTCGACCGCTACACCTTCGAGGTGCGCACGGCGCGGGCGGCGCCGCGCCTGCCTTATGTGTTTGCCTCTTCGGCCTTGAGCGGTGCGCTGGCGCGCGAGGTGGTGCAGGCGGCCGGGGCGGCGGGCGTCAACATGATGGAGCGGCCTGTGGGCACGGGGCCGTTCAAGCTGGCGCAGTGGAAGCGCCGCGCGCGCATCGTGCTCGAGCGCAACCCGCACCACCACCACAGCACCCATGACGAGCAGCCCAACGCCGACGATGCCGCCGGCCAGGCTCTGGCCGCGCGCTACCGCGGCCAGCGGCTGCCGCTGGTGGACCGGGTGGAGTTTTCCGTGGTGGAGGAAGCGCAGCCTCGCTGGCTGGCCTTCCTCAACCGGGAGCTCGACTTCGTGGCGGTGCCGGCCGAATTTGCGCAGGTCGCTGCGCCCGGCGGGCGACTGGCGCCCCACCTGGAGCGGGCCGGCGTGCGCCTGCACCGGGCCATCGAACCGGTCACCTGGTACACCTACTTCGGCATGGACAACCCGGTGACGGGTGGCCTTGCGCCCGAGCGTGTGGCGCTGCGCCGGGCGGTGGCGCTGGCCTACCACGTGCCGCGCGAAGTGGCGCTGGTGCGCAAGGGCCTCACGGTGCCCGCTCAGAGTGTGCTGCCGCCGCAGGTGAGTGGCTTCGATGCCGGCCTGAAGACCGAGATGAGCGACCACGACCCGGCGCGCGCCCGCGCGCTGCTGGACTTGTACGGCTATGTCGACCGCGACGGCGACGGCTGGCGCGAGCAGCCCGATGGCAAGCCGCTGCTGCTGGAGTTCAGCGCCCAGCCCGACCAGCTTTCGCGCGCCTTGCAGGAGCTGTGGCAGAAGTCGCTCACGGCCATCGGCGTGCGCGTGCAGTTCCGCACCGCCACCTGGCAGGAGAACATCAAGGCCAGCCGCGCCGGCAAGCTGATGATGTGGACCACCGGTTGGAGCGCCGCGCTGCCCGACGGCGGCTACTTTCTCGATGTCCTCTACGGCCCCAACAAGGGCATGAGCAACCACTCGCGCTTCGACCTGCCGGCATTCAATGCGCTGTACGAGCGCCAGCGCGTGCTGCCCGACGGCCCCGAGCGCGATGCGCTCATCGCCAAGGCACTGGCCCTGTCGGTGGCCTACATGCCCGTCAAGGCCACTGGCTGGGTGCGGCAAGCCTGGGTCGCGCACCCGCAGGTGCAGGGGTATGTGCCGCATCCCTTCATCCGCGACTACTGGCGTTATCTGGACGTCGCGGCGCGCGCCGAGGGCGCGCGATGAGCCGCGCTGGAGTGGGCCCACGGCCCCTGACCGCAGGCGCGTGATGCTTCGGCGCTCATGGCGTGCCTCAC
>JALHOU010000031.1:15204-31186 GCA_022842825.1 Rubrivivax sp.
CTCACCCGGCGCTCACCCGGCGCTGTTGGGCCTGACCAGCGCCAGCCACAGCGCCACCGCGCAGCAGGCCATGGCCGCGAGCTGCAGGGGGCCGAGCGGCTCGCCGTGGATGAGCGCGCCTGAGAGCATGGCGACGACGGGCACCAGGATCGACGACAGCCCGGCCACGTTCACCGGCAGCAGCCCGACGATGGAGAACCAGGCGACGTTGCCGATGCCCATCGGCACCACCGAGATCCAGCCGATCACGGCGATCGTCTGCCACGAGGGCATGAACCACGGGCCCTCGGCGAGCGCGAAGGCGCCGATCGTCGTCGGCACGGCGGTGATGAGCAACTGCCAGCCGGTGAGCACGGTGGCGGGCACGGGCGGCGGGTGGCGCTTGAGGACGATGGTGCCCACCGCCCAGCCGAGCCCGGCGACGAGGCCGAAGAAGAAGCCGAGCGGCGCCTGCGCATAGGCCTGCAGGCCGCGCCACATCAAGAGCCCCACCGCCACTGCACCGAAGGCCAGTGCCAGCGCCAGGCGCCGGCTCAGCCGCTCGCCGAGCACGGCCCAGCCGATGAGCGCTGCCCACAGCGGCATCGTGAAGCCGAGGATCGCCGCCTGGCCGGAGGGGATCATCAGTGCGGCATAGGTGCTGGCGATGTTCCACAGCACCAGGTACAGGCTGGTGCCGACGATCACCGTGCGCCAGTGCGTGCGCGGCAGCCGCAGCGACTGCCCTCGCGCCCACGCCACGCCGAGCAGCATGAGGCCGGCAATGGTGACGCCCACCGCGCGGAAGGTCCACACCGAGACCTCGCGCGTGGCCAGCGCGAACAGCGGCCAGTTGGTGCCCCAGACGAGGGTGAGAATGACGAGCAGGCCCAAGGCCTGCGGTGGAATGGCTCGCTGTGGCATGAGCCCCGGACTGTGCCACGCCACACACCGTGTGCCCCTTGCGATCCCCGCTGGCCCGGGCCGCGTTCGCCTCGTGTCCTGGGCCATCGATGAGGCGTTGGCTGCCTCGCCCCCGCGCGCGCTTATCGTGCGCAGCTTCCAACGCACTGCCCAGGCAGTGCGCCATCCCGCAGCGCCCGCTGCACTTCAACGAGGAGAAACGCGCATGAGCACCATCCAACGCATCAAGCCCGGTCCGCGCATGAGCGGCGCCGTCGTGCACGGCAACACCGTGTACCTCGCCGGCCTCACCGCCGACGACAAGAGCCAGGACGTGAAAGGCCAGACGCGCCAGATCCTGGCCAAGATCGACAACCTGCTGGCCGAGGCCGGCAGCGACAAGAGCAAGATCCTCTCGGCCAACATCTGGCTCACCGACATCGGCACCTGGAGCCAGATGAACGAGGTGTGGGATGCCTGGGTCTCGCCCGGCCATACGCCCGCGCGCGCCACGGTCGAAGCCAGGCTCGCGGCGCCGGGGTTGACGGTGGAGATCATGGTGCAGGCGGCGGTCTGAGGGTCTGTCGGTCTGACAGTCAGCGCGCCACGCGGGCGCGCTCGCAGCCACATCCCGCGGCGGGCCCGGTGGGCCCGGAACGCGTCGATGAACGCGCCGGCCCGCCCCGGGTGGCCGCTCAGAAGTCCCAGCGGAAGCTCACGCCCACATACCGCTCGTCATCGCGCGGCACATAGCGGTTGATGTGGTTGCCCGAGCTCTGGATGAAGGTGGCGTAGGACTTGTCGAACAGGTTCTTCACCAGCAGCGCCACGCGCCAGCCGGCCGACGAGTCGGAAAGGCCGATGCTGGCATTGGCGATGCTGTACTCGGGCTGCACCGAGTCGGGCTGCTGCGCGAGGTCGAAGTGGGTCTTGCTCTGCCAGGAGGCGTCGACGCCGTAGTCGAGCGCGTACTTGCCGCCCAGCGGCTGCACGTACTTGGCACGCAGGCTCGCCTTCCAGTCCGGCGAGAAGGGCAGCGGCTTGCCGTTGATGTCGCAGCTGGCGGCCGCGCCCGGCGGGCACGAGAAGCTCTTGACGCGGGCGAGGATGTGGGCGAGGCCGACGTTGATGGTCAGGTCGGGGATCGGCCGCGCGGTGAGGTCGAGCTCCACGCCCTTGGTCGACACCTTGCCGGCGTTGATGAGCCGCGTGACGATGACGCCGTTGACCAGGTCGGGCACGTTGGCCTGGTAGCCGTCGTACTCGGTCTGGAAGGCGGCGAGGTTCAGGCGCAGCGTCTTGCCGAGCAGCTCGGTCTTGAGGCCGATCTCGAAGGAGTCGCTGGTTTCCGGCGCCAGCACGTTGTCCTGCGTGGGCGACATGTTGAAGAACACGTTGTAGGCCGGGCCCTTGTAGCCGCGCGAGAGTGTGCCGTAGAGCATGGTGTCGGGCGCCACGTCCCACTGCGGGCCGACGCGGCCCGACCAAGCGGTTTCGCGCGTGCTGCCTTCAACGCGTGCACGCGTCGCGCCCACACCGGGCACGCCGGCGGCGGTGGCCTCGCGGCCGTGGTAGTAGCTGAGGTCGTCCTGCGTGTAGCGCAGGCCGGCGATGGCGCGCAGGTCTTTCGCGAAGTGCACCGTGCCTTCGCCGAAGATGCTGGCGCTCTTGCTGCGCACGCCGTAGGTGGCCACGCCGTTGTCGCTGACCGTGGTCGCCGTCGTGCAGGGCACGAGGCCTGAGGGCAGTGCCGGCTCGGTGCTGGTGGGGCAGCGCGTCACGTCGCGGCGGTACTGCTCGTCGTTCTCGCCTTGCAGGTAGAAGAGGCCCGCGACGTAGTCGAACAGGCCCTTGGTGGTGGAGGCGATGCGCAGTTCCTGCGACACCTGCTGGAAGTCGAGGTCGCCGCGGTCGGCGATGCGGTTGAACTGGCGGTACAGCTCGGCCAGCCGGTCCTGGTCCTGGAACTGCGTGTTCTTCCACTGGCGCAGCGCCGTGATGCTGGTGAAGAGGTGCCCCGGGATGCCCCAGTCGACCTGCGCCGAGAAGCCCGAGTTGGTGTCCTCCACGCGCGTGAGCATGTCGCTGCTGATCTGCCGGTTCTCCGGGCCGGGCACCACCGGCGCCACCGCGGCGCCGAACAACGGGTTGGCGGTGACGGCGTTGGTCGGATAGGTGCGCACGTCGGTCGAGTAGGCCACGCCGGTGGGTGTGGTGTCCTCGCTGCGCGTGTAGTCGGCGATGAGGCCGATCTTCAGCTCGGGCGCGGGCAGGATGTCCACGCGCGCGCGCACGCCCTTGCGGTCGTAGCCATTGACCTTGCTGCCGTCGAAGACGTTGGTGACGTTGCCGTCGAACTGGCCGGCCATGCCGGAGATGCTGGCGCGCACGAGGTCCTTCACCAGTTCGCCCGAGGCACCGAGACGCACGCGCTTCTCGCCGCCCTGGAAGTAGGAGAGGTCGACATAGCGCTCGGTGGCCTTGCCCGGCGCCTTGGTGATGATGTTGATGACGCCGGCCGAGGCGTTCTTGCCGAAGAGCGTGCCCTGCGGGCCGCGCAGGATCTCGATGCGGTCGATCTCGACCAGGTCGAGCGTGGCCTGGCCGGGGCGCGCGGTGACGACGCCGTCGAGCACCGTGCTGACCGTGGGCTCGACGCCGGGCGACGTGGAGATGGTGCCCACGCCGCGGATGAAGAGGGCGCTGTCCTTGTTGGACGCGTTGGTGCGGAAGTTCACCGTCGGCGTCTGCGCGGTGATGGTGGAGAGGTTGTTGAGGTTCAGTTCTTCGAGGGCACCGCCACTGAGCACGCTGATGGCGATGGGCGTGCTCTGCAACGGCTGCGGGCGCTTGGTGGCGGTGATGGTCACCGTCTCGAGCTTGCCGTCGTTCGCGGCGGAGGCGGCGCCTGCGGGCGCGGCGGCGGCCGACTGCGCCAGCGCAGGCGAGGCCGTCAGGCCTGTGGCCAGGGTCGCGGCAAGGGCGGCGACGAGGGGGCGCAGCTTGGGCTCTCGGGGGCTGTGGATGTGCACGGATGTCTCCTCGGTTCTTGGCGGCGTCGACGGCCGCGCTTGGGGTGCCTGTTAGCGCTAACAGCCACCGCGCGAGACGTTAGCACTTCCACCCTGGCGGCTGCACTCGTGTCAAACCCGGAGCGCGATGCTCACAGGGTGGCCTGAACGGCGCCTCGCGCGACCTCAGGGCCTGAGCACGATCTTGGCCGAGGCGCTCTTGCCCTGGTCGAGGTCGACGAACGACTGCGGCCCCTGGGCCAGCGGGCGCTCCTCGACCCATCCGAGGTTGCCGAACACGCCGCGGTGCAGCGCGTCGACCGTGGCGCGCAGGTCGGCGGTGGTGTAGGTGTAGGTGCCGAGCAGCGTGATCTCGGCCAGCGTGAGCCGGCGCATGTCGATCTCGCTCGCCCAGTCCTGCAGCCCGATGTGCATGATGACGCCGCCGGGCTTGACGCTCGCGAAGGCCTGCTGGCGCGTGACCTTGCTCCCCACCGCGTCCATCACGTAGTCGAAGTCGGACTCGGCCGGTGGCTGCTGCCGCGGGTCTGCGACATCACAGCCTGCTGCGGCCTGCAGCGCCTGGCGACGCAGGCCGTTCGGTTCGGTCACGAGCAGGTGCCGTACGCCCAGGTGCGTGAGCAGCAGCGTCGCCAGCATGCCGATGGCGCCGCCACCGATGACGAGCACGCGGCACTCGTGCAGTGGCCGCACCAGCGCGCGCAGGGAGAGGTTGATGGCGTGCCAGGCGGTGGCGGCCGGCTCCGTCAACGCCGCGGCGGCGGCGGGCATGTCCTGCGGCATGGCGATCAGGCTGGCCGCCGGGATGCTCATGTACTCGGCATAGGCCCCGGGCCGCGTCATGCCGACCATGGTGCGCCGGCTGCACAGGTTGTTGCGGCCCTGCACGCAGTATTCGCACGCACTTCCCGGATCGCGACAGGTGATGAGCGGGTTGCCCGTCCAGCGCGTGCCCGGCTCGAAGCCTGGCGCTGCCGACTGCGCGATGGCGCCGACGAATTCGTGCCCCAGCACCAGCCCCGGCTGGCGGCGCGGGTCGTGGCCGTGCCAGGCGTGCATGTCGGAGCCGCAGATGCCCACGGCCTCGATCTTGAGCACCACGTCGCCCGGCACCAGCTCGGGCATGGGCCGCTCCTGCAGCTGCAGTTCGCCAGGCCGGGTGTAGACAAGGGCTTTCATGCCGGGGTTCCGTGGGTGCGGTGGGTGTCCTGGATGGCCGCGCGCAGCAGGTCCACCATGCGGTCGACGTCGCGCGCCGTGCTGGTGAAGGGGGGCGCCAGCACCAGCGTGTCGCCGGGCGCACGGGTCAGCAGCCCGCGGTCGAAGGCGGCGCACTGGGTGGCGTTGCCGCGCTCACCGGGTGCGCCCGGGTTGGGCGCGAGCTCCACGCCGGCGGCCAGGCCGATGTTGCGGATGCTGACCACGCCGGGTGCGTCGGCCAGTGAGTGCACGGCCCGCTCGAAGTGCGGGCTGAGCTCGCGCACGCGCTGCGGCAGGGCCTCTTCATCGAGCACGTCCAGCATGGCCAGTGCGGCGGCGCAGGCCAGCGGGTGGCCCGAGCATGTGTAGCCGTGCATCAACTCCGAGAGATGCGCGGGCCCCTGCATCAGCGTGTCGTGGACAGCGCGGCTGACGATGACGCCGCCCAGCGGCGCGGCGCCGTTGCTCACGGTCTTGGCGAAGAGGATCATGTCGGGCACCACCCCCAACGCCTGTGCCGCGAACATCTTGCCCAGGCGGCCGAAGCCGGTGATGACCTCGTCGAAGATGAGCAGCAAACCGTGCCGCGTGCAGATGTCGCGCAGCCGCTGCAGGTAGCCCACCGGCGGCACCAGCACGCCGGTGCTGCCGGCGAAGGGCTCGACGATGACGGCGGCGATGTTGCTCGCGTCGTGCAGCGCGATGATGCGCGTCTCGAGCTCGTCGGCCAGCTCGGCGCCGGTCTGCGGCTGGCCGCGCACGAAGGCCTGCGGCGTGCCGTTCCAGGCCGGGTCCCAGGTGGGGCGCAGGTGGTCGGCGCGCAGCATGGCGCTGCCAAACACCCGGCGGTTGTTGAGCATGCCGCCCACCGAGATGCCGCCGAAGCCCACACCGTGGAAGCCACGCTCGCGGCCGACGAACAGGTTGCGCTGGCCCTCGCCGCGTGCCCGCGCATGGGCCAGGGCGATCTTCATCGCGGTGTCGCAGGCTTCGGAGCCGCTGTTGACCAGGAACACGCGGTCCAGGCCAGGTGGCGCCAGTGCCGCGATGCGTTCGGCCAGCTCGAAGGCGCCCGGGTGGCCGACCTGGAAGTTGGATGCGAAGTCCAGCGTGTCGATCTGCCGCTTCATCGCCTCGGCGATGCGGGGGTGGCGGTGGCCGGCGCCCACGCACCACAAGCCCGAGGTGCCGTCCATGACCTCGCGCCCGTCGGCCGTGCGGTAGCTCAGGCCCTGCGCGGAAACCACCAGCCGCGGTTCGGACTTGAACTGCCGGTTGGGCGTGAACGGCATCCAGAAGGCGTCGAGTGCGGGCTGTTTCATTGCGGGACCTCGTTGTGGGGGGGGTGTTGCCGGCCTACCTGGCGGTGAAGCCGCCGTCCACCATCAGCGTCTGGCCGGTGATGTAGGCGGAGGCTTCGCTGGCCAGGAACACCGTGGCGCCGTAGAGATCCTGCAGGTCGCCGTTGCGGCCGATGCAGGTCTGGGCGGCGTTGCGGGCGGCCAGCTCGGGGTTGTCGAAGACGGCTGCGGTCAGTGGCGTGCGGAAGAAGCCCGGGCCGATGGCGTTGCAGGTGATGCCGCGGCCCGACCACGCCTGCGCGATGGCGCGCGTGAGCTGCACGACGCCGCCCTTGCCGGCGCCGTAGGGCGCGCTGTCGGGAAAGGCGCGCCAGCTCTGCAGCGAAGCGATGTTGATGATGCGCCCCCAGCCGCGCGCGGCCATGCCGGCGGCCAGCGCCTGGGTCAGGAAGAAGGGGGCGCTCAGGTGCAGGGCGATCTGCGTCTGCCAGGCCTCGGGTGTGACTTGGCCGAAAGGCTGCCGAAGGTTCACCCCGGCGGCGTTGACGAGGATGTCGATGCCGCCCAGGCGCTCGATGGCGGCGTGTCCCACCGCCGGCAGGCCGTTCACGTCGCTCAAGTCGGCCGCCAGGCCCTGGACAGCGATGCCGTCGGCCTGCAGCCGCTCGGCGGCGGCTTGCAGTTCGCCCTCGCGCCGCGCCACGAGCAGCACCTGCGCGCCGGCCAAGCCCAGTGCGCGAGCCATCGCTTCGCCGATGCCCGAGTTGCCGCCGGTGACCATGGCACGCCGGCCGTGCAGGTCGAAGAGGCTGGACAGCTTCATGCGTTGTGCTTCAGACCGTGACCCGGTCGCCCAGTTCGAACGGTTGGCCCGGGTAGTACTTGGCCAGCCGATCGTCGGCGGTGCGCGCATGCGCTTCCATGCCCTCCAGCCGCGAGATGCGCGCCGTGACTTCGCCGATGTCGCGCGCCGCCTCGCGCGTCATGCGCTGCCAGGTGAGCGTCTTCATGAACTTGTGCACCGAGAGCCCGCCCGAGTAGCGCGAGGCGCCCTTGGTCGGCAGCACGTGGTTGGGGCCGCTCGCCTTGTCGCCGTAGGCCACGGTGGTCTCTTCGCCGAGGAACAGCGAGCCGTAGCAGGTGAGGGTGGCGAGCCACCAGTCGAGGTCGCGCGCGTGCACCTCGAGGTGCTCGCTGGCGTAGCGGTCGGAGATGGCGGCCACCTCTTCGCGCGTGTCGCAGACGATGACCTCGCCATAGTCGCGCCAGGCGGCGCCGGCGGCGTCGCGCGCGATCGGCGGCAGTGTCTCGATGAGCGCGGGCACGCGCCGCATCACCTCCTGCGCGAGCGCGGCAGAGGTGGTGAAGAGCCACGCCGGCGACTCGTGCCCGTGCTCGGCCTGGCCGACGATGTCGCTGGCCACGATGGCGGGGTCGGCGCTTTCGTCGGCGATCACCGCCACTTCCGACGGGCCGGCGAAGACATCGATGCCGACCTTGCCGAAGAGCGTGCGCTTGGCCTCGGCGACGAACTTGTTGCCCGGGCCGACGATCACGTCGGCCGGCCGGCCGCTAAAGAGGCCCCCGGCCATGGTGGCGATGGCCTGCACGCCACCCAGCGTCATGATGATGTCGGCGCCGGCCTTGTCGAAGGCGTACAGCAGGTACGGATGCATCGGCCCGCCGCGGAAGGGCCCGGAGCAGGCGACGATGGTCTTCACCCCCGCCGCCTTGGCCGTGGCCACGCCCATGTAGGCCGAGGCGATGTGCGCGTAGCGTCCGGCCGGCGCATAGCAGCCGGCCACGTTGACCGGCAGCACGCGCTGGCCGGCGCGCACGCCCGGGTGCAGTTCGACCTCGAACTCGGTGAGCGAACGGCGCTGCGCGTGCGCGAAGTCGCTCACCTGCCGGATGGCGAACTCGATGTCGCGCCGCACCTGCGCCGGCACCTCGGCGGCGCGGCGGTCGATCTCGGCGCGCGTGAGCACGATCTCGCCTTCCCAGGCGTCGAGCTTGCGGGCGTAGTCACGCACGGCCTGCTCGCCGGCGCGGTCGATCTCGGCGAGCATCTCGGTCACCACCTTCTGCGCGGTGGCGGTCTCGGTCTCGGGCGTCTTGCTCGCCCGCTTCAGGTAGTGCGTGCTCATGGGCGGTGCTCGGTGGGTGGGCTCAGTGGCTGGGCGTGGTGGCAGGGCGCGGTGGCAGGGCTGCGTGGCGGCGCTCAGTTGCTGCGGTTGGCGAAGTCGCGCAGCTTGGGGTCGGCGGCCACGCGCTTCATGAACTCGTCGGTGATGTACTCGCTGGCGGCCGGCACGGCGGGAATGGCGCCCGTGCCCTTCATGAACTCGCCCATGTTGCTGAACCAGCCGTCGACTCTCGAGCCTGCGCCTGCGCGGTTCATGTTGGCGATCTGCTGCTCCAGGTTGAAAGTGGGCCGCGTGTCGAACTCCTTGCGCATCGAAGCCTCGCTGATGGACACGCCACCTTGCTCGTAGAATTTCTTCATCATCGCAAGCGCCTCGGCCTTGTTGGCGTTGGCCCAGGACCAGCCGCGCAGGTACACGGCCAGGAACTTGGCGACGTTCTCCGGGTTCTCCTTGGCGTAGTCGCCGCGCACGATCAATGCGCCGGGCACGAAGGCGCCGCCTTCCTTGCCCGAGCACAGCACCCGCGCGCCAGCCTTCTCCTCGAGCGTGTAGATGTTGGGCGCCCACAGGCCGCCGAGGTCGGCGTTGTTGGACGACATGGCCGAGATGATCTCGGCCTGGCCCATGTTCTTGATCGTCACGTCGGCCTTGGCGATGCCCCAGCGCTTGAGGCAGCTCTGCACGGCGTAGTCGCCGGTGGAGTTGGCCGTGAGCACGATGGTCTGGCCCTTGATCGAGCCGGGGTCCTTGGCGAACTTGTCGGCCACGTCCTTGCGCGCCAGCAGCGCGTTGCCGGCCGACTCGTCGTTGGTGACGCCGATGGTCTTGAGGCCGAAGCGCACATGGCCCAGCACGGCCGGCACGCCGCCCGTGCCGCCGACGTCCCACGACTTGCTGGCCGACGCGGCGATCTGCGGCACGCCGGCCGGGAAGGTGCTGAACACCGGCTTCAGGCCGAGCTCGGCCCACCAGTTCTTCTCGGTGGCCACGAAGAAGGGCAGGGCCCAGTAGAGGGCCGGCTGGTAGCTCACCTTGATCTCGGTGAGGTTCTGCGCCGCGGCGGGCAACGCAACGGCGGCAGCGGCCAGGGCGAGCACGGCGCGGCGGCCGCGTTGGGCGAAGGGGATGGTACGGGTCATGGGGGTCTCCTGTCGGGTTTGTCGGGAGGGGCGGGGAAGGGGCGAGAGAGAGAACGTGAACAGAGGCAGGGCGAGGAAAGGAACGTGGGCGAGGGCGGCGTCGCAGGCAGGCCTCAGTGCGGCCCGTCGCCCTGCTGGTCGCGCAGCAGCTTCCAGACATGCGTGCGCAGGTGCACGAAGCTCGGCTGGTCCATGACGTCCTCGATGCGCGCGACGCGGTCCCATTGCTCGGCCTCGCGCACGGTCTTGACGTCGATCACCTCGCGGATGCGGCCCGGGCGGCGCGACATCACGGCGATGCGGTCGGCCAAGTACACCGCCTCTTCGACTGCGTGGGTGATGAAGAGCACGGTGCGCGGGTGGCGGCGCGCCAGGCGCACGAGCTCTTCCTGCATGACGACGCGCGTCTGCGCGTCGAGCGCACCGAAGGGCTCGTCCATCAGCAGCACCTTGGGGTCGAGCACGTAGGCACGCGCGATCGCCACCCGCTGCTGCATGCCGCCGGAGAGCTGGTGCGGATAGGCCTGTTCATATCCTCCCAGGCCCATGAGCTCGATGTGGTGCTCGATGCGGCGCTGGCGTTCGGCCGCGTCCACGCCGAGCGAGATGAGGCCGAACTCGATGTTGTCCCACACGGTCTTCCAGGGGAAGAGCGCGAACTGCTGGAAGACGACCGCGCGGTCGGGCCCGGGCCGCGTGACGAGCGTGCCGCCGACCTTGACGGTGCCGGTGGTGGGGTGTTCCAGGCCCGCGGCCATGCGCATGCAGGTGGTCTTGCCGCAGCCCGAGGGGCCGACGATGGCGACGAACTCGCGGTCGGCGACCTCGAGCGCGATGTCCTCCAGCGCCACGAACTGCTTGCCGCCCTGGTGGAAGACGCGCCCGACGCCCTCGAACTGGATGTTGGCCAAGCTGGCTCTCCTGTCTTGCTGCGGGCGGCCCTAGAGTCCGCGCCGGTGTTCGATGTGCTGCTGCATGCGGCGCAGGCCGATGTCGATGAGCAGGCCGACGATGCCGATGGCGATCATGCCGCTCATCACGGTGCTGGTGGACAGCGCCGCCTGGCCCTTGACCATCATGTAGCCGACCCCGCTCGAGGCGACGATCAGTTCGGCGCCCACCAATGACTGCCAGCCCAGGCCGGCCGACACGCGCAGCCCAGAGACGATGGATGGCACCGCCGCCGGCAGCAGCACCTGCGTCATCGCGCGCAGCGGCCCGGCGCCGAGCGTCTCGGCCGCCTCGATGTACTTGCGTTCGACATGACGCGCGCCCCGATAGGTGTTGATGAGCACCGGCGCGAAGGCACCCATGAAGATGATCAGCACCGGCCCGCCGATGCCGGTGCCGAACCACAGCGCGGCGAACGGCACCCAGGCGATTGGCGCTACGAAGCGCACCGCCTCGAAGAGCGGCGAGACCAGCCGGTCCAACCACCTGAAGTAGGCCATCAGCAGACCGAGCGGAACGCCCACCAGCACCGCCAGCGCGAAGCCCATGGCAAAGCGCTGGATGCTCGACAGCAGGTGCACGAGCAGCGTGTAGCCGGCGAAGGGCTCGAGCACCAGCGTCATGAAGCGCGCGGCCACCTCCCACGGCGTGGGCAGGAACTGTCGCGCGGTGATGCCCGACAGGGCTGCCACGGTCCACAGCAGCAGGAAGCCACCTGCGCCCAGAAGCGTGAGGCGCAGGAACCGGGGGCGGGCGAGCGGCGGACCGATCACGGTTTGGCCCTTCTCAGTGCCGCCACGGCATGACCCGCCTTTCGACCCAGCCAAGCGCCAGCGTCATCAGCCAGCCGCACAGGGCCACGCTGGCCATGCCCACGAGGATCATGGCCGGGAAGATGTCCTGCGCCGCCTGGTTGAGGATGGAGCCGAGGCCGGCCACCGCGCCCACCAGCTCGGCCGCCACGAGCGTCGTCCACGAGGCCTGCAGCGAAAGGCGCAGGCCCGTGAAGATGCTGGGCAGGGCGCCGGGCACCAGCACTTCGCGCCAGTAGCGCAGGCCTTGGGCGTCGAGCATGGCGGCTGCTTCGAAGACCGGCTTGTCGATCTGGCGCACGCCGCTGTAGCTGTTGATGACCGCGGGCACGAAGGCGCTGACGAAGATGACCATCAGCTTGGCGGCGTCGCCCAGGCCCAGCCAGACGATGGCCAGCGGAATCCAGGCCAGCGGCGGAATGGGCCGCAGCACCAGGAAGACCGGGTTCGCCAGCGCCTCGACACGGCGGCTGGCGCCCATGGCGAGACCCAGCAGCACGCCGGCGGAGGCGGCGATGGCGAAGCCCATCGTCACCAACAGCACGCTGCGCAGCACGTGTGCGTGCCAGCGCGCGTTGCCATAGCCCTCGAAGGCGATCTGGCGCAGCGCATCCCAGACCTCGCGCGGGGCCGGAAAGCGCGCCGGCGAGATGACACCCAGGCCCGCCGTGAGCAACTGCCACAACAGCAGGGTCAGCGCAACCGCCCCCAGCGCCCAGGCCGCGTCGGCGCCCAGGCGCAGCGCGCCACGGCGGGCTTGCCGTGGTGGCGTGCGCGGCCGCGGCGGCTGTGTGGCAGGTGGGGAGGGTCGACGCATGGTCGGACTGTAAGCGCTTACAGTTTGGTTGGAGGTGCGCAGGCTGTCAATGCGCCTGGCTGAGTTGATGATGGGTGTTTTCCCTATGCGGGCGCGCGACTGGGGCTGGAGCCCCTGCCTGTAAGCGCGTACATTGCCGGCATGAAAGCGCCCGCACTCGCCGAGGCGCCGGCCGCCCCGCAGCGGCCGCGCATCGAGGACGTGGCCGCTGCGGCCGGGGTGTCGACCGCCACGGTCTCGCGTGTGCTCAACGGCCAGTCGGTGCGCGAACCGCTGCGCCAACGCGTGCAGGCTGCGGTGGCCGAACTGGGCTACGTGCCGCATGCCGGCGCGCGCGCGCTCATGCTGCACCGCACCGGCACCGTGGGTGCCATCTTCCCCACCGTCGACAACGCCATCTTCGCCAAGGCCATCGACGCCCTGCAGCGCCGCCTGGGCGAGGACGGGCTGCAGCTGCTCATCGCCACCAGCGGCTACAGCACCGAGCACGAGATGCGCCAGGCCGTGAACCTGGTGGCCCGGGGCGTCGACGCGCTCGCCTTGTGCGGCGTGAGCCAGCGGCCCGAGCTGCTGGCCTTCCTGCGCCAGCGCGGCACGCCCTGCGTGCACGTGATGAGCGTGCCGGGTCCGGCCGATGCCGTCTGCGTGGGCTTCGACAACGGCGCCGCGATCGGGGAGGCGGTGCGGTACCTGCTCGACCTCGGGCACCGCCGCATCGGCATGCTGGCCGGCATCACGCGCGACAACGACCGCGCCGCGGCGCGCGTGGCCGGGGCGCGTACGGCGCTCGTGGCGGCCGGGCTGGACCTGGCGCCGCCCTGGCTGGTGGAACGCCCCTACACCCTGGACGCGGCGCGCGAGGGCCTGCGCGAGCTGCTGTCCGCTTCTACGCCGCCCACGGCCGTGCTATGCGGCAACGACGTGCTGGCCTTCGGCGCGCTGCTCGAAGCGCAGCGCCTGGGCATCGAGGTGCCGCGCTCGCTGTCGATCGTCGGCTTCGACGACCTCGAGCTGGCGCGGCACCTGCACCCGGCGATCACGACGATCCGGGTGCCGGCCGAGGCCCTGTGGCGCCTGGCCGGCGACCGCCTCGTGGCGGCACTGCGCGGCGAGCCGGTGCCGCGCACCTCGGCGGTCGAGGTGAGCCTCGTCGTGCGCGGCTCGACCGCGCCGCCGCCGTCGCTGCGCCAGGGCCGCGCCCCGGACCGCCACGAGCCGGGAGACGCGTAGGGCAGCCGGGGGGCTGTCGGCCTTGGCAGGGCCTCCGGGCAGTGCCATGATCGTCCACACGATGAATCCTTTCTGCCAGTTGCTGCGTGGGCGCGGCGCCAAGCCGCCCGTGGGGACCTGGATCGTCTCGGCCAGCCCGGTGGTTGCCGAAGCCGTGGGCCACTCGGGTTTCGACTGGGGCGTGCTCGACATGGAGCATTCGCCGCTGGACTTGATGACGCTGGTGCAGCTGCTGCAGGCGGTGGGCAACACGAAGATGGTGCCGGTGGTGCGCGTGCCGTGGAACGACACGGTGATGGTCAAGCGCGTGCTCGACGCCGGCGCCCACACCGTGCTCTTCCCGTTCGTCCAGAGCGCCGACGAGGCCGCGCGCGCCGTGGCCGCCACGCGCTACCCGCCCCAGGGTGTGCGCGGCCTGTCGTCGATGGGTCGTGCATCGCGCTTCGGCAGCATGCCCGACTACCACCGCACGGCCAACAAGTCGCTGGGCGTCGTCGTTCAGCTCGAGACACCGCAGGCGGTGGCGCAGCTGGAGGAGATCGCGGCCGTGCCGGGGGTCGATGCGCTCTTCGTCGCCCCGGGTGACCTCTCCGCTGCGATGGGGCACCTCGGCCAGCTCACCCACCCCGCAGTGATGGCGCTGATGGCCGACGCGGCGCAGCGCGCCCGCGTCGTCGGCAAGCCAATCGGCAGCGTGGGCACGACGCCCGAGGTGGTGATCCGCTACCGCGCCGCCGGCTACGACTTCCTGGCCGTGGCGAGCGACCTCGCGTTGCTGATGCGCGGCGCCGCCGC
This sequence comes from Rubrivivax sp., assembly GCA_022842825.1. GTDB lineage: Bacteria > Pseudomonadota > Gammaproteobacteria > Burkholderiales > Burkholderiaceae_C > Rubrivivax. Next base: position 29,511 of record JALHOU010000031.1, read on the forward strand.
GGCGGCGCAGGCGCTGCGCCAGGGCGACAGCGCCGCGCACGTACACACGCTGGCCGAAGGCACACGGACGTAAGGACGCTGGGCGAGCCGCGACCCCGCCGTGGCTGCCGCCCGCGAGACCGCCGGGTCGGGCCGGACAGAGGGGCACATCGGAACATTTCTGTACCTGCGCGCGGCCGGTGAGTGAGAGCTCGCATCCGCTTCTTCGTTCTGGCCCTGCGCGTTCGCCGCGAAGTCGACACCCGGCGACAAGGTTGCGCGGGACACGTCTTGACACACCATTCGAGCGCAGGGGGTGGCAACGTCCACTCCCTCACGAGCCAGCACGGCGCAGCTGTCCTGCCGGACCCAGCCAAGCGCCGGCGAACGAGACGTAGACGAGACGAGGACGAGGGGAAGACGATGAAGCCGCAGACGCTGTTCGAAGCCGGGTTGCGCCATTTGCGCGTGCATGACCCGGTTCGCGCTTCAGACCTCGACGGCGTGGCCAGGCCGCGACCTCTGCCTGCCGCGCTGACGCTGCTGCGCGTGGCCACGGTGCTGGCTGCCGTGGCGGCCCTGGCCTCCCTGTCGGCGCCGCCGGCGTGAGCGCCATCCGCGTGGGCTGGGTGTCGCGTTGAGCGCCGCCCGCGTGGCGGCGGCACGAGACCGGCTCACTTCTGGATGTCGCCCAGGCAGAGGTACTTGACCTCGACGTAGTCGTCCATGCCCTGGTGCGCGCCCTCGCGCCCGAGGCCGCTCTGCTTGACGCCGCCGAAGGGCACCTCGGCGGTGCTGATGAGGCCGGTGTTCACCCCCACCATGCCGTACTCCAGCGCCTCGCCGACGCGGAAGATGCGGCCGATGTCGCGGCTGTAGAAATAGCTCGCGAGACCGAACTCGGTGGCGTTGGCCATCGCCACCGCCTCGTCCTCGGTCTTGAAGCGGAACACGGGTGCCACGGGGCCGAAGGTCTCCTCGCGCGCGCAGAGCATTTCGCCGGTGACGTTGGCGAGCACCGTGGGCGTGTAGAAGCGATCGCCGATCTTCTGGCCACCGACGACCACGCGCGCGCCCTTGGCGAGCGCGTCGGCGACGTGCCGCTCGACCTTGGCGATGGCCGCGTCGTCGATGAGCGGGCCCTGCGTCACGCCGCTGTCGAAGCCGTTGCCGACCTTGATGCCCTGCGACCTCTCGGCCAGGCGGGCGACGAACTCGTCGTAGACCCCGTCCTGCACGTAGATGCGGTTGGCGCACACGCAGGTCTGCCCGGCGTTGCGGTACTTGCTGACCATGGCCCCCTCGACGGCGCTGGCAATGTCGGCGTCGTCGAAGACGATGAAGGGCGCGTTACCGCCAAGCTCCAGGCTCACCTTCTTGACCGTCGGCGCGCATTGCGCGGCGAGGATGCGCCCGACCTCGGTGCTGCCGGTGAAGCTGAGGTGGCGCACGACGTCGCTGGCGCACAGCGCCTTGCCGATGGCGATGCTGTTGGCGCTGTCGGCGCTGAGCACGTTGAGCACGCCGGCCGGCATGCCGGCGCGCTGCGCGAGCTCGGCCACGGCGAGCGCCGACAGTGGCGTCTGCTCGGCCGGCTTGATGATCACCGGGCAGCCGGCGGCCAGTGCCGGCGCCACCTTGCGCGTGATCATCGCGATCGGGAAGTTCCAGGGCGTGATGGCCGCGCACACGCCGAT
>JALHOU010000032.1:0-6952 GCA_022842825.1 Rubrivivax sp.
CCTGCACCAGCGCCCGTTCCTCCGCCGCCGCCCGCGCCCGCGCCTCCGACACGCGACGCCACGCCGACCGCCATCGGCGCCCAAGCCGGCGCCACGCAGACCGCCTTCGTCAACAGCGCCGTCGGCATCGCCCCGGCGGTGCGCATCACGGCGCGCGACGGTGCCGGCGTCGCCGGCATCGCCGTCACCTTCAACGTGCTCAGCGGCGGCGGCACCGTCACCGACGCCACGCGCACCACCGACGTGAACGGCGTCGCCACCGTCGGCGCCTGGACGCTGGGCCACAACGTCGGCCTGCAGAAGCTCGTCACGCGCACCTCCGGTCTGCCCGAGGTGACCTTCACCGCCCAGGCCGAGGCGCCCCCGGGAAGCGGCACACTCGTTCGCGTGGCCGGGACCGACCACCAGACCGCCGAGGCCGGCACCGCCGTGCCACTGGCCCCTGCGCTGCGCGTGCTGCGCGTCGACGGCGTGCCCGAGGCGGGCGTGAGCGTCAGCTTCGCCGTCACCGCCGGTGGCGGCACGCTGCAGTGGGGCAGCGCCGTCACCGATGCCGACGGGCGCGTCAGCGCGGGCCGCTGGACGCTGGGCGCGGCGCTCGGCACGCAGACCGTGAGCGCCACCGTGCAGGGCTACGCGCCAGTGCAATTCACCGCCACCGCCTTCGGCACCGGCGCACCCACCTTCACGCGCAGCGTGTGGAAGGGCGGCCTCGCGCAGCCCTGGGACATCGCCTTCGCGCCCGATGGCGCGGTGCTGTACACCGAACGCACGCGCGGCCTTTCGGTGCGCACGGCCGACGGCGGCACGCGGTTGCTGTTCAGCCCGGCCGACCTGGTGTTCATGGAACAGGACGGCATGCTCGGCGTCGCGGTGGACCCGCAGTTCGCCAGCAACCGTGCGGTCTACGTGTACATGGCCAGCAACCTCGCCGGCGCCACCGACAACCGCGTCGTGCGCTTCACGGTCAACGCCGACTACACCGCCGTGGCGAACCGCACCGACATCGTCACCGGCGTCCGCTGGGACCACGGCGTGCATCAGGGCGGCCGCATCCGCTTCGGCCCCGACGGCCTGCTCTACATCACCACCGGCGACAACCGCACCGGCACCGTGCCGCAGGACCTCACCACGCTGGCCGGCAAGGTGCTGCGCGTCACACGTGATGGCGCGCCGGCGCCGGGCAACGCCGCGCCGGCCGGGGGCGACGCGCGCATCTACACCCACGGGCACCGCAATCCGCAGGGCATCGCCTTCCGCGCGCCGGGCGGCGGCGGGACCGCGCGGCCTTTGCTCTGCGAACACGGCCCCGGCCTTCACGACGAGGTGACGGCGTTGGCGGCCGGCGGCAACGGCGGCTGGGACCCGCGCCCCAGCGGTCTGACGGGCCGCTGCCCCGACGGCTCGGCCATCGGCTACTGCGGCTACAACGGCGCCGACATGACCGACCGCACGCTGTACCCCACGGCACTGCCGCCCCTGTGGCGCAGCGCGCCGCTGTCGATGGGCTTGTCGGGCTGCGGCGTCGTGGACGGCCTGCCCTGGCGCGACTGGAACGGCGCTCTCGCCCTGGCCTTGCTTTCGGGCCGCCGCATCGAGCTGCTGCGCATGGACGCGGCCGGTGCCGTGACCGGAACGTGGCGCCTGCTGGACACCCTCGGCGAGCGGCTCCGGCACGTCGAAACCGGACCCGACGGCGCGCTGTGGGTGCTGACCGACGGCCAGAGCGGCGGCGACGAGATCTGGCGCCTGGTGCCCCACTGAGCAGCCGACTGCCGCCAGGCCACCCCTCAACCCGAGCGCACGGCCTGCCCCAGCATCTGCGGCGTCACCAGCGTCACGCCGGCTGCCGTGACATGCATGCCGCGCCCGCGGTCGGCAGCAGCGTCGAAGCCGGCCCGGAACCCGTCGGGCAGGCGGCAGTGCTTGTCGATCACCGTGCGCGAGAGGTGCACGTCGCGACCGATCACCGCGTTGGGCAGCACCACCGAGTCCTCGATCACGCTGCCTTCGGCGACGCGCGACTTGGAGAACAGGATCGAGCGCCGCACCGTGGCGCCGCTGACGATGCAGCCGCTGGAAACCAGCGAGTCCACGGCCATGCCGCGCCGGCCCGTGTCGTCGAAGACGAACTTGGCCGGCGGCAACTGGCGCTGCAGGCTCAGGATGGGCCAGGCATCGTCGTAGAGGTTGAGCTCGGGCACCACGCCCGTGAGGTCCATGTTGGCCGCCCAGTAGGCGTCGACCGTGCCCACGTCGCGCCAGTAGGGCCGGCCGTCGACGATGTTGACGCAGCTCTTGTCGAAGCGGTGCGCGTGCACCCGCCCGGCCCGCACCAGCGCCGGAATGACGTCGCGGCCGAAGTCGTGGCTCGACGCCGCATCGGTGGCGTCGCGCTCCAGCTCGGCAAACAGCACCTCGGCATCGAAGAGGTAGATGCCCATGCTGGCCAGGGCGTGCCGCGGCCGGTCGGGCAGCGGCCGCGGCCGCTCGGGCTTCTCGTCGAAGGCGACGACGCGGTCGTCCTCGTCCACGGCAAGCACGCCGAACTCGTGCGCCTCCTCCAGCGGCACCTCGACGCAGGCGACACTGACCGCGGCGCCGCGGTGGGCGTGCTCGGCCAGCATCACCGAATAGTCCATCTTGTAGACATGGTCGCCGCCCAGCACGAGCACGAAGCGCGGCGCCGCCTCGCGCACGAGGTCGAGGTTCTGGAAGACGGCGTTGGCGGTGCCGCTGTACCACCACTCGCCCTGCTGCTGCTGCGCCGGCACGACCTCGACGAACTCGCCCAGGCTGGCGGCGAGGAAGCCCCAGCCGCGCTCGACATGCCGGATCAGGCTCTGCGCCTTGTACTGCGTGAGCACGCCGATGCGCCGCAAGCCCGAGTTGACGCAGTTGCTGAGCGCAAAGTCGACGATCTTGAACTTGCCCGCAAACGGCACCGCCGGCTTGGCCCGGTGGTCGGTGAGCTGCGCGAGGCGGCTGCCGCGCCCGCCCGCGAGGACGATGGCGTAGGTGTGCTGGGCAAGGTGATTTCGCTGCTCGATGGACACCGCGGCCTCCCGCCAGGGCAGGCACCGCCCACCAGACCCTACGTAGCGTATGCCCGCGGGCGCGGCGCCCATTGCGCAACATCAAGCCTCGCGTCGGTCCGATGCAGGCTGCGCACCCGGCGCGCTCAAGTCGCCACCGCCACCGGCCGATAGTCGTTCCAAAGAGGCCCCCGTCCGCGCCCATGAACCACGCTGAACCCATCCTTCATCCCCGCGCCGCGCCCCGCACCGAGGACCTGCTGCAGGCCGTCGGCACCCGCGTCATCGCCTGGGTCGGCAAGGCCGTCGATCGGGCTGCCGCCGAACAGGCTTCACCCGGCCGCGCGCTGGCCGGCCCGGGCGCACCCGGCGTCAAAGAGGGCCACGCGGCCGTTCTGGGCGCCCTGCGCAGCGGTCGCAACGATCTCGTGGCCCGCATCGCGGCTGGCGTGCGCGCGCGGCTGGCCGAAGGTGGCACGGCGGCCCGCGAGGCCGTGTCGCCGTCCGCCGGCGCGGGCAACGGCGGCGAGCTGCAGCTGTGCCTGATCGGCGAGGAGCAGATCGACGAGGAGATCGAGACCTCGCGCATCGTGCAGGCGATCGAGGCCGAAGCCGAGGTCGAACTGCAGGAGCTGAGCGCCCTGTGCAGCGGGCTGCGCCAGCTCGACCACGTCGACCCCGACGCCACGCCACTGCGCCCGCAGGTCTGTGCGCTCGGGCTGCGCGAGGGACTCGCGGCGCTGCCGCTGGACGCGGCCGTGCGCCTGCCTCTGCTGCGCGCGATCGGGGGCGCCCTGGCGGCGCAGCTGCGCCTCGAATACGTCGAACAGGCCCGGCTGCTGGCCGGCTGGGGCGTGCGGCCGGCGCCCTTCCGCATCCGGCCCGCGCCCACCGGCGGCACCCGCGTCACCGTCAGCCATGTCCACCGCGCCGACGAGACCGCCGAACCCGAAGCGAAGGGCGACGCGCTGCGCAAGCTGGTGCAGTGGGCGCGCGCCACGGCGCCAGCGTTGCCGGAGGAGGCCGCCGAGGCGCCGCTGCAGCTGCGCCTGCTGTCCGAGCCAAGCGCACGCGCCGAGCCCGAGTGCCGCACGCTGCCGCGCCCGCAGGCCGAGCGGGCCATGCATCACCTCCTCGCCCAGCTCGGCGAGCTCGGCGAGGTCTCAACGGCCGCCCGCCAGCTGGTGCAGGGGCTGCACCGCACCGGGCAACGCCTGTCGGCGCAGGACCCGACCCTGTGGTCGAACCCCGAGCACCCGTGGTGGCGGCTGATCGACCGGCTGCTCGACGTCGGTGCGGCGCACCACGACCTCGACCCACATGGCCAGGCGCGGTGGCACGAATCGTTGCAGCGCATCGTCACGCGCCTCGAAGACGCACCGCACATCGACGCACAGGCGCTGCAGGCCGCGGCCGATGAAGTGCTGGCCGTGGCCACGCGCCTGCTCGATGGCGAAGCGAGCGCATTGCTCGGCCAGGTCGGCGACCTGCAGCGCCACGCCGACCGCGAGGAACTGGAAGTCGCCCTGCGCAACCAGGTGGTCCAGCAGCTGAGCAGCACCGGTGCGTGCGGCGCGCTGCGTCGGTTCCTGGTCGGCCCCTGGACGCGGGCCATGGTGGCCGCGGCAGCGAAGCACGGCCAGTCGAGCGAACCGCTCGCCCGGCTGGCGCTCGTCGTCGACGACCTCCTTCGTGCCACGGCCCACCCCGGGCGGCCGGTGTCCGCCCCTCAGCGCGCCGTGCTGCTGCGCCAGATCGCCGACGGGCTGGCCCAGGCCGAGCTCGCGCCGCGGCACGTGGAGCGCGAGGTCGCGGACCTGCTCGCCGTGCTGCGCGACCCGCCGCCGCCCGAGGACATTGGCCCAACCTGGGAAGAGGCGGCCGAGACCATGCCCGCCTCCATGGCCATGGAGCTGCACGCCGGCCTGCCGACCGTGCCGCTCGATCTCGGCGGCGTCGACACCGCCGCCGGCCCTGCGGCGTGGGTGGATGCCCTGCAAGCAGGCGCACGCTGCCGCCTCTTCCTGGGCGGCACGTGGTCGACGGCGCGGCTGCGCTGGGTGAGCCCTTCACGCAACCTGTTCGTCTTCTCCTGCCGGCACGGAAACCGTTCGCACTCGCTCACGCGGCGCATGCTGCACAAGCTGCGTCACGCCGGGCTTGCCACGCGCATCGAGAGCGGCCACCTGGTGGCGCTGGCCATCGACACGCTGACGGCCGACACGCTGGGCTGAGCGCCGGTGCACGCTTGAGGTCGCACCTGCGGCGGGCGCGCTAGCATGCGCCCATGGCCGTCAGCGTCTTCGACCTCTTCAAGATCGGCATCGGGCCGAGCAGCAGCCACACCGTGGGGCCGATGCGTGCTGCGCGCGTGTTCGTGGGGCGGCTCGCGCACGACGGCCAGCTCGAACGCACCACGCGTGTCGCGGTTTCGCTCTATGGCTCGCTCGGCGCCACCGGCAAGGGCCACGGCAGCGACAAGGCGGTGCTGCTCGGCCTTGCAGGGCACGAGCCCGACACGGTGGACATCGAAGCCATCCCGGCGCTGCTGGCCGCCGTGCGCACGGGCGGTCGCATCGCGCTGGCCGGGCGCCACGAGGTGGCGTTCAGCGAGCGGGACGACCTGAAGTTCCACCGCCGCGAGACGCTGCCCTTCCACGCCAACGGCATGCGCTGCGTTGCCTTCGACGCCGCCGGCGCCGAGCTAGCCAACCGCTGCTACTACTCGGTGGGCGGCGGCTTCGTCGTCAGCGACGAGGTGGCGGCCGACGGCAGCCGGCACAAGGCCATCGCGCCCGACGCCACGCTTCTGCCGCACCCGTTCCGCACCGGCGACGAACTCCTTGCGCTGGCGCGCGCCGAGAGCTGCAGCATCGCCGAGCTGATGCGGCGCAACGAAAGGCACTGGCGAAGCGACACCGAGATCGACGCCGGCCTGCTGAAGATCTGGCGCGCGATGCAGGACTGCGTCGAGCGCGGCTGCCGCACCGGCGGCACGCTGCCCGGCGGCTTCAAGGTGCGCCGGCGCGCCAAGGCGCTGCGCGAGGCGCTCGTGGCGCGGCCCGAGGAGGCGCTGCGTGACCCGCTGCAGGTGCTGGACTGGATCAACCTCTATGCGCTCGCGGTGAACGAGGAGAACGCCGCCGGCGGCCGCGTCGTCACCGCGCCCACCAATGGCGCGGCGGGCATCGTGCCCGCCGTGCTGCACTACTACACGCGCTTCGTGCCGGGCGCCAGCGACAAAGGGGTCGTCGACTTCCTGCTCACTGCCGCCGCCATCGGCATCCTCTACAAGGAGAACGCCAGCATCAGCGGCGCCGAGGTCGGCTGCCAGGGCGAGGTGGGCGTCGCCTGCAGCATGGCCGCGGGCGCCTTGGCCGCGGTGATGGGCGGCACGCCCGAGCAGGTGGAGAACGCGGCCGAGATCGGCATGGAGCACCACCTCGGCCTCACCTGCGACCCGGTGGGCGGCCTCGTGCAGATCCCGTGCATCGAGCGCAACGCCATCGCTTCGGTCAAGGCGGTCAACGCCGCGCGCATGGCGCTGCGCGGCGACGGCACGCACCACGTCAGCCTGGACAAGGTGATCAAGACGATGCGCGAGACCGGCGCCGACATGATGACCAAGTACAAGGAAACGGCGCGCGGCGGGCTCGCCGTGAACATCGTCGAGTGCTGAGGCGCTCGCGCTCTTCGCCGCCCTGGTCGCGTTCGGCCTCCTGCAGTTGCGCGATCGGCAAGTCGGGTTTGCCGGCATGGCGGCGCTGCCGGTGTCGATGGGAGTGTGGTCGCTTTTCGGGACCGTCGCCGCTTTCGGGTCGCGCCCCACGGTGTTGCTGGCGTGGGCGCTCGGCCTGGCGTTGAGCGCTGCGCTGATGCTGCCTCGGCCGGTGCCTGTTCTCGCCGGTGTCGCCCTC
>JALHOU010000032.1:7052-31033 GCA_022842825.1 Rubrivivax sp.
CCTGATTCAGCCCGTGAACCCGTGCGGCCCGTCGAACTCGCCGATGGCCGCCACGTGCGTGACGAAGCGCCCCGGCCCCGACCACGCGTGCACGTGGAAGCCGGGCGGCTCCAGCGTCCAGGCCGAGGCGGCATCGGGCGCGAGGTCCAGGCACACCTGGTGCGCCGGGCTTGGCGCCGTGCTGGCCACGGTGCCGCCGAAGCCGGCGACGATGGTGCGGTGCAGGTGGCCGCAGATGACGCGCTCGACGTTGCGATGCGCGGCCAGGATCTCGGCCAGTTCGTCCGCGCCTTCGACGAGGCCGATCGCGTCCATGTGGCCGATGAGCGTCTCGAACGGCGGGTGGTGCATCGCCACCACCACGGCGCGCGCGCGCAGACCCGCCAGCGTGTCCCGCAGCCATTGCAGGCGCTTCGCGCACAGCCGCCCGGCTGAAGCGCCGGCCTGCACCGTGTCCAGCGCCACCAGGCACAGGCCGCCGGGCGGGCCGATGTCCACCACGTACTGCACGAACTCGCCGTTGCCCAGGTAGCGGTGCTCGGGAAAGCTGCGCCGCAACTGGTCGCGGTCGTCGTGGTTGCCAGGCATCAGGAAGACCGGCAGCGACAGCGCCGCCACCGGTGCCAGCAGCTCGGCCAGGTGCGCGTACTCCGTGGCGCTGCCCTTGTCGACGAGGTCGCCGGTCAGCACCAGCGCGTGCGGCCGCTGGCGCAGCCCGGGCAGCGCCCGCACGGCGGCGCGCAGGTACGGCGCGGTGTCGAGCCGGCCATAGGCGAGCCGGCCGGGCTCGCGGATGTGCATGTCGGTGATCTGGGCGAGGAAGGTGCTCATGGACGCCATTCTGCGACGCCGTGCGCGAGCACTGCGACGGCCGCCGCGCCAACCCCTGGACCGCGACGCCGACAAGAAACGTTACGCAGCGTGACCGGCGCGAAAGGACGTGCGCCGCCCCGCCGCGCACCATGCGGTCCATGTTCAACGCCCTCTGCGGGCACCATCGAAAGGACCATTGTGAAACCCTGGCTCAGACGCACCCTGATCGGCACCGCCACCCTCTTTGGCGCCGTCACTCTCTTCGGCGCCCTCGGCGCCTGCTCGCACCACAGCCACCATCGCGGCGGCTGGAGCGCCATGAGCGACGAGGACGCGGCCAAGATGAAGGCCCGCCTCGTCGAGAAGGCGGGCGAGAAGCTGGACCTCGACGCGATGCAGAAGGCCAAGCTCGCCACGCTCGCCGACAAGCTGCGCGAGCAGCGCACGGCCTTCGTCGGCGACACGAAGGACCCGCGCGCCGAACTGCAGTCGCTCATCGCCGGCGCCACCTTCGACCGCAGCAAGGCGCAGGGGCTGGTGTTGTCCAAGACGCAGGCCGTGCAGGCGAAGAGCCCCGAGGTCATCACCGCCATGGCCGACTTCTACGACAGCCTCAAGCCCGAGCAGCAGGCCAAGGTGCGCGAGTACTTGCAGCGGGGGCGCCGTGGCTGGCGCGGGTGAGACGGCCTGGGCGGCACCGGCAACGGCCGCACCTTTGACGGCACCACTGACGGCACCGTCAGCGGTGCCGTCCGCGGCATCGACTGCGTCGGTGCCGGCCCTCGCCGGGGCCGGTGCAGCACGCCTGCTCCGCTGGCCGCCGCCACGCGTCGCGCTCGGCCTGGCGCTGGTGGCCGTGGCCGCGCACGTGGCTTGGCACGGCGTGGCGGCGCCGTACGGCCAGGCTCCGCTGGCCGGCGCCACGCTGGCCGCCGCCGGCGTGGCGTGGATGGCGTGGGCCTGGGCCTGCTTGCGCGTTGCCGGCACGCCGATCCGGCCGACCGTTGCGCCGCGGGTGCTCGTCGACCACGGCCCGTTCGCGTTCGGCCGCCACCCGATGTACCTGGGCATCGCGGCCTTGCTCTCCGGCCTGTCGCTGGCGCTCGGCGTGCCGCTGATGGCGCTGGCGGCCGCCGCCTTCCTGGCCATCGTCGCGCTCGTGCACGTGCCACACGAGGAGGCGGCGCTGAAGCGGGCCTTCGGCGGTTGGTACAGTGACTACGCGGCGCAGGTGCGCCGCTGGATCTGAACCGGCGCGACCCGATGCCCAAGCTGCTGCTGATCGACGACGACGAGCACCTCGGGCCGCCGTTGGCGGCCTACCTGCAGCGCTCGGGCTTCGAGCTCGTGCAGGCCACGCGGCCGAGCGCCGGGCTGGAGCGGCTGCGCAGCGGCGGGTTCGACGCCGTCATCCTCGACGTCATGTTGCCGGAGATGGACGGCTTCGAAGCCTGCCGCGCCATCCGCCGCGAGAGCACCATCCCGGTGATCATGCTCACCGCGCGCGGCGACGTCATGGACCGCGTTGTCGGCCTGGAGCTCGGTGCCGACGACTACCTGCCCAAGCCCTTCGAGCCGCGTGAGCTGCTCGCGCGGCTGCAGACGGTGCTGCGGCGCACGTCGGCCACCGCATCGGTCAAGGGCCGTCTCGCTTTCGAGGGCCTGGCGATCGACCTCGACCGGCGCGAGGTGCGTGTGCGGGCCGGCGGAGATGGCCAGCCAGGCGGAACGTTGAACGAGAGTCGCGAGCGCCTGGTCGAGCTCACCGGCACCGAGTTCGAGCTGCTCGCCATGCTGGCCGGCACGCCGGGCAAGGTGTTCAGCCGCGACGACATCCTCACGCGCCTGCGCGGCCATGCCGCCGAAGACATCGCCAGCCGCGCCGTCGACATCCTCGTCAGCCGGCTGCGCCGCAAGCTCGAGCCTCTGGACCCCATCCGCACGCTGCGCAACGCCGGCTACGTGTTCGCCGGAGTGCGCGCTTGAGCAGCGCCCGCGCCGGGCAAGCAGCGTCGCCACGCCGGCACCGGTGGCACCGATGGTGCCCATGGTGCGATGGCCAACACTGGCACCGTGCGCAGCACCGCCTGCGCCACTCCGTCAAGGGCCGGCTGGTGCTGCTCTTCATGCTCGTTGGCGCTTGCACGGCGGCGGTCTTCCTCTACGGTACGCAGCGCGCGTTGCAAGGCGGCTGGCAGGCCTTCGCGCGCCCGCTGCTCGCCGACTACGTCGATCGGCTCGCCGCCGAGGTGGGCAGCCCGCCGAGCGAGGCGCGGGCTCAGGCGCTCGCCGAGCGGCTGCCGATCCGCGTGCGCATCGAGGGGCCGGCGGTGCACTTCGACACGCACCCGGAGGAAGCCGAACGTGACCGGTCCGGCGACGAGGCGCGCCAGGACGGGCGGCGCTGGCGCAATGGCGAGCGCACGTTTGACGCCGAGGGCTGGGGCCTCACGCGCGCCACCGCCGACGGCCACCGCGTGCTCTTCAGCCTGGCGCGGCCCGCGGAGAGCTGGCGCGCGCGCGGCATCGGCTGGATCACGCTCGGCGCGCTGCTCGTGCTCACACTGCTCGCCTACGCCGCCGTGCGAAAGCTGCTGCGGCCGCTGGAGGACATCACCGTGGCCGTGGAGCGCTTCGGCCGCGGCGAGTTCGGCCAGCCCATCGCCGTGCAAAGGCAGGACGAGCTGGGCGACCTCGCCACGCGCATCAACCACATGGCCTCGAGCCTGCACGGCATGCTGGATGCCAAGCGCGCGCTGCTGCTGGCCATCAGCCACGAACTGCGCAGCCCGCTCACGCGCGCGCGCCTCAACGCCGAACTGCTGGGCGAGTCACCGGAACGCCAGGCGCTGCTGCGAGACCTCGGCGAGATGCGCGAGCTGATCACCGGCCTGCTGGAGAGCGAGCGCCTCGGCGAGGGGCACGCCGCGCTGCAGCGCGAGCCCACCGACCTCGCGGCCCTGGCCCGTGACCTCCAGGCCACGGCCTTTGCTGACTTGAACCTCGGCCTCGAGCTCGATGAGAGCCTGGGGACGGTGGACGTGGACCCGATGCGTGTGCGCCTGCTGCTGCGCAACCTCGTCGAAAACGCGCGCCGTCACGGCGGCGAAACCAGCGACGCTGGCGGGGCAACCCTCTTCCTGCGTCGGGAGGAAGGCGTCACGGGGCCGGTCTGGGCCCTCGGCGTGCGCGACCGCGGCCCCGGCGTCGACGAAGCGCACCTCGGCCGCCTCGGCGAGGCCTTCTACCGCCCCGACAGCGCCCGCACGCGCAACGCCGGCGGCGTGGGCCTGGGCCTGCACCTGTGCCGGCTCATCGCGCTGGCGCATGGTGGCGAGCTGCGCCTGCGCAATGCGCGGCCGGGGCTGGAGGTGGCCATGGTGTGGGTGCCCTCCGCGGCGCCTGGTTGACCGCGGTCAGAAGAGCCCCCGGATCCCGAGCGCACACTGTCGCGCATGATCTCGATGAAGTGGGTCGCTCTCGCGCTGGCCCTGCTGGCGGCAGTGTGGATGGCCGTGGCACTGCTGGGTCACTGGACGTGGTCGAACGCGACAGCCGAGCTGGAACGCGGCCTGCAAGCCGCGCGGACGGAGCGGACGGCCCCGGCCGCAAGCCGCTTCGACCCCGCCGAGCTGGAGGGCCTGCCTGCGCCGGTGCAGCGCTACTTCCGCACGGTGCTCACGGCCGGCCAGCCCATCGTCACGGCCGCGACCATCGAACACACCGGCGAGTTCAACATGGGCGAGGCGCAGGACAACTGGAAGCCCTTCACCTCGCGCCAGCACATCGTGACCGCGCGCCCGGGCTTCGTGTGGAACGCGCGCATCGCCTTCGTGCCCGGGCTGGCCGTGCGCGTGCACGACGCCTACGTGGCCGGCGCCGGGCGGCTGCACGCGGCCGTCGCCGGCCTGTTCACCGTGGCCAACCTGCAGGACACGCCCGACCTGGCCGAGGGCGAGCTCATGCGCTTCTTCGCCGAGGCGGCCTGGGTGCCCACGGCCCTGCTGCCAAGCCAGGGCGTGCGCTGGGAGGCGGTGGACGAGCACCGCGCGCGCGCCACGCTGGCCGACGGCGTGGTGAGCGTGACCCTGACCTTCGGCTTCGCTGCCGACGGCTCGATGGACAGCGTGCGCGCCGAGGCGCGCGGGCGCACCGTGGCCGGCCGCGTGCTGCCCACGCCCTGGGAAGGTCGCTGGTCCGGCACGCAGGCGCAAGGCGGCATGCGCGTGCCGATGAAGGGTGAAGTGGCCTGGCTCACGCCGGAAGGCCGCAAGGCCTACTGGCGCGGCACGATCACGTCGGTGGGCTACGAGTTCGCTCCCTGATGCGGGCGCCTGGCCAACGGCCTGGCGCTTCGCGGTGATGGCAGCTGACGCCCGGCACCAAGCACGCGCCCGGGCGTAGGCCGCATCGGTGTCGTTGCGCGCGGCGTCGCAGCGGGCGCCCCACTTTGTCGTTGCGGCGACAGAAGCTGCGCGCGCCGTGGGGCCGATGAGACAGCACCGTTTGAGCACGGTCAAGGCGCAAGTGGCAAAGCCCGCGCGCGCCGCTGCGGCACCACCTGGATCAACCGCTGCCACTTGCCTGCAGCGCCCAATGGCGGCAGCCGCAAGGCTGCAATGTTTTTCACCATGGAGGATTCGATGAAGAAGTTTCTCGGGCTCGCCGCACTCGCCCTCGCCATCGCCGCCCCGGCCGCCGTCGCCCAGGACACGGGCAACTGGCTCGTGCGTGCCCGCGCCCTGCACCTGGACTCGGCGAACAAGGACTCCACCGGCCTGGGCCTGACGATCGACAACAAGACCTTCCCCGAAGTCGACATCAGCTACTTCCTGTCGCCGAACTTCGCCCTCGAACTGATCCTGACCTACCCGCAGAAGCAGAAGGTGTTCAGCAACGGCGCCGAGATCGGCAGCTTCAAGCACCTGCCGCCGACCTTGACCGCGCAGTACCACTTCACGGGGCTGGGCATGTTCCGGCCGTACGTGGGCGCGGGCGTGAACTACACCAACATCAGCGACGTGAACATCCTCAACGGCGCCGTCGGCCTCAAGCACAACAGCTTCGGCCTCGCGGCGCAGGTGGGCGCCGACATCCCCGTGGGTGGCGGCTGGCTGATCAACGTCGACGTGAAGAAGGTGCAGATCGGCACCAACGTCTACCTGAACAGCGTGGACCGCGGCAAGTTCAAGGTCGACCCGCTGCTGGTCGGCATCGGCGTCGGCAAGCGCTTCTGATCGCGCTCGGCGTTGCACGGGCTCACGGGCGGCGCTCGCCGCGGGGCCGGCTGGCCCGTCTTGGCCGCCCGGCCCCGCCTCACATCGCTGGGGCCCTGTGCACCGTGATCCGTGCGCGCCGCGCAGCAACGCCCGCACGCTGCCGCCGCGCCGCGCCCAGCGCGGCTGCGAGCATGTCGATGGCGCGCTGCTCGGCCTCCAGCACATCGACCTCGCCGGCGCCTGCGGCCAGGCGCTGCCAGACTTGGCTGCGCGTCAGCACCACCGCCGGCGGCAGCAGCGCCTGGGTCGCGAAGACCGCCTCGTCGAGCGGCAGCGCCTGCAAGTTGAGCGGGGAGACCTCCAGCGCGCCGCAAACGCTGCTGGCGGGCGCACGCTGATGTGGCCAACCTGCAGCCGCTCGCTCCCAAACAACGTGCGCCGCGTGGTCGTCGTCATGCCCTGCGGCATGGTGCTCAGGCGGCCTGCCGGCCGGCTTCGAACAGATGCGGCATGGAACTGGTCTCCCACAGGCCGACATGCCCATGCGGCGGCTCCTTCCTTCTTCAACGGACATCGTTTCACCCTGGCAGAGCGAACAAGGGTAGCTGGGGCGCGGGGCGCGGGGCGCACGCTGTCACGATCCGATGCAGTGGGGGTCCGGTATCCGCCTTCGTCTCCGGGATGCGCAATGCACTCGCTGGCCGAATGCCGTCAGATCGGCAAGCACGCCTGCTGCGCGCCGTGACGCAGGACCGCCTCGAAGAACGTCCGGTAGGCGCGCGACGAAGACGGGCGGCTTCCGTCCATGGTCTGCGAGAGTCGGTAGTGCGGCACGATGCGCAGCACCTCCCTCGCGGCCTGCCGCGCTGCATCCACGTCGCCGCTCAGCGCCAGCGAGATGGCAGCTCCAACATGGGCGCGGGGAAGCATCGGGTTCGCCGACCGGGCGCGCATGAAGCTGACTACCGCATCGTCGTTCGCCCCCAGCAGCAGGTGGGCGTAACCCTTCGTGGTCCAGAACGAGCCGATCGACGGACCCCGCGGGTCCAGGCGCAACGCCGTTTCCACCGCAGGCAGCGCGTCGGCGCCGTTGCCAAGATGGACCAGCGAGTTGCCCAGGTTGTTGTGCGCATGAGCGAAGTTGCGATCGAGCGCGATGGCGGCTTCGTTCGCCACCACTGCACGCTCGAATTCACCGCGATGCACATGCACGAGGCCCATGGCGCAATGGGCGCGCGGGTTGTCCGGCCCGAGCGCGACGGCCGTCTCCGCCGCCTTGACGCCGCGCGCCAGCAACTGCTCGTCGTGGGGCGCGGCCGCATGAATCTGCGTGAGTTGCAGCAGGATCGCGCGCGCCAGCCTCGCATGCGCTTCCGCATGCAGCGGATCGAGTTCCACCGCGCGGGCGAACAGCGATTCCTGCTGTTGGAGGACCTCCAGCGATTGCGGCCGGTTGTCGGCGGCGATGCCGCGCATCAGCAGGTCGAACGAATTCGGATCGATGTTGCGGGCCATGCCGCCGTGCACCGCGGCCACAAAGATCTCGCGGCCGATGGAGTTGGCGATGCGCCCGGTGATGCGATCCTGGAACGCGAGCAGGTCGTTGTCATCACCGTCGAACAGCTCGGACCAGACCTGCCGGCCCGTCCCGCCGTCGACGAGGTGGGCGTTGATGCGCACGCGGCTGTGGATGCGTTGCAGGCTGCCCGCCAGGACGTATTGCACCGCCAGTTCTCGGCTCACCTGGCGCGCATCGGGGCTTCGGCCGTCGAAAGTGGCCGCGGTGGTCGGAGATATCACCAGGAGGCCGGTGATGCGCGAAAGGTCGGTCGCTACCGTGTGGCTCAGGCCCTGGGCGAAGTGCCCCTGTTCGATGTCGCTGCTCAGGCTGGCGAATGGCAGCACGACCAGTGAAAGCGAATCGCCGCCCGGCGCCGGCGCCGCAACGGGCGCCGGACCGATGGCAACGGGTTCGGCCGACGATTTCAGGTCGGCCACCAAGCGATAACCGCGCCCGGATATGGTCTGTATGCACCTCGAGAGCCCTGGATCGACCGACAGGATCTTGCGCAGCGCGACGACTTGCGCTGCGAGGTTGTTCTCATCGACCACCGTGCGCGGCCAGACCTCGGCCATCAGCTCGTTCTTCGTGGCAAGCTGGCCGCGGCGCTCGACCAGCGCGCACAACAGGTCGAAGGCGCGCGACCCGATGGTGACGGGCGCGCCGGCGCGCAGCAGTTCGCGCCGCTGGGCATCCAGGGTGAACGAACCGAAGCTGATGGGGTGTGCGTCGTCCATCGGCGGCATGGCGGTCATAGGCCGCGGGGTCGATATGTGAGTTCGAGCTTCATCACATTTCACCCCATTTCATCACCACGCCCAAGACTTCGACGACGACCGGCGGCATCGTTCATCGGCCCGTTCACCACACCTGCAACGCCTGCGAGGACCCGCACCAAATGAATCATGATCGTCGTCACCTACTCACGGTCGGGGCTGCTGCGGCCCTGTGTTCGATGAGCTCGCGGCCCGCATCGGCTGCGGCCTACCCGGAGCGGCCCGTGCGCGTGTTGCTCGGCTTTCCAGCCGGCGGCGGCGCCGATCTGCTGACCCGAATTGTCTGTGACTGGCTGCAGCGCCGCCTGGGCCAGACCTTTGTGGTGGAGAACCGCCCCGGCGCCGCCACCAACCTGGCCACCGAAGCCGTGGTGCGTGCGCCGGCCGACGGCTACACGCTGCTGGCGACGACGACGAGCAACCTGCTCAATGGCGCGCTGTACGACGACCTGCGCTACGACTTCATTCGCGACATCGCCCCGGTGGCCAGCGTGTCGATGCAGCCACTGGCGCTGACGGTGGGGCCGCACGTGCAGGCGCGGACGCTGGCGGCCTTCATCGCCGAAGCGAAGGCGCGCCCGGGCAAGCTGAACGTCGGGCACTCCGGCACGGGCACCATCTCCCATCTGGCCGGCGAGGCGCTCAAGCTGCAGGCGGGCATCGACTTCCTGACGGTGCCCTATCGTGGGGCTGCCCCCATGATGACGGACCTGCTCGGCGGCCGCATCGACGCGGCGATCGACAACATCGCGGGAGGGATCGAGCACATCCGCGCCGGCAGGCTGCGGGCGCTGGCCGTGACCACGGCCACGCGCAATGAAGCACTTCCCGACGCGCCGGCCCTCGCCGAGGCCGTGCCCGGCTACGAGGCTTACGCCATCGCGGGCTTCGCCGCACCGGCCGGAACGCCCGCCGATGTCATTCACAAGCTCAATGCCGAGATCAACGCCGGGCTGGCCGACGCGGCAGTGAAGGACCGGCTGTCGAGCCTGGGCGTCACGCTGCTGCCCGGTGCTCCGGATGACTTCGCCAAGCGCATCGCGCTGGAAACCGAGAAGTGGGCGCGGGTCATCAAGCGGGTGGGCATCAAGCCCAACTGAACAGCGCCGCGACCTGCTCGCTGGTGCTATCGACGCCTGCCGCGCTCCGATCGCAGATTGACGTTTGAACGGCAACGTGGCGCGCGCTCGTCATGAGGTCGGCCTCCAGGCCGACCGCCAGGAGACTCCGAGATGACCACCGCAGACCTGCCGCTCATCGTCTTCGCCGCGTGCAATGCCCTGCGCATCGCCGCCTACTTCCCGCAGATGTTGAAGCTGGCGCGTCATCCAGCCGCCGCAGCCTCGTTCTCGCACCTCACCTGGGCGCTGTTCGCAGCGGCCAATCTGTCGACGGCGGTCTACGCCGGCATGGTGCTGGGCGACGCCGTGCTTGGGTTCGTGAATGCCTTCAGCGCCCTATGCTGCTGCACGTTGATCGGGCTGGCCCTTTGGCGTTGCCGCCTCCCGGTGGTGGTGGTGCGCGCTCCGGAACCAGGGTCTAGTGCCCACGCTGGGCGCGTTGGGGCTGCGCAGCTTCAGCGCGCGCGCCGGTAGTGCATGGCGACCGCACCGCAACGCAGCGGCTTCACCGAGACCAGCTCGAGCCGTCGCGTGCCGGGCAGCCCGCTCTGGTACAGGGTCGGGCCGTGGCCGGCGATCCTGGGGTGGAAGAGGAACTGGTACTCGTCGATCAGATCCAGCCGGTCCAACTCGGTCGCGAGCTTGCCGCTGCCGAGCAGCACCCCGGTCGGGGTCGTGTCCTTGAGCTCCTGCACGCACGTGCGCAGGTCGCCGGCGAGGTGGTGGCTGCGGGTCCACGGGAATACTTTTCGCGTCGACGACACCACGTACTTCGGCTTGGCCTCCAGCTTGACCGCCCAATCGCGCATCGCCGGCGGCGCCTCCTCGTCGCCGCGGGCGACCGCCGGCCAGTAGCTCTCCATCATCTCGTAGGTGACGCGGCCCCACAGCATCGCCCCGGCTTCGTCCAAGAGGCGTGTGAAGAAGGCGTGTGTCTCGTCGTCGGCGATTCCCTCCTGGTGGTCGACGCAGCCGTCCAGGGTGACGTTGATGCTGAAGGTCAAGAGTCCCATGCGGGGATCCTAGACCGTGCCATCGCTCGCGGATGTCCTCGAACATTTCGGGAGGCTCAAAGACAGCCGCCGTTCGCGCCCCGCCGCACGGCTGCGTCGGCTCGGCGGCTCCTCCCGGCGTTGAAGCAGACTTTGGCGACCCAGGCTATTCATCCAAGGTTCGTACCAGCCACTCGGCGCAGCCTCGGCTCAAAGCCATTGGCTGAGATGGGCAAGGTTCCTTCAACGAGCTTAGTACTCTATGTACTATTCACACTGAATTCAGAAGCACCGATGAACGTGACTGGCAGAACCGTCGTTGAAGCGCTCGAGCGCGCGCTGCGCCGAGGGCCGCAGAGCGCAGCGCACTTGCTCGCCACGCTGCGTGTCAGCCAGCCAACGTTGTCGCGAGCACTCCGTGGCCTCGGCCCGGCGGCAGCCTCCTTCAGGATCCCCGGCGAGCGCGCGCCGCGCTATGCCCTGCTGCGTCAGCTGCCCATGGGACTGGACTCGCGACAGCGCATCTCCAGGGTCTTGCGCACAGGATCCATCGAGCCATTTGCTGAAGTCGAGTTCCTGGCAGGCGGCGGGACGCTGGAGCGGATCGGCCGGGCGACTCGGCTGTACGAGGGTCTGCCACCCTACATGGCCTTCGCTGCGCCGTCGGGCTTTCTCGGCCGGGAGGTCGCACTCAATGCTGCGCAGTCCGAGCCGGGCTTCCCCGAGAACCTGCGCGACTGGAGCGAAGACCACCGCATCGCGTTCCTCTTCACGCGCGGGCTGAACCTGGCCGGCAACTTGGTCTTTGGGGAAGGCCCGCTGCAGCGCGAGCTCGACCTTCGACAACTCACGCCCACCCCCCCCGCAAACCGGCTCGAGCACTACGAGGCTCTCGCGTCTGCACTGCGTGAGGCCTCTTACGGCTCCAGCGCGGGTGGCGAGCAACCCAAGTTCCTTGCGCGGGTCGAAGACGTCGGCCACGTCATCGTCAAGTTCGCCAAGCGTGGCAGCCGCATGGCCGAGCTTCTGCCCATGGAGCACCTGGCGTTACAGGCGCTCGGCAGCGTGGGCGTGCCCGCATCCCGGACACAGGTATTCGCCTCCGCAGCCCATGTCTTCCTCGAGGTCCAGCGCTTTGACCGGATCGGGGCCACGGGCCGCGTCGGCATGCTCTCGGCCGGATCCGTGGACGACGAGTTCTTCGGGCAACGCCAGTCATGGCCCCAGTTCGCGGCGCGCTGCGCGCAGGAACGCTACATCAGCGCCAGGGATGCCCGCTTCATCGACATCATGGCAGCGTTCAGCGAGCTCATCGGCAACAACGACCGGCATCACGAGAACATCTCGCTGCTCATCGGCGACGACGGCGAATACGCGGGGGTGGCACCGGCGTACGACATCTTGCCCATGCGTTACGCGACGCTGGGTGGCAGCGTGGATCCCGAGCTCACGCCGATCAACCCAACGGTTGGGACCATCGGCGCTCAGCCGCAGGTGTGGGACGCTGCAGCCAAGGCGGCTGAGGCGTTCTGGACCGCAGTGCACAGGGCAAAGTCCGCTGCACCGATCTCCAAGCCCTTCCGAGAGCTGGCGGCAGCCAATCTGGCGGTGGCCCGGGCGTTCGTGGCGCCGTTGCTCCCCGCAGCCCAGGGGAGCTCGTAGGGCGGCCGCGTCCTCTGCCGCCGCTGTTCAACCTGGGCATCGAGAGAACTTGGCATGACTACTTCGGCGAGCGCGGTCCGTTTCGACGACGACAGCATGGGGGTCGACCTGGACGACGGGCGGCGCATTGCCGTCCCGCTGGCACGGTCCCCTGGTTGTTGACCGCCACGCCGGAGCAGCGCGCCGAGTTCGAACTCAGTCCTCGAGGTCTTCACTGGGAAGCGCTCGACGGGGACACCTCGATCGATGGTCTGCTCACTGGCCACGGTGATCCGACCCACAGCCGCCTCTGTGACGTCGGGTTGACAGAATCGGTGCCTTGCGCTGACGGGCCGACTCAGCCCGCCGCCTGCGCCTGCCGCCGCAGATGCTCCATCAGCTGCCGCGCGCTCGCCCCGAGCGTGCCTTCCCCCCGCGCCACCACGACAAAGCGGCGCTCGGCCCAGGCGTCGGCCAGCGGCACCATCGCCAGGCCGGCAGATAACGCAAACGGCGCAGTCGCCTCGCGCGGCAGGATCGCCAGGCCCAGGCCCGCGGCGACGATGCGGCAGGCCGAGTCGAAGCTCGCGATCTGGATGCGGTAGGCGAGCGTGGTGCCCAGGCGCGCTGCCTCGCGCCTGAGCAGCAGGTCCATCATGCCGCCCGGCGCCACGCCGATGGCCGGATGCGGCAGCGTCTGCTCGAAGTGCAGGCGGCGGCGCTTGGCCAGCGGGTGCGCGGGGTGCAGCGCCACGCACAGCCGGTCGCGCCGGTACGGCACGGCGAGCAGGCCCTCGGTCTCGCTCGCGTCCCACAGCACGCCGAGGTCGGCGGCGCCTTCGCGCACGCTGCGCACGATCTCGCTGCTGACGCGTTCGTCGAGCGTCACGCGCACCTTCTCGTGTTGCGCCAGGAAGGCGGCGATGTCGTCGGGCAGTTGCTCTGCCAGCGCCGAGACGCTGGCCAGCACACGCACGCTGCCCTGCAGGCCGGCGGCAAACTCGGTCAGCTCGGCCTCGGTGCGCGCCAGCGCCGACAGCACCTCGCGCGCCTGGCGCAGCAGCACCTCGCCGGCCGGCGTGGGCTCGATGCCGCGGCGGCCGCGCACGAGCAGCGGCGAACCGATGGCCGCCTCCACGGCGGCGATGCGCTTGCTCACCGCCGATGGCACCAGCGCCTCGCGCGCCGCGGCACGCGCGATGTTGCGCTCCTCACAGGCGGCGACGAACAAGCGCAGCGTCACCGGGTCGAGATGGCGCGACATGCCGGCGATTGTGGCGCCGGCGCAGGCTGTGTGAGGCCGGCGCCGAGGCAACAGCCCGCCGCTACGGGTGCGCGGCGCGGTACTCCGAGCGTTTCGCGCGGTGCGCCACGACGCGTTCTGCCGCGCCCGCCAGGCCGCGCTTCTGGTCGCGCAGCGCCCGCTTCAGGCGATCGCGCAGGACATGAAGCCGGGTCCGGTGCTTGTGGGCGGCAATGGCGTTGGACATGCAGGCCTTGGAAAGGTGGAAAGAAACCCAGTGTTCGCGACGGCGCCCGTGTTCGTCTGTGCGCTGCCGCACAAGGGCTGGACAGCGCCGCTCCAGGGCGGCGCTGGCAATCGCCTGGGTGCGCGTGCGGACGGACACCGACTGAAAGGTCGTGCTTTTCGATCTGGCGCCCGAACACCCGCCAGTTGCCGCGTTCACCGCGGCGTTTGTGTCCGCGTCGGTACAAAGGCGACAAGCCAGTGAGACGCACGCTTCCAAGAATGATCCCGCCACCGAACGCCCGAACGACGACGGTGGCTCGATCCACCACCTTTGAAAGGAAGCAAGATGAGTTCGATCAGTTCGGTGGGCGGCGCGAGCAGCGCCTGGCCCGACCCCGGCGCCACGCGCGCCGCGATGAAGGAGCGCATGTTCGCCAAGGTCGACACCGACGGCAGCGGCAGCGTCGACAAGTCCGAGATGCAGACCATGCTCAAGGCCATTGCCAGCAAGAACGGCGAGTCGCTCGGCAGTGCGGACGAGTTGATGACCGAGATGGACCGCAACGGCGACGGCAGCCTGAGCAGCGACGAGCTCGATGCAGGCATGAAGAGCCTGCTGCCCGCGCCGCCTTCGACGGTGGACTTCGCGCAGCAACACGGGCGCACCGGCAGCGGCGCCGCGGACGACCTGTTCGCTGCACTCGACGCCGACGGTGACGGCACCATTGGCAAGGCCGAGCTGAGTGCCGTGGTCTCGGGTCCACCGCCAGGGCCACCGCCCGAAGGGGCACCGCCTGCCGGCGGCGCCGCGGCGGGCGCATCCGGTGCGTCGGGCACCAGCAGCAGCACGAGCTACGACCCGCTCGACACCAACGAAGACGGTGTCGTGTCGGTACCCGAGCGCATGGCCGGCGAGGCGCAGGACTTGTTGAAGGCGATGGACACCAACGGTGACCAGTCCATCAGCGCCGGCGAGGTCGACAGCTTCATCAGCCAGTTCGCGGCGGCGTCGACCACGCATGCTTCGTCGTCCACGTTGGACAGCGGTTCAAGTGCCGGGGATCCGGCCCCGAAGGCGAGCAGGCACGGTGGCCCGGGCGCAATCAACCCGAACGCGCTGGGCGACCTGGTGCGCGAAGAGTACACGCGTGCGGCGGCGAACTATGCGTCGACAACGACCGTCGACGCAGCAGCCTGACAATGATGGGCGGCCCCGTGGACCGACGCGGGTCGCGCCACCGAGAGCCGCCATGATTGCCCCCGCCCTGCGTCAGGACCGGCCCATGAGCCGCCGGGCCGCTCCCAAGGCGAATGCCGCAGTGCTTAGCACGGAGGTTGCCCGATGACCCGCTGCCTGATCGTCGATGACGACGAGGCCATCCGCACCCTGCTGGGGGACTATCTGGCGCAGCACGGCATCCGGGCCGAGGCTGTCGGCGACGGTGCCGCGCTGCGCCGAAGGCTGCCGGCCGGCGAGATCGACGTGCTGATCCTGGACCTGATGCTGCCCGACGAGGATGGGCTGTCGCTGTGCCAGTGGTCCAAGCGTCAGCGCCCGGCACTGCCCGTGATCATGCTCACCGCCCAGGGCGACCCGCTGTCGCGCGTGTTGGGGCTGGAAATGGGTGCAGACGACTACCTGGGCAAGCCCTTCGAGCCGCGCGAGCTCGTGGCCCGCGTTCGCGCCACGCTGCGCCGTGGCCAGGCCGTGAGTGCGGCCGTCGGTGCGCCGGCGGCCGAGGTTCACTTCGAAGGTTGGACCTTCGACCGCATCCGCCGGCATCTGGTGGCCCGCGACGGCACCGTGGTGATCCTTTCTACGGCCGAGTTCCGCCTGCTCAAGGCCTTCGTCGAAAACGCCGGCCGCGTGCTCACGCGCGACCAGTTGCTCGACCTGGCACGCCCGCCCGGCGTCGAGTCCAACGACCGCAGCATCGACGTGGCGGTGTCGCGCCTGCGCAGCAAGCTGGCCGACTCACCGCGTGAACCGAAGCTGATCCGCACCATGCGCGGCGAGGGTTATCTCTTCGACGTGAAGGTCTCGACATGACCCTGCGCCGCTTCGACACCCTGTCTGCGCGGCTCTTCGTGCTGATGTGGGTCACCCTGGTGGCGAGCCATTTCGCGGCGATGGGCGCGGTGATGCACTTCGGCGCACTCGACCACTTCGGCCCGGCGCCAGACAGCCAGCGCGCGCATCCGGACCGCCTGCCGCCCTTGTCGGCGCTGCCGCCGGGCCACCCTTTCGCACCCGGTGCGGCACCAGCGGGCGGACCAGCCCGGGGGTCCGGGGGGTTTCCGCGGGACGTCTCGGCTTCGGTCCTGTGGCTCGACTACGGCGTGCGGGCCCTGGTCATCGCGCTGGGCGCCGCCCTCGGTGCGCGCTGGCTGTCTGCGCCCATGCGACGTCTTTCGCAAGCGGCACAGGGTTTGTCGGCGGACCTCGCCCGCGGCAAGCCGCCAGCGCCGCTCGATGAGCGCCGCGGCACTTTCGAAGTGCAGGCGGTGGCCGGCGTGTTCAATGCCATGGCGCGCCGGCTTCAGGAGCAGTTCGACGCTCGAAGCATGCAGATGGCCGCGCTGTCACACGACCTGCGCACACCGCTCACGCGCCTGCGCATGCGCCTGCAGGATGGCCCGCCCGCGCTGGCCGACGCCGCCAGCGGAGACATCCACGAGATGAGCGAGATGATGGACGTCACGCTGGCCGTGCTGCGCGAGCAGCGCGATGGTGCGGCACCCGGGCCGCTGGACCTGCGCTCCCTGCTCCAGGCCATCGTCGACGACCATAGCGCTGCGGGCCAGGACGTCGCTCTCGCGCCCGGCGATGCACCGCGAGCGCGCGCACGGCCCGCCGCCCTGCGCCGCGTGGTGGACAACCTCGTCGGCAACGCGCTGCGCTACGGCGGAAGTGCGCGGCTGGCGCTGCGAATGGACGGCGATCGTGTCGTCATCACCGTCGACGACAACGGCCCGGGCATTCCTGAAGAGCAGCTGGAACAGGCCTTCAAGCCCTGGACCCGCCTGGCCCAGCACGCCGACCCACGCGCCGGCCACGGGTTGGGGTTGTCGATCGCGCGCGACCTGGCCGAACGCGATGGCGGGCAACTGACGCTGACCAACCGCGCCGAAGGCGGCCTCCGCGCCACGTTGGCGCTGCCGGCGACTGTGTCGACGCCGACAGGCGCGGGCTGAGCATCTTCACGCCGCGGCGGCACGCCCGCTGGGCCAGGACCATTCACGCACCGCGCCAGCCCCTCAACGCTCCTTGCGCAGCACCCCGGTCGGCACCGAGTTGCCGCCCAGCATGAACACCGTGTACACGCCCTGCGCCTGCAGGTTGGCGTCGGTGTCGCTGAAGAGCGGGCTCGCGGCCGAAGGCGCCGTCACGTCGACGCGTGCCGATGCGTTGGAGGCCAGGGTGACGTAGGACGAACTCGAGCCCGCTGGCACGTCACTCGCCACGGCCGAATAGTCCACCGACAGGGCCAGCGGGTCCGCGAGCGAGGTGCCGTTGATCATGCGGATGCGCATGCGCGAACTCGTGGTCGGCAGCCGGTTGTCGTCGGTGATGCGCTGCACCTGCGCCGAGCCAGCGGCGCCGTAAACGAGCAGCGTGTAGTCGCTGCCGGCCTGGAACACCTGCGACTGCGAGCCCAGCGCCACGCCGTTCACGCGCACGGCCAGCGTCGCGGTGCCCGCGTCGATGACGGCGTAGGGCCCGACCGAAGGCGAGCGGATGCTGCCCGCGAGCGTGCGGGAGCCGAGGCTCACACCGACGCTGCTGGCGCCCTCCACGCCCGCCACCACGCGCACTCGCGACTGCTGGTTCTTCGACAACGCCAGCGTGCCGAGCTGCGGCACGACGGCGCCATGCACGAGCACGCCGCTGGTTCCCGCGGTGACGATGAACGTGGCGTGCTGCAGCTGGCTCAGCGCGACGGCGGCCACGTCGAGGCGAACGTCCGCCGGGTCGCCGGCGCCGGTGACGCGCAGCCGGTAGCTGCCCGCCGAGAACTCCCTGAACGCCGAGATGCCGCCCGAAGCGACCGAGGCCACCGTGGCCGTGCTGTCGCCCAGGTCGGCATCGCTGGCGGTGAGGTACACGTCCACCGGACCGCTGTCGATGGTGGCGTTCATTACCCGCAGGCGCGTATTCCCGCTCGAAATGTCGGAGTTGTCGCCATCCTCGCTGAGCGTGGACAGGCGCGGCGCGCTCTGTCGCCCCCACACCACGGCGAGGTAGTGCTGGTCCTTGCTCAACGAGTGCGATTGGGAGAGCAGATTGGTGCTGCTGCCCGATGGACGCACCTTCAGCGTGTAGGTGCCGGCGTCGAAGGTGGTGCTGGAAGACACCGTGTCGGTGTCCACCCCGTGGAAGGCCTCGGTATCGTCGACGAGCAGGTTCAGGCTGCCGACATCGGCGGCGAGGTTCAGCACCCGCACGGTGGTCTGGCCGCTGCTGCTGTCGCTGCTGCCGCCACAACCGGGCGCGAGAAGGACGACGGCAAGAACGGGAATGAACGAAGCAAGGCGCACTAGCGCCGTTCGCGTTGAGGCGATCATGGTGGCAAGGGTTGTGGGGCGAAGGCCCGCGTTCTACCGACGCTCTATCACCGCCGTGCAGTCACTTGGTTGCTCAACGTAAAGCGGCGCGCAGCGGGATGGGTGCCTCCCATGGGCGTGCGCCGCGGACCTCGATGGTCCTTGCCAAGTCCGGCGACAGGGTCCGCTTCAGCCGCGCGGGCCAGCGGGCCGGAAGCAGCCGTGACGGACTGGAACGATGCCGGTTCCGAAATAGCGCTGGCGCGCTGGCGCGGAATGGCTGAAGCTGCGCGCCATGGAGACTGCAAGCTCGATGACAGGCACGATGACAAGCCCGACGACAAGCACCCCCCGCGCCAGCGTGCGCGAGGTGGGCCTGCGCGACGGGCTGCAAAGCATCGCGCGCACGCTGCCCACCCCCATCAAGCTGCAGTGGCTGCGCGCCGCACACGCCGCCGGCCTGCGCGAAGTCGAGGTCGGCTCGTTCGTGCCGCCGCGCCTGCTGCCACAGCTGGCCGACACGGCCGAGCTCGTGCGCGAGGCGCTGGCGCTGCCCGGGCTCACGGTGTCGGTGCTGGTGCCGAACCTGAAGGGCGCCGAGCGCGCCATCGAAAGCGGCGCGCACGCAATGCTGCTGCCGCTTTCGGCCAGCCACGCGCACAGCCTGGCCAACCTGCGCAAGGCGCCGGACGACGTGGTGCGCGAGATCGGCGAGATCCGCCGCCTGCGTGATGCTTCGAGCTCGGCCTCGGGCTCGCGCTGCCTGCTCGAGGTGGGCATGAGCACCGCCTTCGGCTGCACGATCCAGGGCGGCGTCGAGCCCGAGGAGGTGCTGCGCCTCCTGCGCGCCGTGCTCGAAGCCGGCGCCGAGCGCGTGGGCCTGGCCGACACCGTGGGCTACGCCGACCCACGCCAGGTGCGCGAGCTCTTCGAGCGCGCCTTCGAGGTCGCGGGTGAATTCGGCGAAGGGCGCCTGGCCTGCGGCCACTTTCACGACACGCGCGGCCTCGGCCTCGCCAACGTCTTCGCCGCCTGGGAAGCCGGCGTGCGCCGCTTCGACGCCTGCACCGGCGGCATCGGCGGCTGCCCGCACGCACCGGGCGCCAGTGGCAACGTCGCCACCGAGGACGTGGCCTATCTGCTCGCCAGCATGGGGGTGGACACCGGCCTCGACTTCGATGCGCTGATGGCCCTGCGCACGTCGGTCGCCGGCTGGCTCGAGGGCGAGCCGCTGCACGGGCACATCTGGCGTGCCGGGCTGCCGAAGACGATGCGGACGGCGCCGGCACGGGAGGCCGCATGAACGGAACCACCAGGCCGCCGCCGCAGGCTGCCCAGCCGCCCCAGTCCGGCTCACCCCAGCCGCTGGCCGGGCTGCCGAAGCAGGAGGGCGCACCCCAGCCGCTGGCAGGGCTTCGCGTGGTCGAGTTCACCCACATGGTCATGGGCCCGACCTGCGGCATGGTGCTCGCCGACCTCGGCGCCGAGGTCATCAAGGTCGAGCCGATTGAGGGCGAAGGCACGCGCCGGCTGCTCGGCGCAGGCGCCGGCTTCTTCCCGATGTTCAACCGCAACAAGAAGAGCATCGCCATCGACCTGCACCAGCCCGACGGCGCGGCCGCGGCGCGCCGGCTCGCGCAGAGTGCCGACGTGGTGATCGAGAACTTCAAGCCCGGCACGATGGCCAAGTACGGGCTCGACTACGCCAGCCTCGCCGAGGCCAACCCGCGCCTCATCTACGCCGCCCACAAGGGCTTCCTGCCCGGCCCCTACGAGCACCGCACGGCGCTCGACGAGGTGGTGCAGATGATGGGCGGCCTCGCCTACATGACCGGCCGCCCGGGCGACCCGCTGCGCGCCGGCACCAGCATCAACGACATCATGGGCGGCATGTTCGGCGCCATCGCCGTGCTCGGCGCGCTCATCCAGCGCGGCATCAGCGGCCGCGGCATGGAGGTGCAGAGCGCCCTCTTCGAGAACAACGTGTTCCTCGTCGGCCAGCACATGCTGCAGTACGCCGTCACCGGCAAGGCCGCGCAGCCGATGCCGGCGCGCGACAACCCCTGGGCCGTGTACGACGTGTTCACGGTGAAAGACGGCGAGCAGATCTTCCTCGCCGCCGTGAGCGACGCGCAGTGGAAGACCTTCTGTGACGTGCTGGACCTGCCGGACCTGAAGGCCGACCCGGCGCTGGCCACCAACAACGACCGTGTGCGCGCGCGCCCGCAACTGCTCGCCACGCTGCGCGAGCGCCTTGCGCACCGCACGGCGGCGGAACTGAGCGCGATCATGGAGCGCGCCGGCCTGCCCTACGCGCCCATCCGCAAGCCCGAGGACCTCTACGACGACCCGCACCTGCAGGCCACGGGCGGCCTCGCCGACGTCACCGTGCCCGACGGCGAGCGCGCCGGGCAGACGGTGAAGACGACGCTCTTCCCCATCACGCTGGCCAGCCGGCGTCTCGGAGTACGCTTGCACCCGCCGCGCAAGGGCGAACACACGCAGGCCCTGCTCGCCGGCCTGGGCCTGGCGCCGCAGGAGATCGACAGGCTCGTGGCGCAGGGCGTGGTGGCCTGACCGCTGCCCACCCGCCGTGGCCCGAGCTGCACGCAGTCCGGGTCGCGACGTGACCGCCAACGTAACCGCCAACGTAACCGCCAACCTGAGCGCCCACCTGAACCCAAAGCGCATCGACCACAGTTCCTCACCCCACTCGATGGAGACAACGATGAAGAAGACCCCCACCCTCGCGCGCCGCACGCTCCTGGCCGCCGCCGCAGGCACCGCGGGCCTGCCCCTCCTCTCCCTGCCCGCGTTCGCGCAGCAGGTCGGCGACAAGGCCGTGCGCTTCGTGCTACCCAATGCCACCGGCTCGGGCGTCGACGCCATCACGCGCGCCGCGCAGCCGGCGCTGGCCAAGGCGCTCGGCATGCCGGTGGTGGTGGAGAACCAGCCGGGCGCCGGTGGCGTCGTCGGCCTCTCGACGCTGGCCCGCTCGTCACCGGACGGCATGACGCTTTCGGTGGTGTCGAACAACGTCGTCATCTTTCCGAGCGTCATCAAGCAGCTGCCCTTCGACATGCCGGGCGACTTCACGCCCATCGCCGTCGTCGGCGCCACGCCCATCGTGCTCGTCGTCAACGCCAAGGTGCCGGCCAGCAACAGCAAGGAGTTCGTCGGACTGCTGAAGAGCAAGCCCGACGGCCTCAACTACGCCTCCGGCGGCATCGGCACGATCCTTCACCTGGCCACGGCGATGTTCCTCGACGAGGCCGGCGTCAGCGCCAAGCACATCCCGTACAAGGGCGTGGGCCCGATGGTCACCGACCTCATCGGCGGCCAGGTGGAGTTCGCGACCGCGGCGCTGCCGAGCGTGCAGGCGCACCTGAAGAGCGGCGCGCTCAAGGCCATCGGCGTCGGCACGCGCCAGCGCGTGGCCGCGGCGCCGGAGATCCCCACGTTCGTCGAGCAGGGCCTGCCCGGCTACGTGGTCGAGGCCTGGTTCGCCGTCATCGGCCCCAAGGGCATGGCGGCCGCCGACGTGAAGCGCGCGCACGACGCGGTCGTTGCCGCCTTTGCCGACCCGGCGGTGAAGGACACGATGGCCAAGCAGGGCAACACCATCAGCATCAGCACGCCGGAGCAGGCCGCTGCCGCCTTCCGCAGCGAGCTGCAGAAGTACGCGACGCTGGCGAAGAAGGTGGGCCTGGAGGCCCAGTGACGGACGCTGCGGCCGCGCGCACGGTGCGCCACACCGGACGCGTGCTGTTTCTCTGCGACGACCCGCAGCGCATCGAGTGCCAACTCGCCGGCGAGGGCCTGAGCCTCGCCGAGGCGCGCGCGCTGCGCGACGACATCTCCACCGACGAGATCACGCCGCTCGCGACGATGACGGTGTGGGATCAGCGGCTCGGCCGCGTCCCCTACACCGGCCTGAAAGTGGGCGGCCGGCTGCCGATCGGCCGCGACGCCGTGCAGGCAGGCGGGTTCAGCGTCGTCGTCGCCGGTCGCCGCTACGGCAAGGGCAGCTCGCGCGAGCACAGCCCCATGGCCGAGTGGCACGCCGGCGTGCGCCTCGTCATCGCCGAGAGCTTCGAGCGCATCTACCGGCAGAACGCCGACAACGTGGGGCTGCTCACGGCCACCGACCTCGGGCTCGTGGAGCGGCTGCGCGCCGGCGAGGCCATCGACCTGGAGGAACTGCTGCAGGGCCGCGACGCGCTCGCCGCGGCCATCGTGCGCGCCGGTGGCCTCATGCGCTACGGCCGCACGCACATGGCGGGCGCACGCCCGGCGATGCCGCTCGAAGCCGGCGAGTCGCTTGGGCTGTTGAACACCGTGCTGGACGACGCGCCGCGCCGGTCACTGAGCGGAGTGCACAGCCGGCCCTTCACACTGGCCGAGAAGATCGTCGCGCGGCACGCGCTGGCCACGGCCGACCTCGCGCCCTCGCTCACGCCCGGCCACGGCCTCGTCGTGCGCGCCGACTGGCGCTTCATCCACGAGTACTACACCGGCATGGCCGCGCGCCTGCTCGAGGCCGAGTACGGTGCCGACGGTGCCACGTGGGCGCTGCACGACCCGGGCAGCATCCGCGCCTTCGAGGACCACATGTCCTATGCGGCGCGCAGCGAGACGCACGTGCGCGGCGGCCTGCTGCCGACGCTTTCGAACATGCTGAAGGCGCACCGCGATTTCGTCGCCCGCCATGGCCTCGCGCATCACGCGAGCCTGGCAGACATTGCAGGTGGCAGCGAGGGCATCTCACACCCGATGATGACCGAGCGCTATGCGCTGCCCGGCCAGCTCGTCGCCGGCACCGACTCGCACACGCCGCACGCAGGCGCCGTCGGCTGCCTGGCCTTCGGGGTCGGCAGCACCGACATGGCCAATGCGTTCGTCACCGGCGCCGTGCGCCTGGCCATGCCGCCGATGCTGCGGGTGGAGCTGATCGGCCCGCTGCCCGCCGGCACGACGGCCAAGGACGTGGTGCTGCACCTGCTCGCCGACCCGGCGCTGCGCGCCGGCGCCGGGCTCGGGCGGATGTTCGAGTTCACGGGCTCGGTGGTGCGCGCGCTCAACACCGACGAGCGGGCCACGCTCACCAACATGACGGCCGAGCTCGGCGGCTTCTCCGGCATCGTCGCGCCCGATGAGGAAACCGTGCGCTTCCTGCGCGAGCGACGCGGCGTCGACTTCGCGCTCGAGCCCTGGATGCAGAGCGATGAAGGCGCCTGCTACGAAGCCACGCTCACCTTCGACTGCCGCCACCTGAGCCCGATGGTGGCGGCGCCGGGCGACCCCGGCCGCGGCCTGCTCGTCTCGCAGTTGCCGCCGCTTGGCCAGCGGCCGCGCCCCGGCATCGCCTACGGCGGCAGCTGCACCGGCGGCAAGCGCGAGGACTTCGACCAATATCATGCCGTGCTCACCTGGGCCGCGGAACGAGGCCTCAAGGTTGCTCCTTCGACGCGCCTGTACCTGCAGTTCGGCACGCTCGCCGTGCGCGACTACTGCGTCGAGCGCGGCTACCTCGCCGCCTTCGAGCAGGTGGGCGCCGAGATGCTGATGCCCTCGTGCGGTGCCTGCGCCAACTGCGGGCCCGGCTCGTCGACGGGCGCCGACGAGGTGACGATCAGCGCCATCAACCGCAACTTCCCCGGCCGCTCGGGCCCGGGGGCGGTGTGGCTGGCGAGCCCGCCCACGGTGGCGGCAAGCGCCATCGCCGGCGAGATCGTCTCGTTCACGGAGCTGCAGGCGCGCCACGTCGGCTGAGCGCCGGCGCGCACGTCGGTCGCCGTTCAGGCGCCGCTGCCGCCGCTGCCGCCGCTGCCGTCGCTCACGC
>JALHOU010000033.1:0-9941 GCA_022842825.1 Rubrivivax sp.
ATCGAGGCGCAGGGCGCGCGGCTGGCCTACGTGGCGAGCGGCACGATCAGCACGACGGACGCGCCGCGCCAGCAGCTGCCGCTGCGGCTGAAGATCATCTTCGAGGGCGTGTGCGAGGTGGTGGAGCGCTATGCGCCGGACTGCGCCGCGACCGAGATCGTCTTCGTCAACGTCAACCCGCAGAGCACGCTGCTGCTCGGGCAGGCGCGCGGCGCGGCACTGGCCGGTCTCGTGCGCGGCGACCTGCCGGTGGCCGAGTACACCGCGCTGCAGATGAAGAAGGCCGTTGTCGGCCACGGCCTGGCCAACAAGGCGCAGGTGCAGGAGATGGTGCGCCGGCTGCTCAAGCTGCCCGGGCTGCCGGGCAAGGATGCCGCCGACGCACTGGGCCTGGCCATCGCGCACGCGCACACCTTCTCGACGATGGCCGCGCTCGCCGCCGCCACGCCGCTGGCGCCGCGCGCGCACGGGCAGTACCGCAAGGGGCGCGTGTACTGACGCGCTGGTTTCAGAAGCACCCGATCTGTCCGCCACCGACCCCACACGCGAAGGAGACCTCCATGGCCGACCCCGTGCAGCGCAGCTGGATCGACCTCGGCCCCGGCCATGCCGGCTACCTGGCGCTGCCGCCGGCACGGCGGGGGCCCGGGTTGCTGCTGATGCAGGAGATCTTCGGCGTCAACGAGCACATCCGCGCCGTCGCCGACCAGTACGCACTCGACGGCTTCGTCGTGCTGGCGCCCGACCTCTTCTGGCGCCAGGCGCCGCGTGTGGAGCTCGGCTACGACGGCGCGGACATGACGAAGGCGCGCGCGTTGATGTTGGCCTACCCGGCCGAGCAGGCGATCGACGACATCGGCGTGGCGGCGCGCGTGCTGCGCGCCCGTGCCGAGGTGGGCAACGCGAAGATCGGCACGGTGGGCTACTGCATGGGCGGGCGCATGGCCTGGTTCGCCGCCGCCACCGCCGGCGTGGATGCGGCGGTGGCGTACTACGGTGGCGGCATCCACCTGCACCTGCAGCACGCGGCCACCGTGCGCTGCCCCGTGCAGTTCCACTACGCCGGGCACGACGACCACATCCCGCCGGAGGCCGTGGCGGCCGTACGCCAGGCCATGGGGCCCGACCGGGCGGAGGTGCATCGGTATGCCGATGCGCACCACGGCTTCAACTGCTGGGCGAGGGGCTCGTACCACGCGGCCAGCGCGGCGCTGGCGCATGGCAGGGCGTTGGCGTTTCTGGCGGACAGGCTGTTCTGAGGGGCCGACGGGCGCCGGTCCGTTGCTTTCGGGGTGCGACGGCTGACCCGGCCGACGTCGAGTCAGCCGTCGATTCCGAAGCGCGCCTCCTGCCAGGCCGAGACCCGGCCGACGTCGAGTCAGCCGTCGATTCCAAGGCGCGCCGCCTGCGGGGGCGAGACCCGGCAAGCACCCAGGTCCGCCGACCTTCACAGATCCGTCCGCAACTTCCAGATCTCCGGAAACAGCACCACGTCCAGCATCTTGCGCAGATAGCTGACGCCCCCCGTGCCCCCGGTGCCGCGCTTGAAGCCGATGATGCGTTCCACCGTCGTCACGTGGCGGAAGCGCCAGAGGCGGAAGGCGTCTTCGAGGTCGGTGAGCTCCTCGCCGAGCTGGTAGAGGTCCCAGTGCGCCTCGGGATCGCGATAGACCACGAGCCAGGCAGCCTCCACCTCGTCGCTGACGGGATAGGGCAGGGTCCAGTCGCGCGACACGTGGCTGGCCGGCACCGGCAGGCCGCGCCTTGCCAGCAGCCGCAGCGCCTCGTCGTACAGCGAGGGCGCCTCGTAGACCTCCCGCACCTGGGCCAGCAGCTCGGGCCGGTGCTGGTGCGGCTTCAGCATCGCGGCGTTCTTGTTGCCCAGGCTGAACTCGATGCAGCGGTACTGCCAGCTCTGGAAGCCGCTGCTGTTGGCGAGGTAGGGGCGGATGGCGCTGTACTCGGGCGGCGTCATCGTCGCCAGAACGTCCCACGCGTGCACGAGCTGCTCCATGATCTTGGAGACGCGCGCCAGCATCTTGAAGGCGGGCGAGAGCCGGTCGGCCGCGATGTGCGCGATGGCCGCGCGCAGCTCGTGCAGCATCAGCTTCATCCACAGCTCGCTCGTCTGGTGCTGCACGATGAACAGCATCTCGTTGTGGTCGGGCGAGAGCGGGTGCTGCGCGTTCAGCACCCGGTCGAGGTGCAGGTAGTCGCCATAGCTCATGTCGGCGCTGAAGTCGAGCTTGGCGCCGTGGTGTTCGGTGGGGGTCGTGGTCATCGGGCGGCCCCGGTTCAGGTGACGGCGTGGCGCTGGTTGAACTCGGGCCGGCGCCACTCTTCGCGATCGAGCACCTCGCGCAGGTGTTCGGCGGCGTCCCAGGCGTCGACAAAGCGCAAATACAGCGGCGTGAAGCCGAAGCGCAGGATGTCGGCGGCGTCCTTCGCATGCGAGGGGTCGCCGGTGTCACTGGAAGGCGCCGCGTTCCCGGCACGGAAGTCGCCGATCACGCCGCGCGCGATGAGCGCCTGCATGATGGCGTAGCCGTGCGTCGGGTGCGAGAAGCACACCTGGCTGCCGCGGCGGGCGTCGTCGCGCGGTGAGGCGAGCGTGAGGGCCGGGCACAGCGCCTGCACGCGCGCCGCGAAGAGGCTCGACAGGGCGAGCGACTTGGCGCGCAGCGCGGCCATCGCGTCGGCGGCGCCGGCCGCGCGGGCCACCGGCTCGGCGGCCAGCAGCGTGTCGACCCCGCACTCCAGCGCCGCCATGGAGATGACAGCCGGCGTGCCGCAGAAGTAGCGGCCGATGCCCGGCGCGGGCCGGTAGCCCGGCTTGAACTCGAACGGTGCGGCATGCCCGATCCAGCCGGCCAGCGGCTGCCAGAAGCGCTCGACATGACGCGGGTGCACCCAAACGAAGGCCGGCGCACCCGGGCCGCCGTTCAGGTACTTGTAGCCGCAGCCCACGGCGAAATCGGCGCCGGCCGCGTGCAGGTCCACCGGCACGGCGCCGGCGCTGTGCGCGAGGTCCCAGATCGCGAGTGCGCCGGCTTCATGCGCGGCGCGCGAGAGCGCGGCCATGTCGTGCATGGCGCCGGTGCGGTAGTTCACGTGCGTGAGCATCAGCACCGCCGTGCGCTCGTGCAGGTGGGCCGGGATCTCCTCGGCGTCGACGAGCTTCAGCTCGAAACCCCGCTCGCGCGCGATCGACTCGGCAATGTAGAGGTCGGTGGGGAAGTTGCTGCGCTCGGAGACGATGAGCCGCCGGGCGGAAGCGGCGGCGCCCGCGGTGGCCGCCCCCGGCGACAGTGCCGACAGCGCCGCCCAGAGCACCTTGAAGAGGTTGACGCTGGTGGAGTCGGCGACGACGAGCTCGCCGGGCTTCGCGCCGACCAGCCGCGCGATCTTGTCGCCGATGCGTGAGGCCAGCGTCATCCAGCCGGCGCTGTTCCAGCTGCGGATGAGGCCCTGGCCCCACTCCTCGCGCACCACCTGCAACACGCGCGCCGGCGTGGCGCGCGGCATCACGCCAAGCGAGTTGCCGTCCAGGTAGACGAGGCCGGGCGGCACCTCGAACAGCTCGCGCAGCGGCGCCAGCGGGTCGGCTGCGTCGAGCGCCATGGCCTGCGCGCGCGTGGTCGATCCCCGGGGGGCGTGCGCGGCATCGCAGGGGCGGTCGGTACCGGTGTCGGACATGGGTGCACTCCCCTGCAAATTGCTTGACAACTAAACTATATACCCGAAAAATGTTCCCATGCCATCCAGCCGCAGCGCCAATGTCGCCCGCAGCGCATCGAGCCGCGATGCCGGCGCGGGCGACGACTCCGCGCATGTGGAGACCTTCGCGCGAGACCGCCTGCCCGCGGCCGAGGCGCTGCCCGAGTTCCTCTTCGAGCTGCCCGAGCTGCAGTTCCCGGCGCGGCTGAACTGCGCCGCCGAGCTGCTCGATCGCTGGGTCGAGCGCGGTGAGGGCGGGCGCCTGGCCGTGCAGGGTCATGGCGGGACACGCTGGACTTATGC
This sequence comes from Rubrivivax sp., assembly GCA_022842825.1. Taxonomy (GTDB): domain Bacteria; phylum Pseudomonadota; class Gammaproteobacteria; order Burkholderiales; family Burkholderiaceae_C; genus Rubrivivax. The sequence continues at coordinate 4,021 of JALHOU010000033.1, forward strand.
CGAGCTCCAGGCGCAGGCCAACCGCATCGCCCGCGTGCTGGTGGAGGACATGGGCCTCGTGCCCGGCCAGCGCGTGCTGCTGCGCGGCGCCAACTCGCCAATGCTGGCCGCGAGCTGGTTCGGCGTCGTGAAGGCGGGGGGCATCGTCGTCGGCACGATGCCGCTGCTGCGCGCCCGCGAGCTCGTTGCCATCGTCGAGAAGGCACAGGTCAGCCATGCGCTCGTCGACAGCCGCCTGGCCGAGGAGCTCGACCTGGCGCGGCCGTCGTGCCACACGCTGCGGGAGGTGCGCCAGTTCGGCGGCGCCGGCGCGGGAGGGGCCAATGGATCTGGTGGCGCCGGTGGCGGCAGCCTTGCACCGGCCTTGGAGACGCTCGCCGCCGCCAAGTCGGCCACGTTTCGCACCGTCGACACGGCGGCCGACGATGTCTGCCTGCTCGCCTTCACCTCGGGCACCACCGGGGTGCCCAAGGCCGCGATGCACTTCCACCGCGACGTCATGGCCGCCTGCGCCTGCTGGCCGCCGCACGTGCTGCGCGCCACGCGCGACGATGTCTTCATCGGCAGCCCGCCGCTGGCCTTCACGTTCGGGCTCGGCGGCCTGCTGGCCTTTCCACTTTCCATCGGCGCGAGCACGGTGCTGGTGGAGAAGGCCACGCCCGACGTGCTGTTGCCGGCCATCGCCCAGTTCAAGGCCACGGTGTGCTTCACCGCGCCCACTTCGTACCGCGCCATGGCCGGCCAGCTTGCCAAGGACGCGGCGGCGCACGATCTGTCCAGCCTGCGCAAGTGCGTCTCGGCTGGCGAGGCGCTGCCGGCCGCCACGCGCCAGCTGTGGAAAGGCGCCACCGGCATCGAGATCATCGACGGCATCGGCTCGACCGAGCTCTTCCACATCTTCATCAGCGCCGACGAGGCGCATGCCAAGCCGGGTGCCACGGGCCTCGTCGTGCCGGGCTACCGCGCCGCCGTGCTCGACGACGAGGGTCGCGAGCTGCCGCGCGGCCAGGTCGGCCGCCTCGCCATCAAGGGCCCCACCGGCTGCAAGTACCTCGACGACCCGCGCCAGGCGAGTTACGTGCAGAACGGCTGGAACCTCACCGGCGACGCTTACCTGCAGGACACCGACGGCCAGTTCGTCTACCAGGCACGCACCGACGACATGATCATCTCCGGCGGCTACAACATCGCCGGCCCGGAGGTGGAGAGCGCGCTGCTGCTGCACCCGGCGGTGGCCGAGTGCGGCGTCATCGGCCGTGCGGACGAGGCGCGCGGCATGGTCGTCAAGGCCTTCGTCGTGCTGCGTCCCGGCCATGCGGGTGACGCGGCGATGGTGGCCACGCTGCAGGAGTTCGTGAAGCAGACGATCGCGCCCTACAAGTACCCGCGCGAGATCGAGTTCCGCACCAGCCTGCCGCGCACCGAGACCGGCAAGTTGCAGCGATTCAGGCTGCGCGAGCCTGCTTGACGCCGCCGCGGCCGGCGCCGCCGTAGGTCAGGCGCGCCCACAACGCCTCCATCGGCCCGCGCTCGTGCCGCTTCAGCCACCACAGGCTCCACGGCACCTGGATGGCGAAGAAGATGACGAGCGAGAGCACGAGCCCCAGCGCCGGCCCGACCTGGAGCCACCACCCGAAGCCCCAGTGCTGAAAGAGCACGAGGCAGATGGCCGTCTGCATGAGGTAGTTGGTGAGCGGCAGGCGCCCGGCCGCCTCCCATGGCGCCATCCAGCGCCGGCCGGCGGCGCTTTGCGAGAGCCGCACGATGACGAGGACGTAGAAGATCATCAGCGCCAGCCGCGAAAGGCTGTAGCAAACGCTGCCCAGCACCTTGATCGGCGAGGGCCCGGGTTCGCGGTTGAGCTCGAAGATGACCGTGAAGGCGACGCCGCAGACGAGGCCGATGCCCAGCGCCCACCAGGTAAGGCGCCGGATCTGCGGCAGCAGCTCGGGAATGCGCTGCACCCAGCGGCGCCGGCCGGCGAGCACGCCGATCAGCATCGTCATGCCCAGCATCACGTACCAGCCGAGGTTGCCCCAGAGGTTGATGGCGTCGGTATAGAAGTGGGCCATGATGCGCAGGTTCTCGCGCACCATGTCGACGAAGCTGCCGCCGCCGAAGGCGGTGTTGTTGCTGGCCTCGAAGGCCTGCGCGATGCGCACGCGCTCGGCGGTGAGCTCCTTGGTGAACACCGCCAGGCGCACGAGGCCGTTGACGGCAGGGTAGAGCAGGGCCGCGACGATGAGGCCGACGAGGGTGCGGTCGCTCGCCCGGCGCAGCCCGAGCACGAGCACGATGCCCAGCAGCGCATAGGTGTGCAGCACGTCGCCGGGCCAGAAGATGCAGGCGTGCACGACGCCGAAGAAGAGCAGCGCGACGAGGCGTCGCAGATACAACGAGGTGGCGCTGGCGGGGTCGCGCGCCTGCATGCGCGCGAACTGGATCGTGAAGCCGATGCCGAACAGCAGGCTGAACATGCTGTTGAACTTGCCCGAGAAGAGTGCCTCGCGCGCCTGCTCGGCAAGCTGGTCGATCGGGTCCTTCCACAGGTGCGAGCCGTCGGCCTCGACGAAGAAGGAGGCCGAGAACCCGGGCATGTTCATGATGAGGATGCCCATCAGCGCAAAGCCGCGCAGGATGTCGAGCACCGGCAGGCGTTCGGTCACCGGCAAGGAGGTGGGGTTGGCAGGTCTCGAGGTCAGGCTGGGCATCGCGCAGGCTCCTGCTGGCACGGTGCGGGCGCGGCCCCGACCGGGCGCGGAGCATGCACCTGGCGCGGTGCACTGGCAAGAGGCGGGAAGAGAGGATGAAGAGGGGCGATGGGGGCCGAAGAGGGGCGGACAGGCGCCGAAGGAAGCCGCGCCAAAGGCAGGTAGCCAGGGACTTAGGGGGTGCCGCGTCGCCCCTGGGTTCGCAGCCCTTGCCCCGCCAGCCCTTTTTGGGCAGGCTAGGCGCCTCGAAGCGTGTGTTGCAGGGAGGCCGCGTTGAAACCTGTTTCTGAACTGCTGAAGAAGCGTGACGGCACGCTTTGGCACGTGCGCCCCGGCGATACGGTGTTCGCAGCGCTCGAGTTGCTCGCCAGCTATGAAGTGGGCGCGCTGATGGTCATGGACGGCGGCCGCCTGGTGGGCGTGTTCTCCGAGCGCGACTACACACGCAAGATCGCGCTGCAGGGCCGCAACTCGCGCGAGACCCGTGTCGACGAGATCATGACCCGCAACGTCGTCACCGTGGGCCCCAAGACCGGCACGCGGGCCTGCATGGCACTGATGAGCGACAAGAAGATCCGCCACCTGCCGCTGGTGGATGGTGCCACCGTGTTGGGCATGATCTCCATCCGCGACATCATGGACGACATCATCGCGGACCACGAGTCCACCATCGCGCAGCTGGAAAGCTACATCCAGTCCTGAGCGGCCGGCGCACGAGGGCCCCGCCCACCCGTGTCGCCGTGCGTTGCCGGCGGCTGACGCCGGCTGGCCAGGCCGGGCCCGGGCATGCCGACACGAGCTATCCTCGCAGGCTGATGAACGGACCCGCTGCCCCAGCCCCTGTGGCGGACACCATCGCCACCGCGGTGCAGCGAGAAATGCTGCGCCTTGCACTGCGCAATTCGACCGGCAGCGTCGCCTTGCTGGTGATGGCGTTCTGCTTCATCGCCTGGGTGGGCTGGCAGGCCGGGCAGGCCCAGGCGGCGCTGGCCGTGGTGGCGCTGGGCACGCCCGTGTCGATATGGCGCCTGTGGCTGCGGCGGCGCTATGGCGAGACCGACGCGCTCATGGTGGCCGATATCCGCGGCGCCGTGCGGCAACTGGAAGCCAACGCCGCCGTGGTTGGCGTCATGTGGGCGATGGCCACCATCACGATCTACCCGCTGCTCACGGGCATGTCGACGACGGTGTACGTGGTCATCGTCTGCGGCTCGGTGGCCGTGGCGGCCTCGTTCATGTCGCTGGCGGGCCGCAGCTTTCTCGTTCTCGGTGTCATGCAGCTCGGTACGCTCATCATCGTGAGCCTGACGATCCCGAGCGTGCAGTCGCTGCCGATGGCGGTGCTGGTGACGCTGTACGGTATTGCCATGGTGCGCACGGCGCGCGAGTTCCGCACCTCGTCGATGAGCGCGATGCGTCACAGCCTGGAAGTCGACGTCGCCAACGACTCGCTGCGCCAGGCCAAGGAGGCGGCGGAGGCGGCCAACCTCGCGAAGAGCCAGTTCCTGGCCACGATGAGCCATGAGATCCGCACGCCGATGAATGGCGTGCTCGGGGCGCTGGAGCTGCTGCGCCACACGTCGCTGGACATGCGCCAGAAGCGCCTCGTGAAGACGGCGGCGGCCTCGGGGGAGTCGCTGATGGACATCCTCAACGACGTGCTCGACCACTCCAAGATCGAGGCCGGCAAGCTCTCCCTGGTGACGACGCCGATGTCGCTGCATTCGGTCGTGACGGCCGCGGCGGCGCTCTTCCGCGCCAATGCCGAGACGCGCGGGCTCACGATCACGCTGCAGATCGGCGAGGACGTGCCCGACGGCGTCATCGGCGACGCACCGCGCCTGAAGCAGGTGCTGCTCAACCTCATCGGCAACGGCGTCAAGTTCACCGAGCGCGGTGGCATCACGCTGCGCCTCTCGCAGGCCGAGGTCATCGCCGCGGCCGGCCAGCGGCCCGACCGGCGGCGCGTGCGCTTCGAGGTCAAGGACACCGGCATCGGCATTCCGCCCGACGCGCTGGCCGAGGTCTTCATGCCTTTCCACCAGGTGCAGAACGCGCGCGCCCGGCTGCGCGGCGGCACCGGGCTCGGCCTGGCCATCAGCCAGCGCATCATCGAGGCGATGGGTGGGCGCATCGAGGTCGCGAGCCGCGTCGGCGCCGGCTCGGCGTTCAGCTTCGAGCTCGAGTTCGAACTGGCTCCCAACGTCGCACTGCCCAGCACCGACAGCGACTTCGGTCGCCTGGGTGCATCCGACCGGCTGCAAGGCATGGTGCTGCTGATCGAGGACAACGTCGTCAACCGTCTGGTCGGCGGGGAGATGCTGCGCTCGCTGGGCGTGGAGGTGATCGAGGCCGAGGACGGCGCGCAGGGCGTGGCGCTGCTGGAGCGGCAGCGTGTCGACCTCGTGCTGATGGACCTGCAGATGCCGGTGCTGGACGGCCTTGCCGCCACGCGCCAGGTGCGCGAGCGCGAGTCGCGGCTGCGGCTGCCGCGCGTGCCGATCGTGGCGCTGACGGCGAATGCCTTCGACGAGGACGTCACGGCTTCCATGGCCGCGGGCATGGACGGGCACCTGGCCAAGCCGTACTCGCGCGAGCAGCTGTTCGATCTGCTCCGGCGCTGGTTGTAGGACGCGCCGACCCGCCTCAGTTCGCCGCCCGCAGCCGCGCCGCCTCGGCCCGCCGCCCCGCCTGCAGGTGCAGCAGCCCCTCGAAGATCAGCGTGTCGACGGTCTCGAAGGCGAGGTCGAGCGTCGGCCCCAGCTTGACCGCGGCGCCGCCGGAGATGAGCAGCATCGGCTCGTGCCCGGCGATCTTGCGCAGGCGCCGGTATTGGCGCTCGATGGCGCCGGCGATGGCGTTGGTGCCGCCGCTCATCAGCGCATCGCTGGTGTTGGTGGGGAAGTCGACCACCTCGCCGGTGGGCACGCGCAGGCCGGCCGTGCCCATCTCCAGCGCCCTCAGCATGAGGCCGAACCCGGGCAGGATGAGGCCGCCGAGGAAGCGCCCGCTTGCATCGAGCGCGTCCACGGTGACGGCCGTGCCCACCATCACCACCAGCGCAGCGCGCGCCGGCCCGCCCGCGCTTTGGGCACGCTGGCGCGCGCCGGCCAACGCCACCCAGCGGTCCGCGCCCAGCCGGTGCGGGTGGTCGTAGCCGTTCACCAGCCCGGCCTCGGCCGCGGACGGCACCACCCAGTGCGGCTCGAT
>JALHOU010000033.1:10041-23081 GCA_022842825.1 Rubrivivax sp.
GCACGCTGGCGCGCGCCGGCCAACGCCACCCAGCGGTCCGCGCCCAGCCGGTGCGGGTGGTCGTAGCCGTTCACCAGCCCGGCCTCGGCCGCGGACGGCACCACCCAGTGCGGCTCGATCTCCCACGTCGCCATCTGCTCCTCGACGCGCCGGCGCACGGCGTCGCCGGCGACGATGGAGCCGAGCATGCTGGCCGGCTCGGGCAACGATTTCCAGTCGCCGTCGGCGAGCTCGTCGATGGTCTCCAGGAAGACGGCGCCATGCCGCAGCAGCGCCGCGCCCGGCCGCGGCGCTTCGTACAGCGCCCACTTCAGGCGTGTGTTGCCCACGTCGATGGCGAGGAAGGTGTTGGCGGGATGGGCGGCTGCGCTCATGGGGGCCTTCGGGCAAAGCCCTTTGGATGCTCTTCCCCAAGGGGGCGGGCGGGACGACGTGCGGGCGGCGCAATGGTAGCGAGGCGTTCGCGTCCCGGTGGCCCCGTGTCCGGGCGCCGGGCGCAGGGTGGCCGGGCTCGCGTCACCCGGCAGGCGATGGCATCATCCGACGCTGCAATTGACGTTAACGTCAATGCAGGCCCGGCGCCCGCAGCAACGCCCGACGCGCGCGCCCTGTCCAACCCTCGCCACCGCCCGCCGCCATGACCGACCTCTCCGCCGAGTTCAAGGCCCTTGCCGAGTACCGCCCGACGCACAAGGTGCGCTTCGTCACCGCCGCCAGCCTCTTCGACGGGCACGACGCAGCCATCAACATCATGCGGCGCATCCTGCAGGGCATGGGCGCCGAGGTCATCCACCTCGGCCACAACCGCAGCGTCGACGAGGTCGTGACGGCGGCGCTGCAGGAAGACGTGCAGGGCATCGCCGTCAGCAGCTACCAGGGCGGCCACGTCGAGTACTTCAAGTACATGGTCGACCTGCTGCGCCAGCGCGGCGGCGCGCACGTGCAGGTGTTCGGCGGCGGCGGCGGTGTCATCGTGCCGGCCGAGATCCGCGAGCTGCAGGCCTACGGCGTGACGCGCATCTACTCGCCCGAAGACGGCCAGCGCATGGGCCTGCAAGGGATGATCGGCGAGATGATGATGCGCTGCGACCAGGACCTTTCGGTGCATGCGCCGAAGGACGCCTCGGCGTTGTCGGGGCACACCGATGCGGCCTGGCGTGCGCTGGCGCAGACCATCACCTTGCTCGAAAGCTGCAAGGCACCCGCGGCCGGCACGGACGCCGACCCCGGCCTTTGGGCACTGAAGGACGCGCTCACCAAGGCGGCGAAGGAAGCGAAGATCCCCGTCGTCGGCATCACCGGCACCGGCGGGGCGGGCAAGTCCAGCCTCACCGACGAGCTCATCCGCCGCCTGCGGCTTGACCAGGGCGATGCGCTGCGCATCGCCGTCATCAGCATCGACCCCAGCCGGCGCAAGAGCGGCGGCGCGCTGCTTGGAGACCGCATCCGCATGAACGCGATCTCGCCCTGGCAGCAGGGGCCGCGGGTCTTCATGCGCAGCCTCGCCACGCGCGACTTCGGCAGCGAGATCAGCCAGGCGTTGCCCGACGTCGTCACCGCGTGCAAGGCGGCCGGCTTCGACCTCATCGTCGTCGAGACCTCCGGCATCGGCCAGGGCGACGCGGCCATCGTGCCGCTGGTGGACGTGCCGGTGTACGTGATGACGCCGGAGTTTGGCGCCGCCAGCCAACTCGAGAAGATCGACATGCTCGACTTCGCCGAGTTCGTGGCCATCAACAAGTTCGACCGCAAGGGCGCCGCCGACGCGCAACGCGACGTGGCCAAGCAGGTGCAGCGCAACAAGGAGGCGTGGAAGACGCCGACCGAGCAGATGCCGGTGTTCGGCACCATGGCCAGCCGCTTCAACGACGATGGCGTGACGGCGCTGTACCAGGCGCTGCTGCCGCGTCTGGCGGCGCTGGGCCTGAAGGTGGGCGAGAGCCGGTTGCCGAGGGTGGCCACGCGCCACAGCACACACCAGACGCCCATCGTGCCCGGCGGCCGAGTGCGCTACCTCGCCGACATCGCCGACACCGTGCGCGGCTACAAGCGCCGGGCGACTGCGCAGGCACGTTTGGCGCGCGAGGTTCAGCAGCTGCGCGAGAGCTCGCGCATGCTGCACGAGGCCATCCCCACCAAGCTCAAGGCCCGCCGCGCGCTCGAGGAGCAGGCCGAACTTCGCGAGGCCAAGCTCGAACCCGCGGCGCGCAAGCTGCTGGCCATGTGGCCCGAGATGCAGAAGGCCTACGCTGGCGACGAATACGTGGTGAAGATCCGCGACAAGGAAGTGCGCACGCGGCTCGTGCACACCACGCTGTCGGGCAACAAGATCCGCAAGGTGGCCTTGCCCCGGTACGAAGACCACGGCGAACTGCTCAAGTGGCTGCTGCTCGAGAACGTGCCCGGCAGCTTCCCCTACACGGCCGGCGTCTTCGCCTTCAAGCGCGAGAACGAAGACCCGACGCGCATGTTCGCCGGCGAGGGCGACGCCTTCCGCACCAACCGCCGCTTCAAGCTCGTGAGCGAGGGCATGCCGGCCAAGCGGCTTTCCACCGCCTTCGACTCCGTCACGCTCTACGGCAACGACCCCGACCTGCGCCCCGACATCTACGGCAAGGTGGGCAACTCCGGGGTCAGCATCGCCACGCTCGACGACCTGAAGGTGCTGTACTCGGGCTTCGACCTCTGCGCGCCGAACACGAGTGTGAGCATGACGATCAACGGCCCGGCGCCGAGCATCCTGGCGATGTTCATGAACGCGGCCATCGACCAGCAGCTCGACAAGTTCCGCGCCGACAACAATCGCGAACCCACCGACGACGAGACGCAGAAGATCCGCGCCTGGGCGCAGGCCAACGTGCGCGGCACCGTGCAGGCCGACATCCTGAAGGAAGACCAGGGCCAGAACACCTGCATCTTCAGCACCGAGTTCAGCCTGAAGGTGATGGGCGACATCGCCGAGTATTTCGTGCACCACGACGTGCGCAACTTCTACTCGGTGAGCATCAGCGGCTATCACATCGCCGAGGCCGGGGCCAACCCGATCAGCCAGCTCGCCTTCACGCTCAGCAACGGCTTCACGTTCGTCGAGGCCTATCTCGCGCGTGGCATGCACATCGACGATTTCGCGCCCAACCTCAGCTTCTTCTTCAGCAACGGCATGGACCCCGAGTACACGGTGCTCGGCCGCGTGGCGCGCCGCATCTGGGCGGTGGCGATGAAGGAGCGCTACGGCGCCAACGAGCGCAGCCAGAAGCTCAAGTACCACATTCAGACTTCGGGCCGCAGCCTGCACGCGCAGGAGATCGCCTTCAACGACATCCGCACCACGTTGCAGGCGCTGATCGCCGTCTACGACAACTGCAACTCGCTGCACACGAATGCCTACGACGAGGCCATCACCACGCCCACCGAAGAGAGCGTTCGCCGGGCCATGGCCATCCAGCTCGTCATCAACCGCGAGTGGGGGCTGGCGAAGAACGAGAACCCGAATCAGGGTGCCTTCGTCATCGACGAACTGACCGAGCTGGTGGAGGAAGCCGTGCTGTCGGAGTTCGAGCGCATCGCCGAGCGCGGCGGGGTGCTCGGTGCCATGGAAACCGGCTACCAGCGCGGCAAGATCCAGGAAGAGTCGATGCACTACGAGATGCAGAAGCACACCGGCGAGTACCCGATCATCGGCGTGAACACCTTCCGCAACCCGCACGGCGACCCGGTGCCGGAGAGCATCGAGCTCGCGCGCAGCACCGACGAAGAAAAGCAGAGCCAGCTGAAGCGCCTGGCCGATTTCCACGCCCGCCACGCCGCCGAGGCGCCCGCCACGCTGCAACGGCTGCAGCGGGCCGTCATCGACAACGGCAACGTGTTCGCCGTGCTGATGGACGCCGTGCGCGTTTGCAGCCTCGGACAGATCACCAGCGCGCTGTTCGAGGTCGGCGGGCAGTACCGGCGCAGCATGTAGGGGCCTGCGGCTACTTCGGCTTGTCCTTGCCGGCCGCGGGTTTGGCGGCTTGGGTTTCGGCGTAGTCGCCGATCACGGTCTTGACCGGGCAGGCCGCGACGATCGGGCACTTGCGGCAGCCGACGGCCAGCGCGATGGGGCAGAGTGTCATGGCGGCTCCCTCGCCCTACTTGTCGGCGACGATCTTGATCTGGTCGTCCACCGACATCACACCCTTGACGGCCTGGGCGATCGAGACCGCCTTGTCCCGGGCCATCTGGGTCGGCGCGGTGCCGCTCAGCGTGACGACGCCGACGTTGTCGGTCTCCACCTGGATCTTGACGAGGCTCGAGAGCTTCTCGGCAGCGAGCTCGGCCTTCACCTTGGTGGTGATGACCGAGTCCTTGACGTACTGCTTGGTCTTGGCCGGGGCGCCTTCGGCTCCGGCGGCATGCGCCGCCATCGGCAGGGCCAGGACGGCCGCGGCGATCACCGTGCTTGCGAAGATTCGATGTTTCATGAGGTGTTCCTTCCAGGGTTACAGGGGGAGATCGCGACCGCGAACGCCGAGGAACTCACCATAGGCATTGGCGCCGCGCAGGTCTGTGCGATGGCACACCTCAACCGCAGGTGAAACAAGTGTCAACGCCGCGACACCGGTGGCCGTCCGGCTACCACGACGTGGTGTTCGTCGACGTCATGACGCACCACCTCGACGACGAGGCCGTGCGTGCGCGCATCGCCGACGGCAGCTTCGCGCGCGACCGCACGCAGGTGCGCGGCATCGCGTTTGCCGAGGCCGATGGCAAGGTGGTGGCCACGCCGGCGGAGCCGCCCATCCCGAGTTGCTGGTCGAAGGCCGGGCCCCCGGGCGCGTGGTGGCCGGCGAGGCATACAGCAACCTGCGCGGTGCAGTGCACGGCTTCCGCAATGTCGGCGGCACACCGGCCCGGCTGCTCAACAGCCTCGTCGTCGACAAGGGCGCAGCCCGGGTGCAACCTGCCGCGCGGCCGGCAAAGCCGTAGTCCCGGGCAGGCCAACACGCCGCGCATCGGCACAATCCGGCGCATCTCACTCACCGAGATGCGCATGAGCACCGTTGCCAAGGGCACCTTCACCGTCAAGCTGGCGCCATTGCCCTTCGAAGGCCAGGCCGAAGCGTCGAAGCTCGCACGCATGTCGATCCACAAGCAGATCACGGGCGATCTGGTGGCGGCCACGGTGGGGCAGATGCTCAGCGCCATGACCGAGACGAAGGGCTCTGCGGGTTACGTGGCCATTGAGCGAGTCGAAGGCACGCTCCACCGCAGGAAAGGTTCCTTCGTGCTTCAGCACACGGGCACCATGAACCGCGGGGCCCCGAGCCTCTCGGTCACCGTGGTGCCCGACTCCGGCACCGGCGAGCTCGAGGGGTTGGCCGGTGAGTTCAAGATCATCATCGCCGAGGGCAAGCACAGCTACGAGTTCGCGTACACGCTGCCCTCGTCTTGAACACCGGGAGGCCCCATGTCCAAGCTGCGCGTCGAGAGCTTCACCCTCTCGCTGGACGGGTTCGGCGCCGGTCTTCGTGCTGACGCACCACGCGCGCGCGCCGCTCGTCATGGAGGGCGGCACGACCTTCCACTTCGTCACCGAAGGCATCGTCGCCGCGCTCGAGCGCGCCAAGGAGGCGGCGCAAGGCAAGGATGTGCGCCTGGGGGGCGGTGTCCACACCATCCAGCAGTACCTGCGCCAGCGCCTCATCGACGAGATGCACCTCGCCGTCTCGCCCGTGTTGCTGGGTGCGGGCGAGCGGCTCTTCGACGGCCTCCATCTGCCCGCGCTGGGCTACGCGTGCACGAGGCACGAGGCCTCGGCGCGCGCCACGCACATCGTTCTGTCGCGGCAGTGAGCGGCCCGCAGCACTGGCCTTCACGGTGCCGGGGTCGACTTGCCTCGCCCGGCGAGGGTGGGTTCAAGGGGGGTCTCGAACCCCGGCCCCGCTGGCGAGCCGCCAGCGGGCAAGCGCGGATGGGCCCGAGGCCCGTTCGGCGCTAGGCTCGCCAGCCGATTCACCCCTGCGCTGCCTGGTTGCCGCTTGCCATGACCGACCTGTTCTCCCTCGCCGGCCGCACGGCCCTCGTCACGGGCGGCTCGCGCGGCATCGGCCGCATGATCGCGGCCGGCTTCCTGCGCGCCGGTGCGCGCGTGTTCATCTCCGCGCGCAAGGCCGGGGCCTGCCACGCCGCAGCGGCCGAACTGGCCAAGCTCGGCCCCTGCACCTCGCTGCCGGCCGATGTGTCCACGCGCGAAGGGCAGGCGGCGCTCGTGGCGGCACTGGCCGCGCACACGCCGCACCTGGACATCCTGGTCAACAACGCCGGTGCCGCCTGGGGTGCGCCGTTCGACGATTTCCCCGAGAACGGTTGGGACAAGGTGGTCGACCTCAACCTCAAGGCGCCGTTCTTCCTCACGCAGGCGCTGCACGGCATGCTCCAGGCCGGCGCGGCGCGCGGGCCGGTGGCCAAGGTGATCCACATCGCCTCCATCGACGGCGTCTCGTCCAATCCGATGGAGACGTATTCGTACCAGGCCAGCAAGGCCGGCCTCATCCACCTCACCAAGCGCATGGCGATCCGGCTCGCGCCCGAGCGCATCGCGGTCAGCGCCATCGCACCCGGGGCCTTTGCGTCGGAGATGAACCGCGCCGCGCGCGACCACGCCGACGAGGTGATCAAGCACGTGCCGGCCGGCCGCATCGGCACCGACGAGGACATGGCCGGCGCCGCCATCTACCTCGCGTCGCGCGCCGGCGACTACGTCGTGGGCAGCACGCTCGTCGTCGACGGCGGCGTCACGTTCGCGCGCGGCTGAGGCCGGCGCAGGCTCCGCCACCCTCCGCCCCACGGTCCACAGCACCCGTCGCGATGCACGAGGAGCGCGAGCCCCCCTACGGCTGGGTGGTCGTCTGGGCCTGCTTCACCGCGCTGGCGGTGATCTTCGGCATCGCGTATTCGTTCGCCGCGTTCTTCGAGCCCTTCGTGGCCGAGTTCGGCGCCCAGCGCGCCGACGTCTCGCTCGTCTTCGGCGTCACGGGGCTCGTCTACTTCGTGCTCGGCGCCTTCGGCGGCATGCTGGCCGACCGCTTCGGGCCGCGCGTCGTCACGAGCGCCGGCATGCTGCTGATCGTCGCGGCGCTGGTGGCCGGCAGCCGTGCCGGCTCGATGCTGCAGGTGACGCTCGCCTACGGCGTCCTGCTGGGGCTCGGCGTGGCGCTCGTCTACACGCCGTCCATCGGCTGTGTGCAGCCCTGGTTCACGCGTCGCCGCGGGCTGGCGGCGGGCATCGCGAGCGCCGGCATCGGCGCCGGCACGCTGCTCGTGCCCCTGCTCGCGGCGGCCGCCATCGCGCAGTGGCAGTGGCGCGGCGCCATGCTGGCGCTGGCGGTGCTTGTCGCCGTGCTCGGGCTGGCGGCGACGTGGCTGCTGCAGCCCGCGCCTTCGGCCCGGCGCGGTGCCGGCGGTGCCAGCAGTGGCGTGGCGGGCGTGCCCCTGGGGCCGGCCCTGGCGAGCGCGCGCTTTCGCTGGCTGTATGCGATGTGCCTGCTCGGGGCGCCGAGCATGTTCGTGCCGTTCGCGCACCTGTCGGCCTCGGCGCGCGACCTCGGCGTGGCCGATGCGCAGGCGGTGGGCCTGGTCGGTCTCATCGGCATCGGCAGCCTCACCGGCCGCTTCGTCATCGGCGCGCTCGCCGACCGCTTCGGCCGCGGGCCGGCGCTGGTGGCCGTGACGGCCTCGCTCGGCCTGTCGATGCTGCTCTGGCTGGCCTCGACCATGGGGGCGCTCGGCTACGTGGCGCTGGCGATCTTCGCGCTGTGGATGGGCCTGAGCTACGGCGGCAGCGTCTCGCTGATGCCGGCGCTGTGCATGGACTTCTTCGGCGCGCGCGCCGTCAGCTCGATCATCGGCACGCTCTACAGCGGCGCGGCGCTCGGCAACCTCGCCGGGCCGTGGGTGGCGGGGCGCGTGTTCGACGCGAGCGGCAGCTATGCCTGGGTGATCGCCGGCTGCGCGGTGCTGTCGGCGGCGGCCACCTTTTCGGCCTGGCGGGCCATGCGGGCGCCGGCAGCCGAGAGCCCCAACCCCGCCCGCTGAGGCGCGTGGACACGATGCGGGTGGACCGCCACGCGCCAGCCGCGTGAAGCCAACGCAGCGCGCCGCGACGCCATCAGGGTTGCCCCAGATGCGGCCGGACGCCATCGCGGCTTACCCTGCCGCGCCGCTCGAAGCGGCGCGTCAACCGCGTCCCGTGCCGCGCTGTGGCCAGGGCGCGTGACGCGCAGCCCCCCCCCGCGTCGGCCCGCCTGCACCGCCTGGCCACCGCACAGACCTTGCCTGGAACCCTCATGGACCGCCTGATCCTGGACCACGTGCTCGACCACGAAGCGAGCCACCCCGAACGCATCTACTTCACGCAGCCCATCGGCAATGGGCATGTGGTCGACTACACCTGGGGCCAGGTGGTCGGCGAGGCGCGCCGCATGGCGGCGCACCTGCAGTCGCTCGGCCTGCCGCGCGGCGCGCGCGTGGCGATCCTTTCCAAGAACTGCGCCCACTTCATCATGGCCGAGCTGGCCATCTGGCTCGGTGGCTACACCACGGTGGCCATCTTCCCCACCGAGACGGCCGAGACCATCCGCTACGTGCTCGAGCACAGCGAATCGAGCGCGTTGTTCGTCGGCAAGCTCGACACCTGGCCGGCGCAGCGGCCGGGCGTGCCGAAGGGGCTGCCGTGTCTGGCCTTCCCGCTCGCGCCCGGGGAGGCGCGCAGCGCCTTCGAGGGCTGGGATGCCATCGTCGCGCGCACGCCGCCGCTGGCCGGGCGCATCATGCGGGGTGCCGACGAGCTGGCGATGCTCATCTACACCTCGGGCTCGACCGGCACGCCCAAGGGCGTGATGAACACTTTCGGCGCCTTCTCGCGTGCCGCGGTGCTGGCCGCCGAGTTCGCACGCGAGCGTGTCGGCGCAGGCACCGAGAGCCGCGTGATCTCGTACCTGCCGCTGGCCCACAGCTTCGAGCGCACCTGGATCGAGGGTGCGTCGCTGGCCGCCGGCGACACGCACATGTTCTTCGCCGACACGCTGCAGTCCTTCGTCGAGGACGTCAAGCGTGCGCGGCCGACGCTGTTCATCTCGGTACCGCGCCTGTGGCTGAAGTTCCAGCAGGGCGTGTTCGCGAAGATGCCGCCGGCCAAGCTCGACCGCCTGCTCCGTATCCCCATCCTCGGCCGCATCGTCGCCAGGAAGGTGCTTGCCGGGCTCGGGCTCGACGCGGTGGTGTATGCCGGCAGCGGCTCGGCGCCGTTGCCGGCCGACCTGATTCGCTGGTACCGTCGTCTCGGCCTGGTGCTCGGCGAGGGCTACGGCATGACCGAGGACAACTCGATCTCGCACACTGCGCGCGTCGAAATGGAGGGCGGCGCCGAGCCGGGCTGGGTCGGCGTGCCGATGAAGGGCGTCGAGGTCAGGCTCAGCCCCGAGGGCGAGGTGCTCATCAAGTCGCCCGGCCAGTTCGCCGGTTACTACAAGCAGCCGGAGCTGACCGCGGCTTCGTTCACCGAGGACGGCTTCTTCCGCACCGGCGACCTCGGCGAGCGGCGGCCGAACGGCCTGCTGCGCATCACCGGCCGTGCCAAGGAACTCTTCAAGACGGCCAAGGGCAAGTACGTGGCGCCGGCGCCGATCGAGAACTTGCTGCTCGCGCACGCGAAGATCGAGAGCTGCATGGTCTCCGGGGTCGGCCAGCCGTCGGCCTACGCGCTCGTGGTGCCGGCCGAAGACCTGCGCCCGCGCCTGCCCTCCGACACGGCGTTGCGCCAGCAGTTCGAGGCCGAGATGGTGGCGCTGCTGCAGCAGGTCAACGCCCAGCTGGCGGACTACGAACAGCTTGGCCTGCTTGTCATCGCGCGCGAGCCCTGGTCCATCGAGGCCGGCACACTGACGCCGACGATGAAGATCAAGCGCAACCGCATCGAGGCCACCGTGGCCCTGCAGGTCGAGGGTTGGTACGCGCGCGGCCAGCGCGTCCTGTGGGCATGACGGACACCGCGCCGCCCGCCGGCGGCTTCGCGCACGGCGGCGAACGCATCGCGCGTGCGCTGCGCTCGCATGGCGTGTTGCGCCTCTTCACGCTGTGCGGCGGGCACATCTCACCGATCCTCAGCGCCTCGAAGGCGCTCGGCATCCGCATCGTCGACGTGCGCGACGAGGTGACGGCCGTCTTCGCCGCCGATGCCACGGCGCGCCTCACCGGCAGCCCGGGCGTGGCCGCGGTGACGGCGGGGCCGGGCATCACCAACACCATCACGGCGCTGAAGAACGCGCAGCTCGCGCAGTCGCCGGTCATCCTCATCGGCGGCGCCGCGCCGACGGCGCTGCAGGGGCGCGGCGCATTGCAGGACATCGACCAGCGCCCGCTCGTCGCCCCGCACGTCAAGCGCTTCCTGAAGATGCGGCGCGTGCGCGACCTCGCCCCGGCCGTGGCCGAGGCCTTCGAGGTCGCGATGTCGGGCGTGCCGGGGCCGGTGTTCATCGAGTGCCCGGTGGACCTGCTGTACCCGGAGGCGGAGATCCGCCAGTGGTACGCCGGGGCCGCGGGCAAGGGCCAGGCGCTGCCCGATCGTGCGCTGCGCTGGTACCTGAACCGCCATGCCGAACGCATGTTCGCCGGCGCGGACTCGTCGTCTGCGCCGGCACCGCGCCAGGTGCTGCCGCCACGCGCCAGCGACGCCGCGCTGCACCGTGCCGCCGCGCGGCTGGAGCGGGCGAAGAAGCCGCTCTTTGTCATCGGCAGCCAGGCCGTCGTGATGGCCGACGAGGCGCACGAGCTCGCCGAGGCCGTGGGCCGCCTGAACGTGCCGGTGTACCTCTCCGGCATGGCGCGCGGCCTGCTCGGCCGCGACCACCCGCTGCAGATGCGGCATGCGCGCCGCCAGGCGCTGCGCGAAGCCGACTGCGTGCTGCTGGCCGGCGTGCCCTGCGACTTCCGCCTCGACTACGGCCGCCATGTACGGCGTGGCGCGACGCTCATCGCCGCCAACCGCAGCGCCAAGGACGCGCGGCTGAACCGCCGGCCCGATGTGGCCGCCATTGGCGACGCCGGGCAGTTCATCCGCGCGCTGGCGCAGACGCTGCCGACGGCGCTCGACCACTGGGCCGAGTGGACGGCCACGTTGCGCGCGCGCGATGTGCAGCGCGAGGCCGAGATCGACCAGCAGGCGGCGGCGCCGGGCGAGTTCGTCAACCCGCTCGCCTTTTTCCGTGCCCTCGAGGCCGAGGCGGGCGAGGGTGCCGTCTTCGTGGCCGACGGTGGCGACTTCGTGGCCACGGCAAGTTACGTGCTGCACCCGCGCGGGCCGCTCACGTGGCTCGACCCTGGGGCGTTCGGCACGCTGGGCGTGGGGGCCGGCTTCGCCTTGGGCGCGGCACTCGCTGGGCCCGCGGGTGCCGCCGGGGCGTCACCCCCGCGCGAGGTGTGGATCGTCTTCGGCGACGGCGCCTGCGGCTGGGGGCTGGCGGAGTTCGACAGCTTCGTGCGCCAGGGCATCCCGGTCATCGCCGTGGTCGGCAACGACGCCGGCTGGACGCAGATCGCGCGTGAGCAGGTGAAGATGCTCAAGGACGACGTGGCCACCGTGCTGGCGCGCTCCAACTACCACGAAGTGGTCGCCGGCTTCGGAGCCGAGGGCCTGCTCGTGAAGTGCAGCGAGGAGGTGCGGCCGGCGCTGCGGCGGGCGCGCGAACTGGCGCACCAGGGCAAGGCCGTGCTCGTCAACGTCTGGCTCGACAAGACGGAGTTCCGCGAGGGATCGTTGTCGATGTAGCGCCGCTGTGCGGCATGAAGGCGGGCGCGCCCGGCCGCCGAGGCACGGCCGAGGCGGCAGGTGCGTCGTGGGTCAGGAGATGCCGTGCACCGTCTCGTGGTGCGTCGCGGCGGCGCGCAGTTCGGCGGCGAAGCGTGGGTCCGTCCGCTCGTGTTGATCGGCCAGCTTGCGCACCTGGGCCGCTTCGAAGGCCGCAAGCGAGAGGCCGCGGGCCTTCGACTGCTGGATGGCGCGGCGGCGGCCTTCGTCCTCGAGCGCCTGCCAGACGCTGCGGCCTGCGGCCGCCAGCCGCCGGGCGACGAGTTGAAGCCCTGCGGCGAACCGAGCGGCTGCTTCGGCGCCGCGAGGTTCGCGCACGGCGGCAGGCGGAGTGACGACGATGATTTCCTGGTTCATTTGAGCTCCCTGAGGTCGGGTGGGTCCGCAGGGTCCTCGTAGGACCCCGGCGCCGAACACCGTTGTCCGGCTGCAGGGTGCAGATTCGGGTAAACCCGCAGCGAAAGGAAATCAAGGGTCGGAATGCAGCCATAGCCGCCGCGAATGCCCCTGGGGCCCCAGGATGGCGCGGGGTGGATCCGGCAAGCCCACCCGGGCCGCGGCCTCCCGGGGCGGTCGTCAGGTGCGCCAGGGGCGCAGCCGGCCTATGGCAGGCGCCCGGCCACGGCAGCGGCCGCCTGCCGCAGCGTGCCGCGCAGCCAGCGCTGCGCCGTGTCCTGCTCGTGCCGGCGGTGCCAGAGCAGGCCGACGTCGATGCGCGGCAGCTCGAAGGGCGGCTCGCGCATCGCCAGACCTGCCGCGAAGCCCGTGGCCGGCACGTAGCTGCGCGGCAGCACGGTGACCAGGTCCGACTGGTGCACCATGGCGCCGGCGGTGCCGAACTGGCTCACGGTGATGAGCACGCGCCGGCGGCGGCCCCGCTGCGCCAGCGCATAGTCGACGAAGCCCTGGGGCCGCCCGGCGAAGTTGACGCGCAGGTGCAGCGCCTTGCAGTAGGCATCGAGCGTCAGCGCGCCCTCGGCGGCAAGCGGGTGCTCTCGGCGCATCACGCACTGGTAGCGGCAGCCGTACAACGACTCCAGGCGCGTGAGCGCGCCTTCGCCTTCGGTCTCGAGGGCGCTCTTCACGCCGGGAAAGAAGCCGAGCGCCGCGTCGACCTCGCCTTGTTCCAGCAGGGGGCGCGGGTCGCGGCTGGTGAGGCTCACGATGCGCAGGTCCACCTGCGCCTGCTCGCGCTGCA
>JALHOU010000033.1:23091-27700 GCA_022842825.1 Rubrivivax sp.
CATCACCTCGTTGAAGACGCGCAGGAGGTTGAGGTCGAGGGTGCGGAAGTTGGTGGACTTGGGGCTCATGCGAGCAGGCCCCTCCCAGGGGCTTCGAGCGCATGCTAAGTGAAAACCCTAGTCTTGATGCGGTGCCGCAGCATGACCTTGCCAAGGGTCCGCGACGCGTGGCCAGTAGTTCAGCGAACGCTTCACGAACGATCGCGCGCACGGTGACCTCCAGGTCCACCGGCTCGCCCGCAGCCGGCCCGCACTTGCCGCCCACGCGCAAGGCGAAGCGGGCGTCGACGCCGGCATCGAGGCAGCAGCGCACGGCGCCGAGGTCCCAGAAGGCGCCGAGCGCCACGCCACCGATGCCGCGCTCGAGCAGGCGGCGCAGCACGAAGGTGCTGCCGCTCATGGCGCCGCCGCCGGCGTTGTCGGCGCGGTCGGCGATGACCAGCGGCTCGCTGCCGGCCGGCAACGCCACGAGGGCGTCGAGCACGCCGTCGAGTGCCACGGGCGCCGCGTGCGTCTGCTCGCGCATGTCCCAGATCGCCACGCGGAGCTCCTCGGCCACGCGGGCGGCGAGCGCGCGGTCGCCATCGGCCACCACCCAGACCTTGGCGCCGTTGTCGGCGACGTCGCCCCACGGAAAGCCATGCCCGAAGCTGACGCTGAGCACGCGCGGGTCGCCGCCGTGGCGAGCTTCCAGCGCCTTCATGCGCTGCACGAAGCCGGCCATCGGCTCGCGCGTGGTGTGCCAGAAGCTGACCATGCGGCAGTTGGCCACCGCCGTGACCGGGCGCACGCGGCCTTCGGCGGTGGAGATGACGAGGTGCCACAGCTCCTCGAGCCGCTCGAGCACGTCGGTGTGCGGGTACTCTTTGTAGGCGACGAGCAGGTCGGCCTGCGCCAGCATGCGCTCGCTGCCGTGGCAATGCAGGTCGAGTTCGACGCCGATGGGCACGCCCGACCCGACGAGGGCGCGCACGAGCTCGATGAGCTCGCCCTCGCAGTCGTCGCAGGCCTCGGCCACCATGGCGCCGTGCAGCGGCAGGATCACTGCCTGCATCGGCAGCCGCGGCCCTGGCCGCGGCGCATGCCCATCGCCTCGAGGCTGCCGCGCCCGGTGGGCAGGGCGGCGAAGGTGTCGGTCTCGGTGGCGATGCTGGCGACGAAAGTCTTCATGGCCCGGCCGTGTGCGGGTTCGGTCGGGCGACGACGCACTTTTACACGAGGCCCGGACGCCCGCGACTCGGTATGCTCGCCGGGGCCAGGCCGACAAACCAACGGAGACACCCATGACCCTGGATACGAAGGTGCTGCAGGCGCTCAACGCCGCGGTGCTGTCCGACACGCTCGACAGCCTCGGCCTCATGCAGCAGGCAATGAAGCCCTTCATGCGCCCGCTCGACGACACGTTGCAGCTCATCGGCCGCGCCCGCACGGGCCTGTACATGCCCGTCTACGCGCCGCCGGCCGCGGGCGAGAACCCCTACGAGGTGGAGATCGCGCTCGTCGACGACCTCCGGCCGGGCGAGGTGGCCGTGCTCGCCTGCGACGGCCCCACGGAGCGCATCGCGCCCTGGGGCGAGCTGCTCTCGACGGCGAGTGCGGCGCGCGGCGCCGCCGGTTGCGTTACCGATGGCTTGGTGCGCGACGTGAAGCAGATCCGCGAGATGCGCTTCCCGGTCTTCCACGGCGGCATCGGCCCGCTCGACACCAAGGGCCGCGCGCGCATGGTCGAGCGCGACGTGCCGGTGGTGTGCGCGGGCGTCGCGGTGCGCCCGGGCGACCTCGTGTTCGGCGACGTCGATGGCCTCGTCGTCATCCCGCGCGAGGTGGAGCAGGAGGTGGTCCGGCGCGCCCTCGAGAAGGTGTCGGGCGAGAACCAGTCGCGCGACGCGTTGCAGCGTGGCGAGAAGCTGGCCGACGTGTTCCGCCGGCTCGGCATCCTTTAGGGCGTCCTCCAGGGTGCTGCGCCGGCCGCCTTGACGCGGCCGGCCGCGTTCAGCGAGTCAGGCGCGACAAGACCAGCTGGTCGCCCACCAGCGAGCCGTACTCCCACGGCTCCTGCCGCTGCCCGGTGGCACGCAGCACCTCCTGGCGCACGCGGCGCAGCACGAGGGCGATGTCCTCCTCGGCGTCCAGATGCTTGAGCAGCGCCGTCGTGTAGGGGCTGTTGTTGCCGGTGCCGTCCTCGGCCACCGAACCGTCGCGCGTGGCGTAGGAGAGCAGCGTGCCGCTCACGCTCGAGACCGGCGCGAGTCCCACGCCCACGCCGCTGCGCGTGCTGCGCAGCGAGCGCGAGATGGGGTTGTCGCGGCAGGCGTCCAGGAACACCACGCGCGTGGCCGCCGGCAGGTAGTCGAGTGCGTCGTCGAGCGAGACGCCATTGAGCTTGACGGCGCCGACGGTGGCGCCTTCCGCGTTCATGTCCACCGGCACGATGTAGTTGATGCCCCCCACCTGCAGGCCGTGGCCGGCGTAGAAGAGGATGTTCACGTCGTAGCCGCTGGCGCGGGTCTGGAAGGCCGAGAGCGCCCTCACCAGGCCCGGGCGGTCGGTGTCGAGCGCGAGATCGACCTCGATGCCGTAGCCGCGCAGCTTGGCGGCGATGGCTTCGGCGTCGCGCCGCGGGTTCGGCAGCGTGCCCAGGTGGGCGTAGCGGCTGTTGCCGATGACAAGCGCGCGCGCCCGCTGCTTCGGGCGCGCCGGCTCGGCGCTGGTGGACGGCGGGCGGGCCAGGGCTGCCTGCAGCTCATCCACGCGGCGGTTCAGCGCGGCGATCTCGTCGGCCGTGGCCGTGGGTCGGACGGGGCCGATGTTGCCGGGCGCGCTGGCCGTGCTGGACGCGCCGCCGGCCTGTGGCACCGTCGACACGCCCGCCAGGGTGGCCGGCCCGGGGCCCGGGGCGGCGGGGGGCGGGGTGCCGGCCGCGGCGGCCGTTGGCACCGGATCCGCATAGCGCGCGAAATCGGCCCGTGTGAGCAGCGAGCGCCCGTCCACCAGCAGCACGCGGCAGCGGCAGTCCGCCGTGGGGGAACGGGCGCGCAGGCGGCAGTCCTGCAGCGCCTTTTCGCTGCGCGGCGTGGCGTCGGCCGTCAGGCCCGGCACGGCGGCCGAGCCATCCACCGTGGCCAGCCCGACGGCGCGCTTGCACTGGGGCAGCGCCGGCGTCGCAGCCACGGCATAGAAGCCGTTCGAGGGCACGACACGGCGCAGGTCGGCGCCGAACTGGCCGACCACGTCGTCATTGGCGATCGCATGGTCGGTCAGGCACGAAGCGGTGCCATCGGCGAAGGTGATGCGAAAGCGCTGCGGGCAGTCCGCCGCCGCGGCGGGGCTCGGGGCCACGATGAGCAGCAAGGCTCCGAAGATCGTCGCCAGCCAGACCACGCCTGTTCCTCCCCGAATCGACCCCGCGCACCGGCGGGATGGC
This sequence comes from Rubrivivax sp., assembly GCA_022842825.1. Taxonomy (GTDB): domain Bacteria; phylum Pseudomonadota; class Gammaproteobacteria; order Burkholderiales; family Burkholderiaceae_C; genus Rubrivivax. The sequence goes on from JALHOU010000033.1 coordinate 26,516, forward strand.
CGCGCGCAGCGGCAATGCTAGCCCGCCGCCGCTGGCCGCGCGCGTGGCGGCCCGTGGCGTTCAGCCAAAAAGACCTGGCGCCTGGTGGATGTCCACGCCATCCTCGGCGTAGTAGCACGAGGGGCAGACGGCGCGGTAGCGGTCGTTGCCGCCGATCAGCACCTGCTCGCCGTGCAGCACGCGCCGGCCCTCGAAGTCGATGCGCATGTTCATGCTCGCCTTGCGGCCGCAGGCGCAGATGGTCTTCATCTCCTCCAGCTCGTCGGCGATCGTCAGCAGCTTGGCCGAGCCGGGGAAGGCCTCGCCACGGAAGTCGCCGCGCAAGCCGTAACAAAGCACCGGCAGCCCCTGGACGTGCGCCATGCGGTGCAACTGCACCACCTGTTCGGGCGTGAGGAACTGTGCCTCGTCGATGAGCAGGCAGGCGAGCCGCGGCGGCAGGGCCGCGCGCTCGAAGCGCGTGTCCGGGCCGAAGGTGTCGGCGCCACGGGTCAGCCCGAGGCGCGAGCCGATGACGCCGCGGCCGGTGCGGTCGTCGTGCGCGGCGGTGAAGAGCGCCACCTGCATGCCACGCTCCTCGTAGTTGTGCGCGGCCTGCAGCAGCGCCGTGCTCTTGCCGGCGTTCATCGCGGCGTAGCGGAAGTAGAGCTTGGCCATGCCGCGGCTTGCCGTGAGCGCAGGCTTTCAGGCGAGGCAGCGACTCAGAGCGACTCGGCAGGATCGAAGTCGAGCTCCACCTTCGCGCCGTTGGGGTCGAAGCTGAAGAGCTGCCAGGTGCCGGCGCCGGCCTGGCGGCGCAGGTCGTACTTCAGCCCGCGCTCGTCGAAGCGGGCCTTCACGGCCTTCAGGTCGTGCGCGGTGAAGGCGAGGTGGTCGATGACGCCGGTGCGCTGCGTCGGCATGGGCCGGTCCCAGTAGATGTGCAGCACGGCCTGCTGGCCGGCCGGCGGGTAGAGCCAGGCGCCGGGGAAGCCGAGGTCGGGCCGGTGGCCCTCCACCAGGCCGAGCAGGCCGCAGTAGAAGTCGAGCGTCTTCGCGCGGTCTTCGGCGGTGATGGTGAAGTGGTTCATGCCTTGGATCATGGGCGGCTCCGGGCGCTCTTTGCGTGGCTGCGGACGTGGCTGCGGACGCGGGTGCTGGCGGTAGTGCGGGGAGAGGTGCGGGGGAAGGTGCGGGGGAAGGTGC
>JALHOU010000033.1:27800-31022 GCA_022842825.1 Rubrivivax sp.
AGGTGCGGGGGAAGGTGCGGGGGAAGGTGCCGTGCGGGTGTCGGTCATTGTCACGCTACATTGGCCGGCCGCCTCCCCGGTGCCTCTTCCGGTGTCACCCGCATGCCAGCTCAAGCCTTGAACCCCTTCGGCCTCATCGGCCTGGCCGTGATGGGCCAGAACCTCGTGCTCAACGTCGAGAGCCGCGGCTTCCCGGTGAGCGTGTTCAACCGCAGTGCCGACGTGACCGAGGCCTTCGTCGCCGCGCACCCGGGCAAGCACCTCACGGCGACGAAGACGCTGCCGGAGTTCGTCGCCTCGCTGGCGCGGCCGCGCACCGTCATGCTCATGGTCAAGGCCGGCGCGGCCGTCGACGCCGTGCTCGAGCAGCTCGTGCCCCTGCTCGACCGCGACGACATCGTCATCGACGGCGGCAACAGCCACTACGCCGACACCGAGCGGCGCGACGCGCAGCTCACGGCGCGCGGCCTGCGCTTCGTCGGCGCCGGCGTCTCGGGCGGCGAGGAGGGCGCGCGCAAGGGCCCTTCGATCATGCCCGGCGGCCCGGCCAGCACCTGGTTGGTGCTGCGGCCCATCTTCGAGAGCATCGCAGCGAGGGTGGGAGGCGAGCCGTGCGTCATGCACATCGGTCCCGGCGGCGCCGGCCACTACGTGAAGATGGTGCACAACGGCATCGAGTACGGCGACATGCAGCTCATCTGCGAGGTCTACGCGCTGATGCTGGCCGCCGGCATGGGCACCGACGCGATGGCCGCGGTCTTCGCGAAGTGGAACGAGGGCGAGCTGCAGAGCTACCTCATCGAGATCACGGCGCGCATCCTCGCCCAGCGCGACCCGACCAGCGGCGTGCCCATCGTCGACGTCATCCTCGACAAGGCGGGCCAGAAAGGCACCGGCCAGTGGACGCTGATGAGCGCCGCCGACAACGCCGTGGTCGTGAGCACCATCAATGCCGCCGTCGAGGCGCGCGTGCTGAGCTCGATGAAGGTGGCGCGCGTGGCGGCGAGCACGCGCCTGCACGGGCCCGTGCAGCGCCTGGCCATGAGCACGGCCGACCTGGTGCCCTTCCTGCACGAGGCGCTCTACGCGAGCAAGATCGTCAGCTACGCGCAGGGCCTGGACCTCATGCGCACGATGAGCGAGAAGAAGCAATGGACGCTCGACCTCGGCGGCATCGCGCGCATCTGGCGCGGCGGCTGCATCATCCGGGCGCGCTTCCTCGGCCACATCGCCGAGGCTTACCGCGCCGCCGGCGCCACCTCGCCACCGGCCAATCTGATGCTCGCGCCCTTCTTCGAAGGCGTGCTCAACCGCGCCCAGGGCGCCTGGCGCGAGGTGGTGGCGCTGGCCGTGCGCGCCGGCGTGCCGGTGCCCGCGATGAGCGCCTCGCTCGCCTACTACGACGCCTACCGCAGCGCGCGCCTGCCAGCCAACCTGCTGCAGGCGCAGCGCGACTTCTTCGGGGCACACACCTACGAGCGCGTCGACCGGCCGGTGGGTGAGGCGTTCCACACGACGTGGCCCGAAGTGATCGGGTAGTCCGCTGCCGCGTCCCGCGCCGTCCAGAGTGGCCTCGAAGCGAAGATGACACACGGCGGCGGTACGACGCTGTCACACTTCTGACAACGGCCGCCCCTACTCTGCGGCGACCAATCCACGGCGAGAAGCAACAGGAGGCACGCGCAATGAAGCATCCACAGATCATCAGCACCCGCCTCGGGGACCTGGGCCACCCCGTGTCCCGGTCCCTGGCGTTGAGCCTGGCCCTGCTCGTCGGGGCCGTGGCGATGGCGATGCCGGAGCCTGCCCAAGCCACCGGGTACGCCGGCAACGCACCCGCCAGGGTGCCCCTCGTCATTGGCCACCGCGGCGCCAGCGGCCACCTGCCCGAGCACACGTTGGAGAGCTACGCGCTGGCCATCGAGCTGGGCGCCGACTACGTCGAGCCCGACCTCGTGGCCACCAAGGACGGGCACCTGATCGCCCGCCACGAGCCCAACATCACCAGCACCACCAACGTCAAGGACCTGCCGCAGTTCGCGAGCCGCAAGCGCAAGATGGTGGTCGACGGCGTCGAGGAGGACGGCTGGTTCGCGAGCGACTTCACGCTGGCCGAGATCAAGCAGCTCCGCGCCATCCAGCCCGCCGGCGAGCGTGACCAGGCCTTCAACGGCCGCTACCAGATACCGACGCTGGACGAAGTCATCGAGCTGGCCAAGCGCAAGGGCGCGGAGGTCGGGCGCGTCATCGGCGTGTACCCTGAAACCAAGCACCCCACCTATCACCGCAACCTGCGTCTGGCCCTCGAAGACCGCCTGCTGCACGTTTTGCAGCGCCACGGCTGGAACCACCGCAGCGCGCCGGTGTTCATCCAGAGCTTCGAGCAGGCGAACCTGAAGTACCTGCGCAGCCGCACCTCTGTGCGCCTGGTGCAGCTGATCGACGCCGACGACGTGGCGCCGGACGGCACCATCACCTACGCGGCGCCGTTCGACCGCCCCTACGACTGGGCGGTGGGTGGCCGCGCCGGCACCTTCGGCGACCTCGTCACGCCCGCCGGCCTGGCCGAGGTGCGCACCTACGCCGACGGCATCGGCCCCTGGAAGCCCTACCTCATCAGCAGCGCCTGCGTCACCATCGCCGCCGGCAAGTGCGCGGACGTGAATGGCGACGGCCTCGTCAACGACGCCGACCGCAAGCTGCTGCCGGCCAGCCGCGTGGTCGCGAACGCGCACGCGCTGGGCCTGCTGGTGCACCCGTTCACCTTCCGAAACGAGCAGCGCCGCCTGGCCAGCGACTACAAGGGCAACCCGCTCAACGAGTACCTCGCGTTCTACGAGCTCGGCGTCGACGGCCTGTTCAGCGACTTCACCGACACCGCCGTGGCCGCGCGCGCACTCCATGTGCTGAAGAAGGACCCCGAGGCCGCCAAGTGCCTGGTGGCCGGCCGCCACAGCCCGGCCTGCCGCGGGCTGCGCTGGATGAGCGGCTTCTAGCCGTTCGGGGCCCGAAGCCCCTCAGCCCTTGACGGCGGTCGCGCGGCGCCGGGCCGCGGCGGCCGTGGCATTCACCGGCGCTGCATCCGGGCGCGCCTTCGGCGCGCGCGGCGCGCGCGGCGCGCGCACGCCGGCGTCGATGAGCATGGCCGCCTTCTTCACGAGGCGGCGCACCTCGGCGCTGGAAGGCAGGTCGGCCAAGCTGGTGATGCGCCCGAACTGCCCC
>JALHOU010000034.1:0-23820 GCA_022842825.1 Rubrivivax sp.
CGCCGCCGACCACGCCGCCGAGCAGGAACAGCGCCCCCGCGGCCGCCGCCAGCCCCCAGGCCGGCCACGACGGCAAGCCGAACCGCCCACGCCCCGGCGGGGCGGGGGCGTCGGCGGGCGCGAGAGGTCCGGCAGCCGCAGCGCCCGCACCACCCGCACTTCCAGCACCTCCCGCACCTCCCTCCCGCCGCCACACCACCTCGGCCAGGCGAGCCGGCACGGGCTCGCGCGCCACGGCGGCAAAGGCGGCCTGCAGCGCAGCCCGGTCACCGGCCCAGGCCGACACGCGCAACGCCTCTTCGGGGTGCGCGCGCAGCCAGGCCTCGATCTCGGCGCGCTCGGTCGGGCCGCCTTCGCCGTCGACCCAGGCGCTGAGCTCTTCGTCGGTGAAACGCGGGGTCTGCATGATCTTCACACCACCCGCCGCAGGGCAGCGGCCCCTTCACGTCGGGCCGGCGCCTCGAGCAGGCGGCGCAGCGTCTGGCGCGCGCGGCACACGCGCGACATCACGGTGCCGATGGGGATGCGCAAGGCCTCGGCGACCTCGGCATAACTGAGCTGTTCCACGCACACCAGCACGAGCGGCTCGCGCTGCTCTGGCGACAGACGCGCCAGCGCGGCCAGCAGGTCCATGCGCAGGCCGACATCGGTGCCGGGGCTGCCTCCCTCGGCATCCATCGTCTTCTGCACATCGGTGGGGTCGGAGAACGTCATCCTCGCATCGCGTCGTCGGCCGTCGAGAAACGCGTTGTGCGCGATCGACAGCAGCCAGACCAGCATGTCTCGCTCGGGATCGAACTGACGCCAGTGCGCGAGCGCACGCTCCAGCGTCTGCTGCGTCAGGTCGTCAGCCTCGTTCGTCTCGTGGGTCAGCGAACGCGAATAGCGGCGCAGTCTCGGGATGGCATCGAGCAGCCGCTGGCGGAAGACCGGGGGAGCATCCACTTCGAGGTTTACGCGGGGAGTGCCGCATTATTCCCCCCGCCACCGTGCGCGCCGGCGAACCCGAGCACGAAATCACGCGCGGCGCCGAACCCCGCCCGGCCGGGCAGGCGGGTGGCGCCTCAGGGCATCGCCACCACGCGCACGCGCCGGTTCTCCGGCGACCGTGGGTCGCGTGCGTTCACGGGCTCGGTCGACCCCTTGCCCACGGCGCGCAGCCGCGCGCCATCCACGCCGAACGTCACCAGGAACAGGCGCACCTGTTCGGCCCGTTCGCGCGACAGGCGCAGGTTCTGCGCCGGCGTGCCGGAGGCGTCGGTGTGGCCCTCGATGACGAAGCGCTGCTGGCGCAGTTCGGCCGAGAGCATGGCCGCCACCAGCGCGCCCAGCGTGCCGCCGCTGTCGGGCCGGATCTGGGCCGAATTGGGTTCGAACGCGATCGCCAGCGAGAGGCCAGGCGCAGCGGCCGCCGGCGCGGCAGCGGCCGTGGGCGCCGTCGCAGGCCTGGGGGTCGCGGCCGGTGCTGCGGCCGTCGGCGTCACAGCGGTTACGGTGGGAGTGGGTGCCGCAGCGGGAGTCGGCGGCGCGGCCGGCGCCGCAGCTGCCGACGGCGATGGCGCAGCCGCCGGCTCGATGACGAGGTTGCGCGTGCGCGTGGATGGTGTTGTTGCCGGCGTCGCGGGCCGCAGCGACTCGATCATGCGCTGGACCTCGCCTTCGTTGCCGGCCGCGGCACCCGGCTGCGACCAGCCCAGCAGCACCGACGTCAGGGCCAGCGTCAGAGCCAGGCCCGGCATCGATCCGTGCCGCGCCACCCGTCCGCTCACGACGTCACCCCCACGCGCAACCGCAGTTCCTGCTCCGCCACGTTGCCCTTGTCGTCGGCCACCTGCAGGAAGAGCCGGTGCAGCCCGTCGGGCACGACAGCCTGGTCGACGACGACACCGCGTTCGCTGATGGTGGAGAAACGGCGCAGCCGGTCGGTGAGGTCGATCTTCAGCACGCCGTAGAGCACGCGGAAGGTGGAGGGCACCACCCGCGCGCCAGGCGGCGTGTCGAAGACCAGCTCGATGCGCAGCGGCGCCCTGACCGCCGCCTGCGAGGTCGGCGCGAGGACGCGGATGGCAAAGACCGGCGAGCCCCCGGGCAGCGAGCGCGTGCGCACTTCGGGAAGATCGGGCGGCTCGTTCTTCGGGCGCACCTCGAGGTCACGGCGCGCCTCGGCCGGGGTGATCAGCTCGAAGGCCAGCGCCGGGCCCTTGGGGGCAGCGGGTGCCGGGTGCGCCGGCGGTGAGGTCTGCGCGGCGCCCGTACCGACCCACGCGGCGAGCACCGCGGCGCCGGTCCGGGCCAGCGAAGTCAGCGCCGCGCGGCGGTCGGCGCAGGAAGGGGACTCGAGGGCGGGGTCGACCATGGCGTCATTCTCGGCGGCAATCGAGGCGGCCCACAGGGGCCGGGGCCGGACACGGCCCCCCAGGTCGGGGAGCCGTCACGTCCGCACCGCCATTGAAAGGGACCCGGCCGCCGCCGTCCATGATCCCATGGGATCGTCCACCGCGTAGCGGCTCGGGGCCGCCAGACGGCGCCCGGCCGCCCCGGCAACGACGTCCGCGCAGGCCGCACGCCAGCACGCCTCAGCCGCCCCTGTCACTTCGACACCATGGCTGGCGCCACCGGCTATCGGCAATACTGCCAAAGCCACCCGGCACGAGCGCCGCGAGGGGCGCAAGGGGCGCTCAGGCGTCGCGCACACCGACGACGAAGCTGCACACCGTGGCGCAGCTGCCGCCGATGTTCAGCGTGCCGAAGGTCCGGGCGCATTCCACCTGGTAGCCGCCGGCGCTGCCGCTCACCTGCCGCGCTGCATCCAGCAGCATGCGCGCGCCGGTGGCGCCGACAGGGTGGCCGAGGCCGATGAGGCCGCCGCTCGGGTTCACCGGCAGCCGGCCGCCGAACTCGATCGTGCCCTCTTCCACGGCGCGCCAGCCCTGTCCCGGCAGCGTGAGCCCGAAGTGGTCGATCGCCATGTACTCGGTGGTGGTGAAGCAGTCGTGCGTCTCGATGCCGTCGAGCGCCAACACGTCGGCCACGCCGGCGCGCCGGAAGGCATCGAGGATGGTCTGGCGCACGTGCGGAAAGACATAGGGCGCCTCGGCGTCGCGCGCCAGCTTGTCCTTCAGCCGCAGCGGTGCGTTGTGGTGGCCCCAGCCGAGGATGCGCGGAAAGCGTTCGAGCTTGACGCCTATGCGCTGCGCATGCGCGGCGGCGAAGCGCGGCCCGGCCAGCACCAGCGCCGCGGCGCCGTCGGTGATCTGCCCGCAGTCCTGGCGCCGCGTGCCGGGCTCGATCACCGGGTTCAGCGTGTCGTCGTCGGTGAAGGCGGCAGGCTCGAAGGCCCACTTGCGCGTCTGCGCGAGCGGATTGCGCCTGGCGTTGCCGTAGTTGATCTCGGCGATGCGGTTGAGGTAGCGGCGGTCCAGCCCGTAGCGACGCTCGTACTCCTGCGCCATCAGCCCGAAGGCGGCCGGCCACATGAAGCGGCAGTCGATGTCCTCGCGGCCCTGCCAGGCGGCGGCGTTCTGGTTGGCGCTGCTCTCGTCGCCGGGCAGGTTCTTCAGCTCCTCGGCGCCGAGCACCAGCGCCACGTCGTAGCGGCCGGCCTCGATCTCGGCCATCGCGCTCAGCACGGCCAGCGACGACGACGCGCAGGCGCCCTCGTGGCGCATGGCCGGCACGCCCCAGAACTCGGGCACCACCTGCGCCACCATCGAGCCCAGGTGCGCCTGGCGGCGCTGGATCTCGCCGAAGGCGTTGCCGACGTGGATGGTCTCGACCTGGCTCGCGGCGACGCGGGCGTCGACCAGCGCGCCCAGCGTGGCCTCGCGCACCATGTCGCTCAGGTCCTCGCCGTGGCGCGACCAGACCTTGGCGAAGTCGGTCTGGTGGCCGCCGAGGATGAAGATGGGGGTGCTCATGCCGCGCTCATGCCGTGCTCGTGCCGTGCTCAGCGCGCCGCATTCCAGCCGGCGATGCGGTGCGCCGCCATCCAGCAGCCGTGGAAGCCCGTGGGGATGTGGCGCGGGATGGCCACCTGCGCCACCGGCCCGCGCGACAGGTCGCGCGCGTCGAAGATGTCGAGCGTCTCCTTCTTCGTGCGGTCGTTGAACTGGAAGGCGATGACGTAGCCGTGGTCCTCGCCCTGCGGCGCATCGGCGGCGGCGAACCAGGGCTCGCTGTACCAGCTGTGTTCGGAATCGTCGGTCCAGGCCGACAGCGAGGCGCCGGTGTCCAGGTCGTACTTGCGGATGCCGTTCCACTGCAGGATGTGCGTGTCGTGGTGGTCGATGAGGTAGCCGAACTTCGTGCGGCGCCCGGTCATCGCGCTGTTGTAGGTGGGGAACTCGACATTGCGCACTGGGTCGAGGCAGCGCTCTTCGGTGGCACCGGTGGTGAGGTTCATGCGCCACACCCACAGGCGCGCCGTCATCACGAGCTCGACCACGTTTCGGGCCGTGCGCACGGCATCGATGCCGCCGTCGGGCTTCGTGGCCGGCATGTAGCGGCAGGCCACCAACGTGATCCAGTCGTGGCCCGCGGCGTCCTTCTCCTCCCAGGCGTTGACGACGTGGTACAGGAAGCAGGGCGTGAAGCTGAACCAGCGCACCTCGTCGCTGCGGCCGAGGCGCGGGATGACGCCGAAGCGCGTCGGCATCTCCGGGTGGAACTCGATCTTGTGACGGCCGAGCTTCATCGCCTCTTCGTCGTGGAAGAGCGGCAGGTCGTGCACGATGCTGTAGTGCTCGGTCACCGCCATGTCGTGCGGCAGGCGCGGCCCGGGCAGCGCGACGGGCACGTGGTGCTTGAGCTGGCCGTCCGGGCCGACGACGCCGTAGTGCATGTACGGCGCCTCGTTGCCGTAGTCGAAGTACATGAGGTCGCCGGTGATCTCGTCGGCCTTGGCGTGCGCGCTGATGTGCCCGCCGGTGGCGGCGATGGCGCGCTGCTTGCCGAGCGTGGCCAGCGTCAGCGGGTCCACCTCGTAGGCGTCGCCGCTCATGTACCAGAGCGCCAGCACGCGGCCGGCGTGGCCGACGAGGTCGGTGTTGGCGCTGTCCTTCAGCGGCTTGTCGGGTCGGCCGATGAGGGTCTCGCGGATGCCGTAGTGCGTGGCGCGGCCGGCCGCCTCCTCGCGCTGGAAGGCCTCGGTGCGCACCCAGCGGTTGCGCACCGTGAGGCGGCCCGCGCGGAACTCGGCCGCGTGGATCATGCCGTCGCCGTCGAAGGGGTGGTAGCGGCCGTTGGGCTCGAAGCGCGGGTTCGGGCCGGCGCGCATGTACACACCGTTCAGGTCCTTCGGGATCGCGCCCTTCAGCAGGGGCAGGTCGGTCAGTTCCGACTCGTCGGCAATCGGCGCGTAGGGGCCGGTGAGCAGCGGGCCGTGGTCCTCGCCGAAGGGGGCGAAGTTGTCGATGCGTTCGGGCGCGTTCATCGTGGGGCTCCTGAAGCGCTTCACGCCGCCGGGCGGCGCGACTGGGTGATGCGGAACCGGCCCGCGACGAACGCGAGGTCGGTGAGCGAGGCATTGCCGGCCGGGTTGAGGCCGGTGACGTGGTAGTCGCTGTAGGCCGCCGCGAAGTTGAGCGGCATCGGCCCGGTGAGGTTGATGGTGAGCTGCGCGCCGGCCGCGCTGTAGGCGTCGACGGCGCGCTCGATGAAGGCCTCGTCGCGGCTGTACAGGAAGGCGGTGAGGCCGCCGTGGCGCTTCACGTCGGCGGTGGCCTGGGCCAGGGCGTCGTCGGCATCGCCGCACTCGATGACGAAGCCGATGGGGCCGAAGCGCTCCTCGCGGTAGAGCTCCCCATGCGCGGGGCTCGTCTGCACGAGCAGCGGCGTGTTCGTGCGTGCGCGCGGGAAGTCGGGGTGCGCATAGGCGCCGGGTTCCAGCAGCACGCGGCCGGCGCGCGCGCCGTCGTCGCGCATCTGGCCGACGAGCGCCAGCGTCGAGGGCGCCTGGATGGTGGCGAGGATCATCGACGCCTTCTTCGGCTCGCGGGCGACGGCGGCGATGGCGGCGGCGAGCCTCGCGCCCACCTCCTCGCTGCCGACCCGGCCACCGGGCGTGGCGACGCCGCCGCGCGGCACGTACACGTTCTGCGGGCTCGTGCACATCTGCGCGCTGAACATGCACATCGTGGTGGCGAGCGAGCGCAGCGCGGCATCGAGGTCGTCGGCCGACTCCAGCACCACGGTGTTGCACCCGGCGGTCTCGGTGAAGGCGATCGCCGGGTGCGCGTGCTGCTCCACCCAGGTGCCGAAGCGGGCGCTGCCGGTGAAGTCGACGATGGCCGTCTGCGGGTGCTGCACCAGCACCTTGCCCAGCGGCTCGGCCACGCTGTCCAGCGCCAGCGTCACGAGGTCGGGGTCGAAGCCGGCTTCGGCCAGCACGGTGCGGAAGGTGCGCACCGAGATCGCCATCGGCAGCACCGAACCCGGGTGCGGCTTGACGATGACGGCGTTGCCGGTGGCCAGGCTCGCCATCATCGACGGCCAGGCATTCCAGGTGGCAAAGGTGGCGCAGGTGAAGCACACCGCCACGCCGCGCGGCTGGGCGCGGTAGCGCTTGGCCAGCGCGATCTGCGCCTCGCCGAAGCGGCGCTCCCAGCGCGCCGCGGGCGTGACGGCGGCCAGCGCCATCTCGGCGTAGACGAGCGCCTCGATGGCACGGTCGAGCGCGTTCACGCCCGCGCCGGCATAGGCCATGTTCGGGCTCATGCCGGCGGTGTGCATCATCGCCTGCTGCACGGCGAAGATCTCTTCGCGGTACAGGCGGTCGACCACCTCCATCAGCACGCCGATGCGGGTGGTCGCGTCGGCCGCGGCCCAGCGCGCCATGGCAGGGCCGGCGGCCGCGAAGAGCGCATCGACGCCGGCACGCGGGTAGTTGATGCCGAGCGGCTCCTCGGTGTAGGGCGACACCTCCTCGCCGAGGCGGCCCGCCGTGCCCGGCTGCTCGAGCGCGAAGGCACGGCCGAGCTGCGCCTGGAACGCCGCCAGCGCGCGTGCCTGCGCGGCGGCCGCGTCGGGCACCTTGTTCGGCATGTCCGGGAACGGGCTCCAGCAGTGCCGCTCGCGGCAGGCCTGCTGCGCGCGCTCGAAGGTGGCGCGGTGCTTGTCGTACAGGGTCGCTGCGGTCATCAGGAGGTCGCCTGCTGGGTCATCACCCGTTTCCAGATCAACCGATGGTGCCGCGCCACGGACGAGCCGGGCACCGTGTCGCTGGCCGACAGCGTGAGCACGCCCTCCGCGTCGAACGCCACGTTGCGAACCTGGTCCGTGCCGACGAAGTTCGGGTTCAGCGACATCGTCACATGGTGCACCACCTGCAGCCCCGTGGGCAGCGCGGGACCCCGACGCAGCTCGTAGGGCCCGGCGTACTGGAAGTAGCTCTCGAAGGCCGCCAGCCGTTCTTCGACCGGTGCGCTGCGCACGCTCTCGCTGGCGAGCGGCCGGCGGCCGGCGCGCGCGATGCAGGCACTCATGTGGCCGTCGGCCGTGTACTGGATGAGGCCGGTGGCACCTTCACCGAACGGCAGGGTCGGCGCCCGCCCGTCGCCATAGGCGATCTCCCAGCGCACGAGCTGCCAGGTGCCACGCAGCGGGTCGACGTCGGCCTGGCTCACGTCGCCACCTCCGGCACGGGCCGGGCGGCCGCGGTGCTCGGCCTCCAAGCCGCGAAGCGGGCCTGCGCGGCGCGGAACTCGCGCTCGATCTCGTCCACCACCCGGCCCACCGGCCAGACGGCACGCACGGCGCCCACGCCCTGGCCGGCGGCCCACACGTCCATCCACTTCTTGGCGGCGATGGCGGTGTTGCTGTTGTAGTTGCGCTCGGGCGCGGCGGGCAGGTGGTCCGGGTCCAGCCCGTTGGCACGCAACGAGGGCTTGAGCCAGCTGGCCGGCGTGCCGGTGAGGCCGGCGCTGACGATGAGGTCGTCCACGGTGCAGTCCACCAGCATCTGCTTGTACTCGGGCCGCGCCAGGCTCTCGGTGGTGGCGATGAAGCGCGTGCCCATGTAGACGTAGTCGGCGCCGGCGGCCAGGGCGCCGGCCAGGCCCCAGCCGTCGCTGATGCCGCCGCCCACGACGACGGGGCCGCTGAAGAACTCGCGCACAGCGCTCACGAAGGCGAACGGGTTGAGCATGCCCGTGTGCCCGCCCGCGCCCGAACAGATGCAGGCCAGGCCGTCGGCGCCGGCCTCGACCGCCTTCTTCGCGAGCGTGAGGTTGATGACGTCGGCGAACACCTGCCCGCCATAGCCATGCACGACGTCGATCGCCGGCCTGGGGCCGCCGAGCGCCGTCACCACCACCGGCGGCTGGTACTTCGCCACCCGCTGGAGGTCTTCGGGCAGGCGCTCGTTGGAGCGGTGCGTCACGAGGTTGGCGCACCAGGGGCCGACCGTGTCGGCGCCCTGCTCGTCACGCGCCCGTGCCAGGCCCTCGGTGATGCGGCGCATCCAGTCGTCCAGCACCTCGATCGGCCGCGCATTGGGGGTGGGAAACGCACCGACGATGCCGGCACGGCAAGCGGCGACCACGAGGTCCGGCCCGGAGACGAGGAACATCGGCGCCGCGAAGAGCGGCAGGCGCAGCGGTGCCAGGGGCGCCAGCAGCGGCCGGGATGCCGGCGCCGGCGCGCCCCCGTGCGAGATGACGGGCTCGCTCATTCGCTCGCCTTGAAGCCGGAGATCTTCACCGCCTCGGCCCAGCGCCGCGACTCGGCCTGCATGAAGCGCGTGAACTCCTCGGGCGTGGAGGGCAGCGGGTCGAAGTCCATCGCCCGCCACTGGTCCTTGATGGTCTGCGAGTTGAGCGCCTTCACGAACTCGGCGTTCAGGCGCGCCACCAGCGCATCGGGCGTGCCCGCCGGCGCCACCAGCGCGGCCCAGATGTAGATCTCGAGATCGGGCACGCCCTGCTCGCGGAAGGTGCCGACGTTGGGCATCAGGTTGCTGCGCGTCGGGCTCGTCACCGCGAGCACCTTGACCTTGCCGCTGTCGACATGGGCCTTCACGGCCAGGCGCGGCAGGAAGGCGGCGTGCACCTGCCCGCCGACGAGGTTCTGCACCGCCGGCGGCGTGCCGTTGAACGGCACGTGCACCATCGACAGGCCCGCGCGCTGGTTGAGGATGACGCCGGCGAAGTGCGACGAGTTGCCCGCCGTGAACGAGGCGAAGCTCACCTTGTCGCCCTGCGGCTTGGCCCAGGCGATGAACTCGGCCAGGTTGTTCGGCGGCACCTTCTCGGCGTTGACCGCCATCACCATCGCCGAGCCCAGGAAGTTGGTGACCGGCTTGAAGCTCTTCTCGGCGTCGTAGGGCAGCTTGCTGAAGGTGTGCGGGTTGATGGTCAGCATGCTCGTGTTGGCGAGCAGCAGCGTGAGGCCGTCGGCCGGCGCGGCCAGCAGCGCCTGCGCGGCGATGAGGCCGCCGCCGCCCGGCTTGTTGTCGATGACGAGCGGCTGCCCGGTGTTGGCCTTGAAGACCTCGCCCACCTGGCGCATGGCGGCGTCCAGCGTATTGCCGGCCGCGAAGGGCACGATCACGCGCACCGGCTTGTCGGGGAAGGCGGCGGCCATTTGCGTTTGCGCCTGCGCCAGCAGCGCAGCAGGAGCAGCGCCGCCGAGCACCACCGCCGCAGCGGCCAGCACCCGCAGCGCGGACCCGCGAAGGGCTGCGGACCGAGCCGACCCCGAGGCCCACAACGAACGACGATTCATCGGCTTGGTCTCCATGATCTCAATGGTTCTCGTTGGCCAACGCGCGCTGCGCCAGCCGTTGCAGGGCAGCGGCGAGCCGCTGCGGATGTTCGAAGGGCACGAGGTGGCCCGCGCCGTCGACCAGCTCGAACTCGGCGTGAGGCGCGAGCTGCGCCAGCTCCTGCGAGAGCGCGGGCGGCGTCACCTTGTCGTCGACCGCGCCCAGCACCTGCACCGGCAGCGTCAGCCGGCGCACGAACTCGCGCCGATCGGCGCGCGCCGCGGCGGCCCTGTGCTGGCGAACGGCCGCCACGGGGCCCACGGCCCGCATGTCGGCGCGCACATCGGCCACGAGGGCGGCATCCTGCTGCGCCGCCGGCGTGAGCATGAAACTGACCAGCGTGCCCACGTAGCGGTCGAAGTCGCGCTCGATGGCAGCGATGGCACGTTCGCGCACAGCCGCACCTTCGGGCGTGTCGGCGCGCGCCGAAGTGCACACGAGCGCGAGGCCCTGCACCGGCCGCGGCGCGGTAGCCAGCATCTGCAGGGCGATGTAGCCGCCCATCGAGTAGCCCGCCAGCAGCAGCGGGGCCGCGGCCGGCAGCGAGGCCACCGCGTCCCAGGCCGATGCGGCCATCGCCTCGATGCCGGCCGGCTCGCGCACGTCGACCACCACGCAGCGCGGCGCCGCCCCCAGCGGCCAGGGCAGCGCCTGCCAGGCGCGCTGCGTGCGGTCGAACACGGCCGGCGTGTTGAGCATGCCGGGAATCAGCACGAGCGTCGCAGGGGGTCTCGAGGAGTTCATCGGGAGGAGGATGGAGCCCGGCAGGCGGCCAGTTCGCGCAGCTCGCGCTTGAGCACCTTGCCCACCGGGTTGCGCGGCAAGGCGTCGAGCAGCAGCAGCGTCTCGGGCAGCTTATAGACCGCCAGGCGGCGCTCTTCGCGCAGGTATTCCATCAAGTCCGCGAGAGTGGGGTGGTGCCCGGCGCGCGCCACGATGCAGGCGCAGACGCGCTCGCCGAGCGTCGGGTCGGGCGAGGCGACGACCGCGGCGTCTGCCACCGCCGGGTGGCCGAGCAGCTGAGCCTCCACCTCCTCGGCCGAGATCTTCATGCCGCCACGCACGACGATGTCCTTGCAGCGACCGACGAAGCGGTAGAACTGCTGCCGCTCGCCGGCGATCTCGAACAGATCGCCGCTCTTGTAGTAGCCCTGCTCGTCGAAGGCCTTGGCCGTGAGGTCGGGTGCGCGCCAGTAGCCGGCGAACAGCGTGGGGCCGGCGACGCGCAGTTCGCCGGCGCGGCCGGGCTCGCCGATCTCCTCGCCGCTGTCGGGGTCGACGAGGCGCGTGCGGATCTTGGCCGCCGTGGAGATGGTGGAGAACGGCTGCTCGACACCGGCGCGCGCGAAGTAGCGGGCCCGCAGCGCCGGGTCGGCGATGTCGCGCGGCGAGCCGGTGAGGGCCGCGCCCTCGTTGCTGCCGAAATAGTTGACGATCTGCACGCCGCGCTCGGCGAAGCCGCAGACCATCCACTCCGACAGCGGCGCCGAGCCCGAACCGATGCGCGAAAGGCGCTGGAAGTCGATGCCCTCGAGCAGCGCGGGCTCGCGCAGCATCTGGTTCAGGATGGCCGGCGGCGCCACCGTGTAGTCGATGCGCTCCTCGCGCAGCTGGCGCAGGAACACCGGCAGGTCGAACGGATGGTGCTGCACCACCGTGCCGCCCAGCCGCAGCCAGGCGGCGATGCAGGTCGACCAGCCGGCCATGTTGACGAGCGGGAACGGGTTCAACAGCCGCGCTCCGGGCTGCAGCTCGGCCGCCTCGATGATGGACGGGGCGACGATGAGCCACTCGTTGTGGCTGCGCGGCACGCCCTTGGGCGCGGCCTCGGTGCCCGAGGTCCAGCAGAGCGTGGCGACGTCGTTGGCGGTGAGGCCCTCGGCCTGCTCGGTCACGCCCGGGCCGCGGTGCGCCGCCAGGGTGACGTCCAGCGACACGGCGCCCGTCGGCAGCGCGCCGTCGCCACCGCCGAAGGCGAGCACGACGGGCGCACGCGCGCCAGCGGCTCGGCACTCGTCGGCCAGCGCACACCACATCGCAGCTGCCGCATGGCGCAGCACGCGCGCCGAGGTCACGACCGCGGCCGGGGTTGCCACCGCCAGCACGTGCCGCAGCTCGAACTCGCGGTATTGCACGGGCACGGGCGAGACCACCACGCCCAGCCGCAGCGCCGCGAGGTACACCGCGTATTGCTCGACGCCGTTGGCGAGCTGCACGACGAGCACGTCGTCGCGCCGCAGGCCTTGAGCCCGCAGCACGGCCGCAAAGCGCGCCACCTCGTCGGCGAGCGCGGCCCAGGTCAGGCGCCGCGGCGCGCCGTCGGTGAGCGCGGCGCGGTTGGGCGCATCGGCCACCGCCTCGCGATCGGGGTGGCGGGCCACGCCCTCGCGAAAGTGGTCGTCGAGCGTGCGCGTGCCCCACCAGCCGCGGGCGGTGTACTGCGCGATGTGCTCGGGGTCTGCGACGATCATCCGACCGGCCCGACGTTCACCGCCACCGCTGCATGACGGCCTGCGGCACGAACGTGGCGTGAAAGCCGCTCGGCACGCGCCGCGGCAGCTTCACGCGCGCGATCGGCCCGCGGCCGAACTCGCCCTCGCGGGCGTCGAACACCTGCACTTCGCTGGCCTGGCGCTGCGGGTTCCAGGCGATGGTGACGACGTAGCCGTCGTCCTCGAAGCGGCTGCCGTCGCGCGGCGCGAAGCCGGGCTCGTTGTAGAAGGCGCCCGGCCCCTCGCTCAGGTGCACGAAGGCGCCGGTCTCGTGGTTGACCTTGGCGATGCCGGTGAAGCGCACCTCCTCGCGGCCGCCGTAGGGGAAGACGGCGTGGTACGAGTAGCGGCTCTTGCGCCCCTGGTAGGCCATGTTGATGACCGGGAACTCGCTGTTGAGCGTGTCGTCGATGGGGCCCTCGGTGGTGCGGCCGGTGGCGAGGTTGAAGCGCCACTGGTAGAGCCAGAAGTCGCGCTGCCGGTGGTGGATGGTGCGCTCGAGCCGCCGCGCGTCGGGCCGGCCCTGCTCGTCTTCGTACAGGCGGTAGGGGGTGCCCACCATCACCACCTCGTCGCCGTCCGGGCCGGCCTCCTCCCAGGCATTGACCACGTGCAGCATGTAGGCGGGCCTGGCCTCGAACCAGCGAATCTCGCTGGCCTTGCCGTAGCGCGGCAGCACGGCAAAGCGCGTCGGCATCTCGGGGTGGAAGCGCAGCTTGTAGCGGCCGAGCTTCCACGCCTCCTCGTCCAGCAGCAGCGGAAAGTCGTGCAGGATCGTGTAGTGCTCGGTGACCGCCATGTCGTGCGGCAGGCGCGGGCCGGGCAGCGGGATCTCCACCTCGTGGCGCGCCTTCCGGTCGGGGCCGATGACGCCGTAGCGCATGTAGGGTGGCTTCACGTCGTAGTCGAACCACAGCAGCTCGCCGGTGTGCTCGTCGGGCCGCGAGTGCGCCGAGATGCGGCTCAGCGCGCCGCCGAAGTCGGCCGGGCCGATCGTGTCCAACGTCACCGGGTCCACGGCGTAGGGCATGCCCGAGCGGTACCACATCGAGATCAGCCGGCCGGCGTGGTACTTCACGTCGGTGTTGCTCGTGTTCTTCATCGGCTCGTCGGGCCGGTCGGAGCGGTGCGGCTCCTTGATGCCCTTCCACAACGCGCGGCCGGCCGCCTGCTCTTCCACCAGACCGGCGGTGCGCACCCAGCGGTTGCGATAGCTCGCGCGGCCGCGGTCGAAGGTGACGGCGTGCAGCATGCCGTCGCCGTCGTAGGCGTGGTAGCGCCAGTCGGGCGGGTAGTAGGCGTTGGGGCCGTTGCGGACGTAGAGGCCGTTCAGGTCCGCCGGCAGCGTGCCCTCGACCTCGAGGTGCTCGATGTCCAGTTCGTCGGCCACCGGGGCGTTGTTGCCGGCGAGCGCGGGGATGTCGTGCACCGGCAGGTCGTCGGGGCGCATGAGGCTTGTCTCCTTGGCCACGCCCCGGCTCCCGATGGGGAAGCCGGGCCCGGCTCGTTTGCGGCCCAGCATAGAGGGCGCCGCAGTCCGCGGCCAGCCATCGTTTTGATATTCTGCTCGTCGTTTCGATATTCCGGCGTCTCGGCGCAGCCTCGCCCACCCCGCCCATCCCCGCCCATCCCCGCCCATCCCCGCCCATCCCCGCCCATCCCCGCCCTCCCGCCCCTCCCATGCGTCCCAACCCCCCGGCGCCACCCGTGCCCGGCCGACAACGCGAGCGCGAGCGCTACTTCCGCAATCAGCCGCACCGCGTGCCGCTCGGCTACGAGGCCTTCGCCGGCGACAAGCAGTTCGCCACCACGCTGGCGCGCGGCATCGAGCTCATGCGCTGCTTCACGGCCGAGGACCAAGAGCTCTCGAACGCCGAGCTGGCGGCACGCACCGGCCTGCCGCGGCCGACGATCTCGCGCCTGACGTACACGCTCACGGTACTCGGCTACCTGCGCCAGGACGCGCGCCACGGCCGCTATGCGCTCGGCTCGGCGCTGATCTCCGCCACCTATCCGCTGATGGCCTCGATCACGCTGCGCCAGCAGGCGCGCCCGCTGATGAATGCGCTGGCCGCCGTCACCGGCGGCCACGTGTCGATGGGCATCCGCGACCGCCTGAGCATCGTGCTCGTCGAAACCAGCCGGCTCGCGGCGCGCGAAAGCCAGCGGGTGCGTTTCCATGGCGGCGCGCACGGCCCCATGGCGGACGTGGGGCTGACCTTGCCGATCGTCGGCTCGGCCATCGGCCGCGCCTACCTGGCCGGGCTGGCGGCCGACGAGCGCGCGGCACTGCTCAACGAGATCCGCGTCAAGGCGCCGGAGGACTGGGCGCGCTTCGAGCCGGGCATCGCGGCCGCGTTGCGCGAGCACGCCCGGCAGGGCTTCTGCACGATGGACGGCGAGCTCGTGAGCGAGGTGCTGGCCGTCGGCGCCGCCTTCGGCTCGCTGCGCGGCGGCGAGATGGTGGTCTTCAACTGCGCCTTCCAGCGCGGCTCGGCGCCCGCCGGCCGCGGGCCGGCGTGGCTGAGGGGCGAAATCGGCCCGCGGCTCGTGCAGATGCTTCAGGCGCTGCGCGACGGCGCGGCGGCGCCGGTCCCGGTCACCCCCGCCGCGGTCGACCCCGTGCCGCTCGATACGGCCACCGGTGGCCCGAGCGCCGGCAAGCCGGGACGGACTGCGCGCACGGCGCGCGTGGCGCGGACAACGCGCACGGCGCCGCTCAAAGGCTCAGGTCGGTCCGCGGCGCGACGCGGTTGAGCGCCGCGACGAGATCCACCAGCGCCACCGGCTTCTCGAGCATGCTGCATTGCGGCGGCAGGATGATGCTGCGCGCGCCGACGCGGCCGGTGAGGATGACGGCCGGCACCGGCGTCTCCCACTCCTGCCGCAGCTCGGCCAGCGCGGCGCGGCCATCGGGTTGGTCAGCGCCCAGGTCGAGGTCGAAGATCAGCACGTCCGGGAAGCGCTCCTGCGCGTCGAGCAGGCGCTTCAGCCGGCCGAGCGACTCAGCCTCCACCACGGTGGCGCCGACGCTCTCGAGCGCGGCGCGCAGCGCCAGCCGCGGCGCGTCCTCGTCGTCCAGCAGCGCGAGCAGCCAGCCGTCCAGGCGCGCGGTGAGTGGCACGCCGGTCACGGTGCGCGGCATCGGCGCCTCGCGCATCAACGTGCGCGGCAGGCTGACGCGAAAACGCGTGCCGTTGCCCAGGCGACTTCGCACTGGCGCCAGGGTCAGCCCGAGCTGCGCGACGAGGCCCTTGACGATGGCCAAGCCGAGCCCCCGCCCGGCGCGCGAGGCCTCGGCCGCCTGCGCCAGCTGCACGTAGGGCTGGAAGACGGCCTCCAGCTTGTCGGAGGGGATGCCGCGGCCGTTGTCGACGACGTCGATGACGCAGCCGCCGCGGTGCGGACGCACGGCCAGCACCACGCGCGCCGGCCCCTCGATGGGCACGCCGACGCTGTAGCGCACTGCATTGCCGGCGAGGTTCTGCACAAGGCGCGTGATCTGGCTGCGGTCCACCCACACCCAGGTCGGCCGGCCATGCACCGCGATTCGCAGGCGGCTCTTGGGATAGGCCGGCTGCAGGCCACCGGCCACCCGCTCGAGCACCTCGCGCAGGTTCACGAGCTCGGGGTGGGAGACGAGCATGCCGTGCTCGATGGCGCTGAACTCGCTGAACTGGTCGAGCATGCCGACGGCGTCGTCGGCGGCCTGCACCTGCTGCCTGAGCAGGCGGCGCGCCGTGGGGTCGAGGTCGGGTCGCGCGCGCAGGGCCTCGGCATAGAGGCGCACCGCCTGCAGCGGCTGGCGCAGGTCGTGGCTGATGCTGGCCAGCAGGCGCGTGCGCGCGCGCTCCACGGCCTGCAGCTGCTCGCCGCGCGCATCGAGGTCGCGGATGAGCGTGTCGCGGTCTTCCAGCGCGGCGAACAGGCGCCGGTCGCTGGCCCGGATGTGCCGGCTGTCGATCCAGACGAACATCGCCACCAGGACTGCGGCGGCGATCCAGAGCGTCGGGAAGCCCGAGAGCAGCGCATCCCAGGCGGCCACGGCGACCGCAGCGCCCAGCAGCAGGGCCAGGCCGCCGCCTGCGCGCACCTGCCAGCCGAGGCTCGCCACGCCCACCAGGCAAAGCATCGCCACCGCCGGCGAAGGCCCGCCGGCCGCCGCGTGGGCCGAGCCGAGCGCCAGCCCGGTGAGCGCCGCCAGCAGGTCGGAGGCTCGCCGCAACTTCGCCATCCCGGCCAGGAGCAGCAGGCACAACCCGGCCCAGACCCAGGCCAGCACCGACGCCGAGAGCCCGGGTTGCCCCAGCCAGCGCCTCAGCTGCAGCAGGCCAGCCGAGTCGTAGGGCAGCAGCCACTCGAAGAGCGTCTGCGCGGCCAGCGCCAGCACACCCAGGCCAACAAACGCCAGGCCGAGCCGTCGCCGGCGCAGCGGCAGCTGCTCGGCGATCTGCGCCGCCACGTCGGAGGTGGTGCCCGGCGCGGCCGGCTCGGTGGCCGGGCCCTCACGGCTGGCGTCGCGGCCGGCGTCGCGGCGGTCATCGCGGGCGCCGTCGCGTCTGCCGTCGCGCCCCCGATCGGCGCTGCGGGCACCGGTCTTCACTCGCCCCCCACCCCGATCGACGGCGGATGACACGGGGCCCCGCTCACTCAGTCCGCTCACTCGGTCCGCTCGATCAGCCCCAGCTGGCTCGGTCCGCTCACTCGCCGTCACCGGCCACCAGCCCGGCACGCAACGAAGGCACGCGGTAGCCGCGCTGGCTGAGCAGCACGAGCAGCTTGGTGCGGTTGGGTGCCCCCAGCGCCTGCAGCGTGGCGGTGACGTGCTTCTTCACCACCACCTCGGAGCGGTCGAGCAGGCGCGCGATCTCCTTGTTGCGCAGGCCCTGCACCACGTAGCCGAGCACCTCGATCTGGCGCTCGGTGAGACCCAGCGCAGAGAGTTCAGACAGCTCGCGTCCGCCCCCTTCCGGCGCGTTGGTGGCCATGCCACCCGACACCGACTGCGGCAGGTGGATGCGGTGCTCGGCGAGCACGTGCGTCAGCGCCTCGCGCAGCTCGCTCGGCGCTGCCGCCTTGGAGATGAAGCCCATGGCGCCGGCGTCCAGCGCCGCCAGCACGGTGTCGCGATCATCCTGCGCCGAGAGGATGACCACCGGCACGTAAGGGAACTCCTCGCGCAGCCGGCGCAGGCCGGCCATGCCGTGCACGTCGGACAGGGTGAGATCGAGCAGCACCAGGTCGAAGCGGCCGGCGGTGGCCAGCAGATGCACGGTTTCGGCCAGCGAGCCGGCCAGATGCACGCGCAACTGCGGCATCGCCTCGGCAATGAGCAGCTGCAGCCCGTGCCGCACGAGGCCATGGTCGTCGGCCAGCAGGATGGAACCGTGAGGTTGGGCGGCGGATGTCATGGCGACTTGGCGGCGCGGCTGGGCAACCGGGTGGAGCGAAGGAGCTGAGTGGGCCTGAGCGGCAAAGTATCACGCCACCGACGGCTGCGCGGCAGGGGCCCGGCGGGTGATACCTTGGTCTCCTCCCCCCGAGCGCGGTGGAGTGGCCTAATGCGCTCCAGTCGACCGGAGGTGAGACACCGTTTGGGGGACGACAGCGCCAACCGGCTTGTCCTACCATCCGCTTCAGTCGCAACCGTTGTTCTTTTCATCCATCGGAAGCCGCCATGAACCGCACTGCCCCCTCCCACCCCGCCCTGCACGTCCTGCGTGGCCTGCGCCAGGCCTTCCGCCCCGTGAGCATCGTCGGCCTCGTGTGTCTGGGCAGCGTCGCCGCCGCCCTGGTGGCCGCGCCGGCCTTCGCTCAGGAGCGCGTGATGCGCGAGGGCCAGGTCAATGAGCGAGCCCTGGTCGACGCGCTCACGCCGCCGCAAGCCGCGTCGGCACCCGAAGACGGCATTCGCACGCGCAGCTTCCGGCCGGCCGTGCGCCCAGCCGCCACGGCCGGGGCCACGGCCGCCGCCGGTGCCGCCGCCGGCCAGGCCGGGCGTGCTTCGATCCTCGTCACCTTCGTCACGGACAAGGCCGACCTCACCGCGCCGGCGCGCGGCGCGCTCGACGTGCTTGCCGCGGCGATGAAGTCCGACCGTCTGGCCGGCGTGCGCTTCACCATCGAAGGCCACGCCGACCCACGCGGCAACGAGGACCACAACATGAAGCTCTCGCAGGCGCGCGCCGAGTCGGTGCGCGGCTACCTCATCAGCAAGCACGGCCTGGACGCCAGCCGTGTCGACGCGGTCGGCAAGGGCTCCAGCAACCTGATGAACAAGACCAACGTCGCCGCGCCCGAGAACCGGCGCGTGACGATCGTCTCGCAAGCGCAGTAGCGCCCTGCCGGCGCGGCCCGGCCGCGCCTTCGCTCTCCCTGCGCACGGGCGGCCGATCGGTCGCCCTTGTCCTTTTCCTGACGGCCGGGAGGTGGCGGCCGGCCCTCAGGCTCCGGGCGGCGCCACGTCGATCCAGCGGAACCAGTCGCCGCCGAAGGGCTTGCGCATCGGCCCGCGCACATGCGCATGCAGCAAGTCGTTGGTGATCTCGTGCAGGTGCGCGATGTAGGGCACGTAGGCCAGCATCAGCTTGTTGGCCTGGTGCATCAGCGCCAGGCGCTCGGGGCCGTTGGGCAAGCGCCGCTGCTGCTCGTACAGGCGGTCGAACGCCGCGAGCTTGAAGCGCGCGTCGTTGCTCTGCTCCGAATTCGGCCCATACGCCAGGCCGAGGAAGAAATCGCCGTCGGGGGCGCCGGCGCTCCAGCTGTAGCCCCACATCATCAACTGCCCGGCGAGCGACTTGCGGATCAGCTCGCCGAACGGTGCGACCTCGAAGCGCGTGCGCAGGCCCACGGCCTTCATTCGCTTCAGCCACAGCTCGCTCAGGCGGCGCGAGCGCTGGTCGGGCGGGAAGGCGATGCGCAGCTCGAGCGGCTGGCCGCCGGGCAGCTCGCGCCAACCGTCGCCGTTGTGGTCGACATAGCCGTGCAGCTCGAGCAGTGCCGCAGCGCGCGCCGGGCTCGAGCGGCTCATCTCGGTGACGACGCCCGGCTCGGCGGTGCCGTAGCAGCCCGGCGGGATCATGCTCTGTGCGGGCACGGCCTGGCCGCCGCGCACCAGCCTGGCCTCGAGCGCGCTGTCGTAGGCGAGCAGGATGGCGCGCCGCAGCGCCACCTTGTCGGGCGTGTAGCCGCCGACCAGCGGGTCGTCGAAGTTGAAGAAGGTATGCGCCACGCTCGCTGCCACGTTGCGCTCGAGCTGCACGCCGCGCCGCGCAAGATAGGGCGCCAGCTGACCACCCGGCACGGCGAGCGTGGCCAGATCCACCGGCACCTGAATCGCATCGTGCTCGCCGTTGAGAAACGCCAGCCAGCGCGGCTGCGACTCTTCGATGATGTCGAATTCGAGCCGCTCCACCAGCGGCGCACGCGCCCCCACCAGGCGTTTGGCGACGGCTTGCGCGGCCACATCGCCGTCGGCCGGGTCGCCGTCGAAGCGCTGCTCGCGAAAGCGCGGGTTTCGCACCAGCACGACGCGCGAAGCGCGCCGCCACTCGTGCAGCATGAAGGGCCCGGTGCCCACCGGGTGCGCCTGGGGGTCCGCGGCATAGCGCTCGATCACTTCGCGCGCCACCGCGCTGGCCGTGCTGAACGACGTGAACTCGTCGGCAAAGCGCGGCGACGGCTCGGCCAGCCGCACCTCGAAGCGGTAGCGGTCGAGTGCGCGCAGCCCGGCCACTTCTTCGTCGTAGGGGAAGGGCTTCTTCTGCTCGAGGATGCGCTTGCGCAGCTCGCTCAAACCGAGGATCTTGGCGTTCTCCCACGTATAGAGCCACTCGCTGCGCAGCGCCGGGTCGTAGAAGCGCTTGATCGAGTAGACGAAGTCGGCCGCCACCAGCTCACGTGGCTTGCCACCGAAGGCCGGGTCGTCGGCGAAGAAGATGCCCGGGCGGATCGTGAAGGTGAAACGCCTGAAGTCGTCGCTGACCTCGGGCAGTGCGGCGGCCACCAGCGGCACCAGCTTCGCGGGCCGCGCCAGGCGGTCCCAGGTGAGTGGCGGCTCGAAGATGTGCGAGAGAACGCGGATCGACGACTGGTCAGAGACACGCGGCGGGTCGAAGCCGGCTTCGGCGGTATTGAATGCATAACGGAAGATCTTCTCGCCCGGCGCATCAGCCGTCGGCGCCGCCACCGCCCTGGCCAGCGGCCAGGAGGCTGCCGCCCCGGCGAGGATCTCCCGGCGCTTCATCGCGGGCCCCCCATGGCCCTGCGGGCCATCGTCGACGGCTTCACGCCGGGCTCGGGCCCGGCGCCACGTCCACGTACTGCCACCATCCGTTCCAGTAGGCCGGCCGGCGATAGCCAGTGACGTTGGCGTGCATCATGTCGGCCACCAGCCGGTGCACCTGCAGCTTGTAGGGCATGTAGGCGATGGCGATCTTGCGCGCCTGGGCAAAGAGCGCCAGGCGCTCCGGACCATCGGGCAGCACGGTCATCTTCTCGTGGATGGCGTCCATCTCCGGGTGCTTGAAGCGCGGGAAGTTCTGGTTGCCGGCCTGCGGCCCGAAGTAGCGCGTGATCATGCCCTGCCCGTCGCCGCCCGAGCCCAGCGACGAGAGCGACCAGATCTGCAGCTTGCCGGCACGGCCGGCCTTCAGGTTCTCGGGCCACTTCGCGGTCTTGAAGATGACCCGCAGGCCGACGGCGTCCATGTCGCGCTTGAGCAGTTCGTTCAACTGGCGGTTGATCTGCTCGGGCTGCGTGGACACCTCCAGCGCCAGCGGCGTGCCGTCGGGCTTCTCGCGCCAGCCGTCGCCGTCGCGGTCGACGTAGCCGTGCAGCTCGAGCAGCGCCTTGGCGCGCGCCGGGCTGTACTCGCTCATCTCGCTCTTGAACTTGGGGTCGTAGCCGGTGGTGTGCGGCGTGATGGGCCCCTGCGCCGGGATGGCCATGCCCCGGCGCAGCAGGCGGATCTCGCGCTCGGTGTCGATGGCCAGCCCGATGGCACGGCGCAGCGCCACCCTTTGCGGATCCATCCCGCCGACCACCGGGTCTTCCATGTTGAAGTAGTAGAACGTCACGTCCGACTGCAGCGAGATCGTGCCCTTGACGCCCTTTTTGGCCAGATGGGGGGCCACCTTGCCGCCAGGCATGGCCACGCCGACGAACTCGGGCGGCAGGCGGTCGAGCAAGTCCTGCTCGCCGTTGAGGAAGGCCAGCCAGCGTGGCTGGGACTCCTCGATGATGGCGATCTCCACACGGTCGAGCAGCGGCAGCCGACGGCCGCGCAGCCTGGCCGCGATGGCCTGGCCCTCGACATCGTCGGCGGCGGGCTCGCAGTCCCAGAGCCGCTCGCGGTAGGTCGGGTTGCGCTCGAGCACGATGCGCGAGCTGCGCCGCCACTGCGCCAGGCGGAAGGGGCCGGTGCCCACCGGGTGCTCGCCGATCTTGTCGCCGTAGGCTTCGCAGGCTTCGCGCGCCACTGCGCCGAAGAGGTCGGGCACGGCCATGTTCTCCTTGAAGCGCGGGCGCGGCTCGGCCAGCTGCAGCTGGAATGTGTAGCGGTCGAGCAGCTTCATGCCTTCGACCGGGCGCTCGTAGTCGAACTTCGCCTTCTTGTCCAAGGCCTCCTTGCGCACCTCGGCCAGACCAAGGACCTTGAAGTTCTCGACGCTCGCCCACAGCGGGCTCTTGAGCAAGGGGTCCGCGAAGCGCTTGATCGAATAGAGGAAGTCGGCGGCGACGAGCTCGCGCTGCTGCCCCTTGAAGGCCGGGTCGTCGGCGAAGACGATGCCGGGCCGCACCTTGAAGGTCCAGCGCCTGAAGCTGTCTTCGGCCACCGGCTCGCCATCGGCCACCACCGGCACCAGGCGCGGCGGCCTGGCGAGATGGTCGTAGGTGTACAGGGCCTCGAAGATGTGCGAGGTGATCGTGCGCGAGGTGTTGTCGTTGATCTGCGCCGGGTCGAAGCTCGTCTCGGCCGCCAGGATGGCATAGCGCAGCACGCGCGGCCCGGCCTGGCCGCCGCCGTTGGTGGCGCCGTTGGGTCGGCGCTCGCTGGCTGCCGACTCCTGCATCCAGGCTGGCAACGCGGACACCGCAGCGGCGGCGGTGAGACCGAGCGTGTCACGGCGCTTCATCGTGATGACTCCCGAAGATGCCCTTGGGGCCTCAATGCCCGTTGCCGCCGCGGCGTTGCAGCTCGGCCGTGTCGAGATCGACGTACTTGTAGAAGTGGCGCACGAAGTTGTTGCGGTAATGCCCCACCACCCACGGGTGCGAGAGATCGGTGACGAAGCGGTGCACGTGGATCTTGTAGGGCATGTAGGCGATCATCGTGCGCGCCGCCGCCTCCATCACGGCCAGGCGCTCGGGGCCGTCGGGCAGCTGGCGCTGCTTCTGGTAGAGCGCGTTGAAGGCCGGCAGGTTGAAGCGCGCGTGGTTGGCGCCGCCGATGTTGGGGCCGTAGCCGAGCGCGAGGAAGGTGTCGGCATCGGGGTCGCCGGCCAGCCAGCCCACGCCCCACATCATCAGCTTGCCGGCGCGGCTGGCCTTCAGGTTCTCGGGCCACTTCTGCGTGTCGAACGCGATGCGGATACCGATGGCCGTCATGTTCTTCTGCCATTGCTCGATGAGCTGGCGGCTTTGCTGGTCAGGCTGCGTCGCGTAGCGCAGGACGAGCGGCTGCCCGTCGGGCTGGTCGCGCCAGCCGTCGCCGTCCTTGTCGACGTAGCCGTGCATGTCGAGCAGCGCCTTGGCGCGCGCGCGGCTGAACTCGCTCAGCGTGCTCTTGAACTTCGGGTCGTAGCCGTAGGTGGCCGGCGCCAGCGGCCCCTGCGCCGGGATGGCCTGGCCACGGCGCACGAGGGTGATCTCGCGCTCCACGTCCACGGCCAGGCTGATGGCGCGGCGCAGCGCCACCTTGTGCGCCTCGTAACCGCCGACGAGCGGATGCTCCATGTTGAAGAACGACATCGCCACGTCGGGGCGCGCCGTGCGCACCATCTGGATGCCCTTCTTCGCCAGGTGCGGCGCCAGCCGGTTGTTGGGGATGACGGTGGGCGCGAAGTCGACCGGGACCTCGTCGAGCACATCCTGCTCTTCGTTCAGAAAGGCCAGCCAGCGCGGCTGGTTCTCCTCGATGATGGAGATGACGACTCGGTCCACCAGCGGCAGGCGTTGGCCCTTGAGCCTCGAGGCCGCCTTGGCCAGCCGCTCGTCGCCGGCCGGCGGCGTCTCGTCGTAGAGCACCTCTCGGTACTTCTCGTTGCGCGCGAGCACGATGCGCGAGCTGCGCTTCCACTCGGCCAGCCGGAAGGCGCCCGTGCCCACCGGGTGCTCGCCGATCTTGTCGCCATAGGCCTCCACCACCTCGCGCGCCACGGCACCGACAAACGAGCCGTCGGTGAAGTTGAGCATGAAGCGCGGCGTCGGCACGCCCAGGCGGATCTGCAGCGTGTGGCGGTCCAACGCGCGCAGGCCCTCCACCGGTGTGTCGTAGTCGAAGGGCCGCTTCTCCTCCATGACCTTCTTGCGCAGCTCCGAAAGGCCGAGGATCCTGGCGTTCTCGAG